>JAISVO010000032.1 GCA_031271525.1 Oscillospiraceae bacterium
GTGTTCCAATTGTTGACCAGAGAAAAGATACTCGCCCACGAGCTTTTCCTCAACGAGGGGGCGGCGGCCCTTCGGTCGGCGAGTGAAAATTCATTGTACGACATGATGAAGTGGATCAGTTATCTAACAGATCGCGCCCTCGCCGCCATTGCCGACGCACGGAAGATAGAGACGGTGGTCGCCCGCGTCAAGCGCTATACGGAAAAGCATTTCACGGAAAACATCTCCCGAGACGACATCGCGCGCGCGGTCATGCTGTCGTCGGACTATGTTTCAAAGCTGTTCCGCTCCGAAACGGGTTGCTACTTGAAAGACTATATCAACGAACTCCGCATAAAGCGCGCAAAGGAACTGATCGCCGAAGGCCGGTTAAACATCAGTGAGGTGGCCATTGAAATCGGCTTTGACAATTTTTCCTACTTTTCCACGCTCTTCAAACGTATTGCGGGTGTGACCCCCAGTGAGTACAAGAGGCAATGCCGCCAAGGTATTTTCCGGTAAAATTTCAAGCCGGTTGTAATTATAACTGCCCCTCGAGCGCGAAGGATTGGTCTATATGCTCTAGTACAGCAAATGCGTGGGACTTTGACTTGAGGCTACGCAAAAAGGGCCGTTACGGCCCTTTTTACTGTATTGGGTATTTACTTTTTCCGGTCTGGAAGAACGAGCCCGATGAGGGCGGAAAGCATACCGGCGATGCAGAGGACAAGGCCGAGGGTGGTGTTCCCAAAATCAGCCACATTGAACTCGGCCAACGCGAAGAAACAACCGAATAGGTTCAATGCGATGCCAAACAACAAAAATTTCATTCCATCTCACCTCCTTCTATAGAGCCTTCTATCTGTTCGGGTTCTTCGGGCGACTCCGGTTTGACAGACGGTGTGAGCCATCCGTTTTGAACGGCAAAGGACAGGGCTGCCGCATGGAGCGCAATAAACGTATACTTCAACATCCCCGAAATCGGGATAAACGCGGCGTCGGGGAGGATTTCAGGGCTCAGGACCAACCGGGCAAGCAGAGAACCGCCGAGGGTCAGACAGGCGAAGAAGAGCGCTGCGAGGGTGTAGAAGAACATCCGTCCCCGCTTCGCGCCGCCGAAGAAGAGGGATGCCGCCGCGCCGAGAGCGAGGATGCAGAAGACAGACGCCAGCATCCCATACATATAGGCATTCCGTACATGGTTACCGGCGTAGCCGACAAAGTCGGTGAAGAGAAGGAAACAGCACCAGTACACCGGGAGGGTGAACCAGAACCCCGTCGCGGTGTTGTGCTTTAAGCGGTTCGCGGTCAGCCCAGTAAGGAGGATCGAAACCGACGCCAGCAGTCCCAGTACCCCAAGGCAGATCATCGACACCCGTACTTCCCGGAACCCGATATAGAAGTCCACCGTCGAAGCCGAGGCAAGACAAATCGCGGCGGCCATCTCGACAAACTGGTAGATGCTTCCGAACGGTTTCGGCGGCTCCGCCTGCTTCTTCAGCTTCGCGGCGAATATCGCGTAAACAGCCACGCCGATGAGAAAAAAAACACAGAGCGCCATCAGACCAATTGTCAGCGGGTCGCCGGCTGCAATCAGCATGGTCGCGGGGTCGAAAGAGGAAGCGAGCTGGAACCCGCGCAGGACGGCGGCCGCAATCGCGCAGAGTATTGTGACGATCAGGGGAAGCATCAAGTAAACCTTCTTTCCTACCTCTCTTCGATAGGGGTGTATGCGTTGCTGCCGAGCAGGTTGCGATAGGCGGGACGCATGATCCGCCCACCGTACATCGTCTCCTCGATCCGGTGGGCGCACCATCCGGCGATCCTCGCGACGGCGAAGATGGGGGTGTACATCTCGGCGGGGATACCCAGCATCTGATAGACAAGACCCGAATACATATCAACATTGGCGGAGATCGTCTTCACATCCCCCTTGACCGAGGCGAAGACCTTTGGGGTCAGGCGCTCCACCGCTTCAAGAAGGTTGAACTCCGCGAGACAGTTGTGGCGGGGGGCAAGGTCGCGGGCGTACTTTTTTAAGAGGATCGCCCGGGGGTCGGAGAGGGTGTAGACGGCGTGTCCCATGCCGTAGATTTTCCCCGAGCGGTTGCCCGCCTGCTTGCGGATCAGCTTTTCCAAGTACGCTGAGATTTCGTCGTCATCCTCCCAGTCCTTCACATCCCGCTTGATATACCCGAACATCTCCATGACTTGGTTGTTTGCGCCGCCGTGCAACGGACCCTTGAGGGATCCGACAGCCGCGCTGATGGCGGAATATGTATCGGTTCCGGAGGAGGATAGGGTGCGGCAGGCGAAGGTGGAGTTGTTGCCGCCTCCGTGCTCCGCGTGGAGGATCAGGCAGAGGTCGAGGAGATGCGCTTCCTCCGGGGTATATTGCTTATCCGGACGGATGCTGTGCAAAAAATTTTCCGCGATGGACAGCCCGTTCTGGGGGAGATGGAGCACTAAGCTCTCGTGGTCGTAGTAGTGGCGCTTGACCGCGAAGGCATGAGCGACGATGACCGGAACACGGGCTGTCAATTCCATGCTCTGGCGGAGCAGGTTGCCGAGGTCCGCGTTATCCGGGTCGTTGTCGTATGAGTACAGGGCGAGGATGCAACTCGCCACCTTGTTCATAATATCCGGGCTGGGGTTCTTCATGATCGCGTCCTCAGTGAACCCGCGCGGCAAATGCCGCAGCTCGCCAATCACCTCGGTAAAAGAGTCCAGCTGCTCCCGTCCGGGGAGAAGACCGCATAGGAGGAGATAGATAATCTCCTCAAAACCGAAACGTCCGTCCTCAATGACGCCCGCGACAAGGTCACGCACGTCGATTCCCCGATAAAGCAGACGACCGTCCATCGGGATCCGGTCGCCGTCCTGTACAAAATATCCCTGCGCCGACCCGATCCGGGTCAAGCCCACCAATACGCCTGTGCCGTCCGCGTTGCGTAAGCCCCGCTTGACGTTCTCGTTACGGTAGGCGTCAGAGTCTATGTGGTTATTTTTGGGGTAGTCTTCGCATAGGTTGTCTATAAATGATTGAACCTTACCGGTCATCAACTCCAGCCCCTTTGACGCGCTTGAACCCCTCCATTATATCCGACAGGCTGGGGTACGTCAAGGGTTTTGTATAAAAAGTCAAAACGATCCAACAATAATGCGAGAATTCACATATTATTTGAGGTGACCGATGAAACGAATTGTGCTTGCCAGCGTCGCGCTCTTTCTTGCGGCGTTTGCCATTCCTCTTTTAACCGCCGGTAGGGCGGACCCCGCCCCCGTTCAGGAAGAAGAATTTCCCCAGCCGGCGGAGCCGGTCTTCGGCGAGGAGAGCGAGGATGACAACGAAAAAGCGCTCCCCGACGAAGAAGAGACCGTCGCCATCCTCCATCAAGACGAAGTGCTAACCCTTCCCCTATCGGAGTACCTCTATGGCGCGCTTTCCGCCGAGATGCCCGCCCTTTACCCAGAAGAAGCGCTGAAGGCGCAGGCGGTCGCGATCCGCACCTTAGTGGAGTACGCCGGTAAACACCCCTACCACAAGGAGGCGATCCTCTGTTCCGATCCCAAGTGCTGTCTCGCCTTCACCCCACTGGAAGAGTACCGCGCCTCGTGGGGGGAGGAGTATGAAATCTACGCGGCCCTTGTGCGGGACGCGGTGGACGGGACGGAGGGAGAGATCGTCACCTATCAAGGAGAGCCGATCGAGGCGGTCTTTTTCTCCGCCTCGCCGGGGCGAACCCGCTCGGCCGCCGAGGCGTGGGGGACGGATGTGCCGTATTTGCAGAGCGTGGAGAGTCCGTTTGACGACGAGTTCCCCGGCGGGGCGCACGGGCACGGGGTGGGGATGAGCCAGTTCGGCGCTCGTCAACTCGCGCTGGACGGCTTTGACCACCGGGAGATCTTACGCTGGTACTACACCGGCGTCGAAGTCGTCGGCGGCGCGGTTCCTGTCGCGCCGCCGGCGTTAGTTTCTATCCAGTGACCTTCTTGACGTCCGCGTAGCCCATCCAGACGATCCACACATAGGCGCAGGTTTTGGGGATCATCAGCGCCCCGAGGGCCGGGACGGCGTCCGCGAACAGCACGACCGGGAGGTAGAAGGCAAAGCTGAGGGTCACGGCGAGCCACATGAACCGGAAGGCTTTGTCACCGTTCTTCTTCGCCCCGGTAAACCAGAGGACGATAATGATTACCCCGAGAACCAAGAAGGGGATATTGCGGAGGATCCCCCAGCTTAACGGCGCGTCGGGATCGGTCCAGCGGTTCTGCGGAAGGATACAGAGCGCGATCCGGACAACCGCCAGCACCCACACCGCCGTCTTGACGGCGGTGTTCTTGACACCGTACCGCAGCTGCCAAACATGGTAGAAGATCACGTAGAAGATTGTCATCGTTATCGAGGTAATCAGGGTCCCGATCCCGAGCGATACCGGGTGGTTTGCCGTACCGTCCGTCCAGAGCGCGTAGACGCGGGGAACTAGGTGGAACGCGTCGCCGCAGCCTAAGATGACCGCCATGATCCCAAACAGGGTGAATTGCGCCCGTCCTTTTGCGGCCCGCAGGATGAGAACACCGAGGGTGACGACACCGATGAGGTAGGGAATCTCAAAGATCGGCTCCATAATCGCTTGCATGCGGGATCCCTCTCTTATTGAGCTATTTTGAGTGATTCTAACAATTCCAGCTTCCCGAACAGCGCACAGCCGCCGGTGTGCTCCAGCAACGCCCCGTTTTCCCGGAGCGCCGTAAACAGCGGGGACTTCAACGCTTCCCGCAGGGTTATGTCTTTGAGGCTACGGTCCGAAACCGGGGCGAAAGGGCATGGCTCCGCCCCGAGGGCTGCGTTGATGTGGAAAAAGCCGCGGCCCGCCGCGAGACATCCGCCGGCTTCCTTCTCATCGCCGGGAAAGGAGAGGACGATCTCCTTCCCCTCCGCCCGGATCTCCGCGACCCGGTCCGAGAGGACTGTCCGTTCGGCTTCGCTCAGCGCAAGCCCCGGGCTTTCCACTGGAACATACTCCACAAACACAACCGCTCTGCTCCCTCTCCGCCGCAAGTCGCCGATAAACGCGCCGCCGGTTACGGTTTTCAGGTTTTCTCCCGTGACGGTAACGGATACTCCGAACAACAGTTTCCGCTCGGTGAGCTTTTGCATAGCGTCCATCGTCTTCCGGTGGATGCCCGCTCCCCGGCGGGCGTCGGTCTGCTCCCTATCCCCTTCGACACTGATGACGGGGACCAAGTTCCGATGTTGATCCAGCAATTTCAGCGCTGCTTCGTCGATCAGCGTGCCGTTGGTGAAGACCGGGAACAACACCGCCGGGTGCGCCGCCGCTTCCTCCAACACATCCGGACGCGTCAGCGGTTCCCCGCCCGCCAGCAGGATCGCCGAAACGCCCAATTCTTCGGCTTGGCTAAAAACTTTCCCCCAGCCGCCCCGGCGCAGCTGTGGAAGGACTGGTCGTAGCACCCGGCGCACCTTAAGTTGCAGTTGCCGGTGATGCTCGCGATCAGAAAGGACGGGATATGCTCCCCCATTTCCTCATACCGGTGCCGGCGGCGCTCCGCCTTTTTTGCGGCTAGAGAAAATTTTGCTGCGAAGACGCTTTCCTTGGGATTAACAACCGTCTCCCGAATCAAATCCCGGATAAACGCGTTCATTCCGTCGCTTAAATATTTCTCCAGCGTCAATTCGCTCAATCCGACACCCCCAGCAGCTTATACAGTAGATGGTACAGTGTCTTCGCGTCGTTCTCAGTCAACGGCAGACATTTTTTTAATTTCGCCGGGACAGCCGCCGCTTGCTCTTTTAACCGTTCCCCCTCCTCGGTGAGGGTGATGATCACCGAGCGTTCGTCACGGTCCGAGCGGTTGCGCGCTAAAAAGCCTTTGCTTTCCAAACGTTTCAACAGCGGTGTCAATGTGCTGGACTCTAGGTACAGATACTCGCCCAGCTCCTTGACCCCGATCTCCTTCCGTTCCCACAGCACCATCATAGCAATGTATTGGGTATACGTCAAGCCGATCCCGTCGAGGAAGGGTTTGTATTTGCCGACGACCTCCTTCGCCGCCGCGTACAGCGGAAAGCAGAGCTGATTCTTGAGCTTTAACTGTTCGTAAGGTTTCATAGGAGTTTTGCGATGTCCTTTTCAAGACTTTCCGGCGTTTTGGTCGGGGCAAAGCGTGCGACGACCTCGCCGTTTTTGTTGATGAGGAACTTGGTAAAATTCCATTTGATCTTGCCGCCGCCGATCCCGCCCTTCTGTTTTTTGAGCCATGTGTAGAGCGGGCTTTCGCCGTCACCGTTGACGTTGATTTTCGCGAACTGGCGGAAGGTGACACCGAACCGCCCGGTGCAGAATGCGCCAATCTCCTCGTCGGTCCCCGGCGCTTGGTTGCCGAACTGGTTGCAGGGGAAGTCGAGGATCTCAAATCCCCTGTCCTTGTACTTGCCGTACAGCTCTTGCAGTCCCTTGTACTGCGGTGTAAACCCGCAGCCGGT
>JAISVO010000049.1 GCA_031271525.1 Oscillospiraceae bacterium
CCCGGCTTGTCCTCCTTCTGCCCGTTGACGTAAACCTCCCCGCTCATGACGGCCGCCTTCGCCTTCTCCCGGCTGTCGAACAGACCCAGTTCGGTCAGAAGGGCATCCAAACGCATCCTCTCAGCCATACCGGCGATCCCGCCCGAAAGCGGAAGCAATCAAGGACGACACCGAGGCGGCGTCGAGTCGGCAGAACCGAAGGAGATCGGCTTCCGAGCCTTGGGGGATGAAACGGTCGCCGGTGTTGATCGCTACCCCCTTCACCTTCCCCGCCAAAAAGCCCGGATTGTCCTCCAAAATGAATACCTCACCCTCCGTCGGGATCACCTCGGGCAGGGGTTTCAGTGAGGTGAGCGACGTGACGCCGACCGAAATCGTCCCGGTAAGACGCTCCGCAGTCTCCAAGGCGACTCCCGTCATCCCTCCGTAAGTGAGGATGGTCGCGTCCGAGCCTTCCCGGCAGCGTCTCGCCGGCAGGAAGAGATCGGGCAGCGGCAGCGGCGTCTTGGGGATGCGAATGGCGACGGGCCCCGTTCCGTTCAGCGCGTCCATTAAGATACGGTCTAGCTCGTAGGCGGTGCAGGGTGTCCGGAGGGTGAGGTTCGGCACCGACGCGAGGAAGAAGGGATCGAAAACCCCATGATGCGTCTCGCCGTCCTCTCCGCAGAGACCCGCGTGGCTCACAACGAAGACGACAGGAAGGTTTTGTAGCGCGACATCGTGGACGATTTGGTCATAAGCGCGCTGGAGGAAGGTAGAATAGACCGCGACCACCGGGCGCAAGCCCTGCTTCGCCATTGCCGCCGCCATCGTGACTGCGTGGCTCTCCGCGATCCCCACGTCAAAGAAGCGGTGGGGGAAGCGCTCCGCGAATCTGTCCAACCCGGTGCCCGTCTGCATCGCGGCCGTAACGGCAACAATCTTCCTGTCCGTCTCGGCTAAGTTTGTCAGGATATCGCCGAAGCGGCGGGAGAAGGCGTCGCAGGCCGCTTCGTCCCCCACGCCGTAAGCGACCCGGAAGCTCTTGACACCGTGGTACTTGCTCGGGTTGTTCTCCGAAAAGGCATAGCCCCGCCCCTTCTGGGTGACAAGGTGGATCAGGACCGGCTTTTTCAGCGTCGCCGCCTGCCGGAAGAGATTCGTAACCGCCTTGATGTCGTGTCCGTCGGTGGGGCCGAGGTACTCGAACCCCATCTGGGCAAAGAGAGAGCCGGGGATGACCGCGTTTTTGATAAACTCCTTGCCCCGATGGAGGAACCGGGCGACCGCCCGCCCCGCCGGCAGGGGATCAAGGAGCCTGTGAGTGAAGCGCTTCGCGTTGAAGTAGCGAGGCTGGAGACGGAGCTTGGTGAGGTGGCGCGCCACCCCGCCGACATTCTTCTTGATCGACATACCGTTATCGTTTAATACGACGATCAACGGCTCGCCGCTCTGCCCGGCATCGTTCAGTCCTTCGTACGCCAAACCGCCGGTCAGCGCACCGTCCCCCAAAACGGCGACGCAATGGTATCCCTCTTTTAACAGGGTGCGCGCCCGGGCGAAGCCCAATGCCGCCGAGACCGACGTGGAGGCGTGGCCCGCCGCGAAGGCGTCATGGACGCTCTCGCCGGGTTTCGGGAAGCCCGACATCCCGCCGAAGGAGCGCATATTCGGAAAGCCGTCCTTCCGTCCGGTCAGGAGCTTGTGGACATAGCACTGGTGCCCCACGTCGAAGACGATCCGGTCGGACGCCGTGTCGAAGACACGGTGGAGGGCAACCGTCAGCTCGACGACGCCGAGGTTGGAGGCGAGGTGCCCGCCCGTCTTAGCGACGTTCTTGATCAGGAAGGAGCGAATTTCCGCGCAGAAGGCATCCAACCGGTCCTCGGGTATCTCTTTTACCGATTGCAGGTATCGGTCAAACAACCGCATCTTAACCTCCGATAACTGCCGGGAGAGCCGGCGCGGGGATACAGACGCCGAACAGCAGGCCGAGCGCCGCCCCCGCGAAGACCTCAAAGGGGGTGTGCCCCAGCAGTTCCTTCAGCTCTTTCACCACAAACTCCGGCTTCTGGTGGCCCCAGTTTTCCATGATATAGTTTAAGATCTTCGCTTGTTCCCCGGCAGACCGCCGGACGTTGGACGCGTCGAACATCACGACGATCGCGATGACCGCCGCGATGGCGAACAGCCCCGAATCCAGCCGGTAGAGCTTCCCCACCGAGGCGGCCATCGCGCAGACAATCGCCGAATGGGAGGAGGGCATACCGCCCGAACCCAAGAGTCTCCGAAAATCCAGCTTTTTATAGCGGATCAGGAGAATCAACACCTTCAGAACCTGCGCCGTGAGGAAGGCCAAGATGGAGACGTTGATGATGTGGTTGCCCGTCAGGAAGTTTACGGCGGCCCTCATGCCGCGACCCCCTTCCGGAGCGACGCGATCAGCGACGCGATCAGCGTATGGTCCGGGAAGGACTCCAGACAGAGGAGGGCTTCCTCAAAGCATAGCTCGGCGTTAATCCGGTGGGCGTGGATCCCGCCCGAATCGGCGTAGTCATCCGCGTACTGGAACCCCAGCCCGAATCGCAGGCCGAAGTCAACCGCAACCGCGCGTTTATCCTCCGCGCCCGCCAAAATACATCCCGCTTCGGAAGCCGCAATAAAGATGGCAGCTGTTTTGAATCGGTGGATCACCGACTCCTCCCCCTCCCGGCGCAGATCCAACTCCTGACCTCCGGCGATCCCGTCCAGCCCCGACGCCGAAGCGATGATCCGGGCGGCTTCAAACGCTCCGGGTGCATTCGAGCCGAGCATCACCTCAAATGCCGCCGAAAGGAGAGCGCTCCCCGCAAGCAGCGCCGTCGCCTCGCCGTAGACAATGTGACTTGCCGGTTTGCCCCGCCGGGTATCATCGTTGTCCATACAGGGCAGATCGTCATGGATCAGCGAATAGGTGTGGATCATTTCCAACGCGCAGGCAAACGGGAGAGCATCCGTCCAAACGCCGCCGCACATCCGGCAAAACTCCAAAAGCATCACCGGACGGAGACGCTTCCCACCGGTAAACAGGCTGTAGCGCATTGCGTCCAGCAACCGCTTCTGCGGAATTTCCCGGACAGGCAGATATTTGTTGAGGGCGTCGTCTACCGCCGCGATATATTCCTCCAACCGAGCGTCAGTCAACTTGCTCAAAGGGTTGTTCCTCCACAGTGTTCTCCGCCGTCTTGGTCAGCTTTGCGACCCGCTGCTCAGCGGTACGCAAGAGGGTCTCGCAGTAGCCCGCCAGCTTCGCGCCCTCCTCAAAGAGCTTGATTGAGTCCTCCAGCGGGGTGTCCCCCCGCTCCAAACCTCGGATGATCTCGTTGATCCGGCCGACGCTCTCTTCAAATGTTTTTTTCTTCTCCGCCAACGTACATACCCTCCAACACTAGATGGACCTTGGAGCTTGTGATCCGTCTCACATGCGCGATGGTGCCGAATCGGGAAAAGGCTCCATTATCTCGGTTACTTTTGATCTGATCCTGCCCTCAAGGAGTCGTATATTCAGCATGTCCCCCGGTGAGACATCGTAAACCGAACGGACGGGAACTCCGGCGGCGTTCTCCGCCACCGCGTATCCCCTCGCGAGAACCTTCAGCGGGCTGAGCGCGTCCAGCCGGGCGGCTAAGGACGCCAGCGCGCGGCTGCGCGGCTGCGCTCCCCGCTCCCACATCCCGGCAAGCCTCTCTCCCAAACGGTCGAGCTGCTGCCGCCTGTCGGAGAAGTAACGGTCGGGAGACAGACGGCGGCTGATGTCCCGCAGGCGCTTCACCCACTCCTCGGTGTCGGGGACGGCCAGCTCCGCCGCGTGGCTCGGAGTCGCGGCGCGGACATCCGCGACAAAGTCCGCGATGGTTACATCCGGCTCGTGACCGACCGCCGAGATGACCGGGGTTGCGCTGCCGAAGATCGCCCGGGCGACCCTCTCGTCGTTGAAGGCCCACAAATCCTCGGGCGATCCGCCTCCCCGCCCGGTGATGATAACGTCCGCGACCGATTTGCGGTCGCAGTAGCGGATGGCGGCGGCGATCTCCTCGGGGGCTTCCTCCCCCTGCACCCGCACCGGGGCGACAACCACCTCGCACAGCGGCCAGCGGCGCCCGAGGATCCGGATCATATCCCGCACGGCAGCCCCGGCGGGGCTTGTGACCAGCACTATCCGCCCCGGGAAGGGCGGCAGCGGTTTCTTGTGACGCGGATCGAACAATCCTTCGGATTCCAAGCGGCGCTTGAGCTCCTCGAACGCCATCGCGAGTGAACCCGCGCCGTCGGGCACCATCTGGCGGCAATAGAGCTGATACTGCCCGTCACGGGGATAAACCGCGATCCGCCCGCTCGCGACCACCGACATTCCGTCGGACGGTCGGAAGGTCAGCCGGTCGGCATCGCTCTTAAACATCACCGAGCGAAGGACGCTCTTGTCGTCCTTCAACGTGAAGTAATGGTGACCGGACGGATACCGCTTATAGCTCGACACCTCGCCCCTCACCAGCACGGTCGCTAAAGCCTCGTCGTCCTCAAACATCCGCCGGATGTGTTCGGTCAGTTCGGAAACGCTGATCGCGTCCACCGTATTCCCCCCTGTCTGCCCCCAGCATTATACCATAGGACGGGGAAAATGCCAACCGCAAAATTGTCAAGTATGCGGGGGTGACGCAGTTCGCCCCTACGACATCCCCCGGCTTCCGTATTACGGATGCCGGGGGATGTACACAGTTGAACAGAGCCGCTTCCACAGACTGCGCGCCGTGGTCATCACGCCTTACAGCGATTCAAACAACTCAAAG
>JAISVO010000062.1 GCA_031271525.1 Oscillospiraceae bacterium
CCCGGCGCGTCTCCGTTGACAACGTCCTGCCGCTGGAGTTCGGGGACTACGCCTCCCGGATGATCCTCGACCACGTAATCACCGGGCGGGAGGACTGCGTCCAGATCAACCACGGTACCCTGCGGGGGGGCGCATCTCTGGATGGCGCGGTCCATGACGGCGACGAAATCTACTACATCCTCTCGGGGCGAGCCGAACTGACGCTGGGCGATGATCGGATTGAAATTGGAAGCGGTCAAGTCATTTTCATCCCCGCCGGAACCTTCCACGCGCTGGACAATAGCGCCGGGACGGAGGACCTGACGCTTCTGACGATTTGGCGGGACTGGCGGCACAACGAGGCGTATACGGAACGGTTGCGCCGCTGGGGAACATCGTTCCGGACGGTCGGGGGTAAGGACGAATGACAATCCACAATATCGCGGTTATCGCCGGAGATGGGATCGGTCCTGAAGTAATCGCCGAGGGCATCCGGGTTTTGGACGCCGCCGCGGAAACCGATGGCGGCTTCCGGTTCCGCTATAGCTATTTCCCTTGGGGATGCGAACACTACCTTCATACCGGGCGGATGATGCCGGACGACGGAATTAAGACCCTGTCGGGGTTTGAGGCGATTTATCTTGGCGCGGTGGGCGCTCCCGGCGTACCCGATCACATCTCCCTTTGGGATCTGCTGCTGACCATCCGGCATAGCTTCGACCAGTATGTTAACCTCCGCCCGATCAAGCTGCTGAGAGGCGCTTCCTGCCCCTTGAAGGGAATCGGGCCGGGGGGGATCGATATGATCGTTGTCCGGGAAAACAGCGAAGGCGAATACGCCGGGAAAGGTGACTGGCTCTTCCGGGGCGAGGAGCGGGAGGTTGTTCTCCAGACCGGCGTCTTTTCCCGTCTTGGCTGCGAGCGGATCATCCGGTACGCCTTCGAGCTGGCGCGTTCGGAAAAGCGGACTCTCACCAGCGTGAGCAAAGGCAACGCCCTCAACTACTCAATGGTGTTCTGGGACTCGGTTTTTGAGCGGATCGGGGCGGAGTATCAGGACGTCGTAACCGACTCGCTTCTGGTGGACGCCGCCAGCATGTTCTTTGTCAAGGACCCCGGACGGTTCGGTGTGATCGTCACCAGCAACCTCTTCGGGGACATCCTGACCGACCTCGGCGCGGCGATTACCGGCGGGATGGGTCTTGCGGCCGGCGCGAACCTTAACCCGCCCAAAAAATATCCCTCGATGTTCGAACCGATCCACGGATCGGCGCCCGACATCGCGGGCCGACAGTTGGCAAATCCCCTCGCGGCTGTCTGGTCGGCTTCCCAAATGCTTGAACATTTGGGACACCCGGAAGCCGCCGCCCGGATCCTAAACGTAATGGAGTGCCATATGGCGGCCGCAAAAATCCTCACCCCGGACATGGGCGGCATAGCGACCACTGCCGAGGTGGGCGAAGCCATCGTGAAACGACTGTGGAGTTTATAAGGAGGAACACGCCATGTTGTACCCTCAAAGCGGTAAGCTATTTTCTGAGAAGCTATTCCAAAACCCCGGAAGCGAGTACCGGGGCACGCCGTTTTGGGCGTGGAACTGCCGCTTAGACGCCGAAGAGTTGACGTGGCAACTGGAACAGCTCAAAGCGATGGGCTTCGGCGGCGCGCACTTCCATGTGCGCACCGGGATGTCCACAACCTACCTAAGCGACGAGTTTATGGCGTTGATCCGCGCTTGCGTCGAGAAGTGCCGGGACGAGGGGATGCTCGTCTGGCTGTACGACGAGGACCGTTGGCCTTCCGGCGCAGCCGGGGGGATTGTCACCAAAAACCTCGAATACCGCCAGTGTCAACTGCTGCTGACCCGCCGCCGCTACGGTACGGGTTCGTCCGCGCAGGCGACCGGCGATGCCTCCGCCCTCTCGGATCGCGCGGAAAACGGGGAATTACTGGCTTGCTTTGACGTCATCCTCCGCCCCGACGGCACTTTGGACAGCTACCGGACCGTCAGTGAGAACGAAAAGTGCTGCGGGGAAATGCTGTACGCCTATCGGGAGACCGCCCTGCCCAGCGGATGGTATAACAACCAGACCTATGCCGATACCCTCAACCCAAGAGCGATTGCCGAATTTCTCCGCGTCACCCATGACCGCTACGCGGAGGAACTGCAAGCGGACTTCGGGAAGTTGATCCCCGCGATCTTCACCGATGAACCGCAGTTTACCGCCAAGGGAGCGCTGCCGGAAGCGAACAGCGGGCAGGATGTGATTCTCCCTTGGACGCCCGACCTGGAGGAGACGTACAAAGCAGCAGTCCCCGGTGACAGTTTGCTCGCGTCCCTGCCCGAGTTGCTATGGGAACTGCCCGAAGGGCGGGTATCCCGCGTACGCTACCGTTACCACGACCACGTTGCAGAGCGGTTCGCCTCAGCGTTTGCCGACCAGTGCGGCGCGTGGTGCCGGAAGCACGGTATTATGCTGACCGGACACATGATGAGCGAGGAATCGCTTATCAGTCAAACAATCGCGTTGGGCGACGCGATGCGGTCCTACCGCGCCTTTGGCCTCCCCGGGATCGATATGCTCTGCGACAGGAGAGAGTTCACCACGGCGAAACAGGCGCAGTCTGCGGCAAGGCAATACGGCGCACCCGGTGTCATGAGCGAGCTGTACGGAGTCACCAATTGGAACTTCGACTTCCGGGGACACAAGCTCGCGGGCGACTGGCAGGCCGCGCTGGGCGTCACCGTTCGGGTGCCCCACCTCAGCTGGGTATCAATGAAGGGGGAGGCGAAGCGCGATTATCCCGGCACCTTTAACTATCAAGCCCCGTGGTACCGCGAATACCCGTTGCTGGAAAACCACTACGCCCGCCTTAACACGGTCCTGACACGGGGGGAAGCCGTCTGCCGCGTCGCCGTGGTCCACCCGGTGGAAAGCTATTGGCTCCGCTTCGGCGACCTCGAGCATACCGGTTTCGAGCGGGAGCGCTTGGATAACGAATTCCATTCCCTCTGCGAATGGCTCCTAAAATCCGCCATTGATTTTGATTACCTCTGCGAATCAACGCTCCCCGGGCAATGCCCCGCAGACGCCGACATGAGCGCCGGTTTTCCGGTGGGGGCGGCGCGGTACGATATCGTTGTGGTCCCAAGTGTACTCACCTTGCGAGGAAGCACGTACGACCGACTCTGCCGCTTCCGGGACGCTGGGGGGCGGATCCTCTTCATTGGCGGCGCGCCGGAGTATGTCGACGCCGGACTGTCCCCCCTCGTAGGCATACTTTCAGAGCGGTGCGAAACAATCCCGAATGAGCGGGGTGTAATCCTGTCAGCGTTGGAACCGTATCGCTTGGCGGCTGTGGCAGCCCAAGAGGCGTATGTCCACCAGCTTCGCCGGGACGGGGACGGGCTCTGGTTCTTCCTCGCCCACGCCGAAGAGGAGACCGAACCCGACGCGGTCCGCGCGGACAACCTCACCGTCACGCTGGACGGAGAGTGGGACGTGACCGAGTATCGCACAATGGACGGAACTCGCCATGCCATGCCGTCTGTCGCGGCGGAGGGTAAGACGACCGTCAGAAAGACGCTGTATAACCACGACAGTCTGCTCCTCCGCCTCACCCCGCGGACAGCGGCCACCGTACCTGTCCGGATGCCCGAGCAACAACCAAGGCTTCAAGCGGTATCCCTGCCGGAAGTTGTACCGGTCACTCTCGCTGAGCCGAATGTCCTCCTTCTGGATAAAGCTTCCTACGCCTTGGACGGCGGAGCTTGGCAACCCGAACTGGATATCCTGAAGCTGGACAACCGGGTTCGGGAGGCACTTGGCTGGCGACTCCGCAGCGGGGCGCACGCCCAGCCTTGGGCGGAGGAAGACGCCGGGACGCCTCACACCCTTCGTCTGCGCTGCGTTCTGCGGAGCGACCGGGCGTTGACCGGGCTTCGTCTGGCGTTGGAGGACAGCGGCCTCGTCGCCGTGACGCTGAACGGTATCCCAGCCGGAAAGCCGGACGGCCGCTGGTATGTTGACAAATCCATCGGCACCCTTCCCCTCCCCCCGCTGCCGGAGGGAGAAAGCGAGCTGGTTGTCGCGTTCCCTTACGGTTTACGCACCG
>JAISVO010000145.1 GCA_031271525.1 Oscillospiraceae bacterium
CGCCGCCGCCGCGCTGCTGGCGTGGATCCCGCTGATCCTCCCCAAGCGGGGGGCTGCGAAGAAGCCGTTTAAGCTGACCGGCCGCGCCGTCCGGATCCTCGCCGTCACAGCGATTCTGCTGGCGGTGTTCGCCGTTGGGGCGCATTTCGCGGGAGGGCGGTTCCGGCTCGCGATCCTCGCCGCCGGCGGAGTCGGCGTACTGTTGCTGGTGCCGTTTGCGAACGTCTGTCTGACACCGGTGCAGAAGGCGGTCAACGGTTATTATATCAAGGACGCGCGGAAGAGACTTCATCCCGGGCTGACCGTGATCGGCGTGACCGGAAGCTACGGCAAGACGTCGGTCAAGACATACATCGCAAGCCTTTTGTCGCTGCGGTACAACGTGCTGGCGACGCCCGAGAGCTACAACACCCCGATGGGGGTGGTGCGGACGATCCGGGAGAAACTTGAGGCAAGCCACAACGTCTTCGTTTGTGAAATGGGCGCGCGGCATCCGGGGGACATCAGGGAGATTTGCGACATCGTCCGCCCGAAGCACGGGGTATTGACCGCAATTGGGCCGCAGCACTTGGAGACGTTCAGGACGCAGGCCGCCGTTTCAAAGACCAAGTTTGAGCTGATCGACGCCCTGCCGCCGGACGGGTGGCCTTTCCTCTCATGGGGAAACAGCGAGATCCGCCGGTTGGGGGAAAGCGTGCCCAACGCTGTCCGCTACGCCGTTTCGGAGGACGAAAGTTTAGACGTACGCGCTGAAAACCTGTCCGCCGACTCGAACGGGCTGCGGTTTGACATCGTGACCAAGGCCGGCGAGCGCGAGTCGTTTACCTCCTCCCTGCTGGGGGCGCACAACGCCGAGAATATCACCGCCGCCATCGCGGTCGCCCTGCGGTTCGGCATCCCGCTCGGCGACCTGCCCGCCGCCGTACGGCGCTTGAAGCCGGCGAACCACCGTCTGGAACTGCTTCCGAAAGGGAACGGTCTGACCGTGATCGACGACGCGTATAACGCGAACCCGGCGGGGACCGCCGCCGCCTTACAAGCGCTGGCGATGTTCGATGGTGTAAAGGTGATCGTCACACCCGGACTGGTAGAGCTGGGGGAAGAGGAGGAAAATGCGAATTTCGCATTTGGCCAAAACATCGCGAAGGTCTGCGACTACACGGTTTTAGTGGGGGCACAGACCGAGCCGATCCGGAACGGGTTGCTCGAAGCCGGGTATGACGAGCAGAAAGTAAAAACCTTTACAGCCTTCCAAGACGCTTACCAGTGGGTTCTTTCGATAGACGCCGATGTAAAAACCGTCCTGATCGAGAATGATTTGCCGGATAATTATTAAAAAGGAGATAGGGTATGCAGGTTGCCGTGTTTTTTGGCGGGAAAAGCGTGGAACATGAGGTGTCGGTGATCACCGGGATGCAGGTGATCGCGGCGCTGGACCGGGAGAAATACGGCGTTCTGCCGGTGTATATTGCAAAAGATGGAAGTCTTTACACCGGGAGCGGGTTTGATCGGATAGAGAGCTACAGGGACATCCCGGCGCTGCTGGAAAACGGGCGGCAGGTCTGTTTGATCCGCTCGGGCGGACGGGTCGCGCTCCACACGACCGCGAAGAAGCTGTTCGGTTCGGACAAACCGATGACGGTGGACGTGGCCCTTCCGGCGGTGCATGGAACCTTCGGCGAAGACGGTTGCCTGCAAGGACTGTTTGAGATGACGGGGCTTCCGTATACCGGATGCGACGTCCTTTCGGCGGCGCTCAGTATGGATAAGCCGGTGGCGAAAGCGCTTTTGCGCGCTGCCGGGCTGCCGGTACTGGAGGATCTGGTGATGGATTCGCACCGGTATCATAAAGCGCCCGAAAAAGCGCTGAACGCGCTAGAGACGCACTTCCCGTACCCTGTGATGGTGAAGCCCGCGAACCTTGGCTCCAGCGTCGGCGTATCCCGCGCCGACAACCGGGAAAAGCTCCAGTCGGCGCTGGAGCTTGCGTACACCTTCGCGTCCCGGGTATTGATCGAACCGGCTTTGATCCACATGCGGGAGGTCAACTGCGCGGTGATCGGCGACAGCGAACAGGCGCGGGCGAGCGTCTGCGAGGAGCCGGTGATGACCGAACAGTTTTTGACCTATCAGGACAAGTATCAGTCGGGCGGCAAGAGCAAGCAAAGCGGCCTTTCGGGGCAGAAGCGGGTCATCCCCGCCGATATCCCCGCCGAAAAAAGCATGGAGGCCCAAAGGCTCGCGGTGTCCGCGTTCTCGGCGCTGGGTTGTTCGGGGACCGCGCGGGTTGATTTCCTGTGGGATACCTTGCGGAACACCCTCTACCTCAACGAGCTGAATACCATCCCGGGGTCGATGGCTTTCTATCTGTGGGAAGCGGGGGGGCTGAGTTTCCGCGCCATGCTGGATGAGCTGATCGAGCTCGCGTTCGCGCGGCAGCGCCGCCGCGCACAATTGACCTTTGCCTACGAGACCAACATCCTGCGCGAAGCCGAGCTGAACGGTAAAGAGTAAAATCCATCATACGAAAGAAAGAAGGACCACCATGAAATTCTCCGAGATGCCGTACAAACGCCCCGATCTGGAGGAAACAAAGCAGACCCTGACCGCCTTGATCGGGGAGATCCAGACCGCGAAAACCCCCGCCGACGCCTTTGAGACATACCGGAAATACGACGAGCTGAGCTCGTATTTCGGCACGATGGGCGGGCTTGCCTACACCCGGCATACTCTGGACACCACCGACAAATTCTACGACGACGAGAAAAGCTTCTTCGATGAGGCCGGCCCCGTTCTCGGCGAGTTCACCCAGAACTTTGAGAAAGCGCTGGTCGCCTCCCCCCACCGCGCCGCGATGGAGGAGAAGTTCGGCACCCTGATGTTTACGAACATCGAGATGAGCTTGAAAACCTTTTCGCCCGAAAACATCCCCGATTCACAGATGGAGAACAAGCTCTGCAGCGACTACGCGAAACTGTTGGCGTCGGCGCAGATCGAGTTCCGGGGCGGGACCTATACGCTGGCGCAGATGGGCCCCTTCCACGAGAACCCCGACCGCGAGACCCGGAAAGCCGCCCGCGCGGCGGTCGCCGGATGGTGCGAAGCCCAGAAGGGCGAGCTGGACCGGTTGTTCAGCGAGTTGGTGGCGGTCCGGGACCGGATGGCGAAGAGGCTAGGCTACCAAACCTTCACCGAACTGGGTTACTACCGGATGACCCGGAACAGCTACGACGAGGCTATGGTCAAAACCTTCCGGGACCAGATCGTGAAGTATGTCGTGCCCGTCTCGGAGCGCCTGAAAGCCGAGAAGGCGAAACGGATCGGCGTCGAGAGGATCACCGTCTATGATGACGCGCTGGATTTCCTCTCCGGCAACGCCAAACCGCAGGGGACCCCGGATGACATCTTCGCCCACGGCAAGAAGATGTACACCGAGCTTTCGCCCGAGACCGAAGAGTTCTTCAATTTTATGTTGGAAAACGAGCTGTTCGACGTTTTGACCCGGAAGGGGAAGTCGGTCGGCGGCTACTGCATCACGCTCTATGCGTTCAAGTCGCCCTTCATCTTCGCGAACTTCAATGGGACCGCCGGCGACGTGGACGTGCTGACCCACGAGGCGGGTCACGCGTTCGCCTCCTACCGCGCCCGGGATATACATCCGACAAATCTGCAGTACTACACCAATGAGACGGCGGAAGTCCACTCGATGAGTATGGAGTTCTTCACTTGGCCTTGGATGGAAGGGTTCTTCGGCGGGCAGACGGCGAAGTACCGTTACACCCACCTCTCCGGCGCGCTGACTTTCCTTCCGTACGGCACGATGGTGGACGAGTTCCAGCACCATATCTACGCGAACCCGGACTGGTCGCCCGAGCAGCGGAACAATTGCTGGCTTTCGCTGGAGGCGAAGTACCGCCCCTACCTCGACAACGACTTCGACTTTTACCGCGAGGGACGCCGCTGGCAGCTTCAAGCCCATATTTATGAGCGCCCGTTCTACTATATCGATTACTGCCTCGCGCAGACGATGGCGCTCGCCTTCTGGGCGGCTTCGCAGAAAGACTATAAGGAAGCGTGGGATAAGTATCTGCGCTTCGTCGGCTACGCCGGGACGAAAACCTTCACCGAATTGGTGGAAGGCGCGGGTCTGCCCAGCCCCTTCGCCGAAGGCTGTCTGGACGGGGTGTCCTCCGTCGCCACCGAATGGTTGGACGGCAATCCGGTCGCGGACGCGTAGACAGCGGCGTCCTCCGGCACGCGCGGCGTGCGTGCCGGAGGACGAAACCAAACATACAGAGAGTCACGTAAAGGGGGGCACGGATGAACATTTTGCTGTTCATAGACCAGTATGACAGCGCAAACA
>JAISVO010000010.1 GCA_031271525.1 Oscillospiraceae bacterium
TAACCCGGCGGATCTCGTCCTTGTCATAGTCGCCCGGTAAGGTAACCCAATCGGTGAACTCGCTCCCGGGCCCGGTCTTCTCCCGCAGGGTTTTTTGCGCCGCCAGAGCCTGCGGCAGCAACGCCTCGGCGTTCGCCGCCGTGATGTCGATACGGATCATGTTTCTAACTCCTCCTACTGTTTAGTCACTCTCGCCCCACGGTTTCGCTTCGGCCGGGATCTCTGAGTGCTTCATGTAAAATCGGGATCCATGTCTGTGATGCAGATATACGCTTTGCCGGGGCGCAGCGTCAGCGGTTCGCCGTCTTGGCCGAAATATTGGAAGGGCGCGTCGTAGCTCTCCCTTTTCCATGAGATCGGCACTGCTTTCCCGCCCGAGACGGCGTAACCGACGCCGCCCGAGACGAGGTCGACGCTCAGCCGCCCTTCGCTGTCAATCACCTTGATGCCGGTTTTGAGCACCAAGACGTTTGTGACCGCGACCTGTTCGCTGTTTTCCCCGTCTAGGAAGGGAAGGTTATACTCCTCCGCCAGATAGACGTCCTTTTCGCTGTCGTAGCGGAACCATGTGTTCTTGGTGTTGGTGAAGGGTACCCGGAGCGTACCCGCGTCTTCTCCCGTAACCTCGGTCTCCTCGTCATACGTCAGCCCGTTTTGGAATCCCTCCGGCACCGTTTTGCGCTCGATTGCCTCGATAGCGATCATCAGGGCTTCCCCCGAGGTGAACATCGTGTGCTCCAACGCGGTTCCCCGTTCGATCCGGGTCTCGTCCCGCCAATAGGTTCGGGCGAGGCGCTCCGCATTGAGGGTATCCATCCCCCAATTGGGGATGTCCTTGTAAATCGCCTGATAACTGCCCCCCGCGTGGCTCAGGATGGCGTCGTACGCCAGCGCGAGCTCGAGATAATAGGTCCTTGTCGAACGGATCGCCCCGAGAGAGGGGATTTCTGACACATCTTGGTACAGCGCCAGCATCCGGGTGATGCCGCCCTCCGCCAGAACCTCATAGATAATGTCCGCCCGCGAGACGCCGTGCATCGGCAGGGCGTTCTGACGTCCGCTCTTGTCATACGAATTGTTGTGCATCACCGCGACCGGACGCCTTTGGAGCGCTTCCTCCTCTTCGAGCGGAAGCCCGGTCAACGGGTTGACGGGACCCTGTGGCGAGGGCGACGGGAGGGGTTCCGGGGTCGGCGACGGGAGGGGGGACGGCGGCTTGGGCGGGCTAGGCTTTACGGGCGAGGGGGACGGCACGGACGGCGACGGCACCGGTTCGGGAGCGCTTATCGGCAGCAGCGCGGCAATAACGGCCGCTCCGGCGGCGATCACCAGCACGGCGCAAGCGACCAGGATCACAATCTTCTTGTGCGTTGTGATGAACGCGAGGCACCTTTGAATCCAAGAGCCTCCGCTCTCGGCGCGTTTTCCTTTACCCATCGGCCTCTCCCTTATGTCTTTTTATTTTTTCCCACAGTATACAATACCGGAAGGGAAAACGCAAGTAGGCCGTTATGACAATCATTACCGCAAAAGAGCATTGAAACCTCCGGCGTTTTCAACGCTCTTGAATGTTTGGGCTGTGCCGTTGCGCGCCGGGGAATGTCATTTAATCAACATGACCCGAAACGGTTTATTTGTTCGAATGCAGGTCATAATAACATTCAGCGAGCCGCGCGATTTTCCGTCCCACAGGATCAGGGTAAAATCGGATTCCGCGACGATCTGGCTGTTTCTGATCAGCGGCGCCATACGGTCGTATGTTTTGTAGTCGGGCCGGATGACGGTCAGGATCAAGTTCCGCTCCGCCGCGAACCGTTCCGCGAGTCTGTCCGCGCCCACCGCGCCGCCGCTGACGATCTCGCTCACCCCCGGCGGGACACTCTCCTCCAAGACGGTATAGCAGCGTTCGTCCAGCGTTCGGGAACCGACGATAGCGACCCGCATGGCGCTCACCTCCCAACGGGTAAAGTATACCATAAACGGATATCGTGAAGCAAACAAATTTTTGCCTATCTTGTTCTTTCTTGGCGTCCGGTTTTTCCCTCCCGCAACCGCGGCGCGGATTCCGGGCGGACGGACCTTTGGAAAAGTTCCTGTTCTGGATGAATCCCCCCTGTTTCAAACATCGCCGTCCGTGGAACAGTACGGGTATAACTATTGACGCAGCGAGGTGCATAATGCGTAAAGCTTTAACGATACTCCTTTGTTTATTACTTCTTACCCCCATTCCGGCGCAAGCCGCGCGGGAGCCGGTTCTTCCGGGCAGCGTGATCCCCGGCGGCCACACGCTGGGCGTGAAACTGCAGACCGACGGCCTGATGGTTGTGGGGATGGCTCCCGTCAACACTGAGGACGGCACGGTCAGCCCTGCGGACGAAGCCGGGATCATTTGCGGCGACATGATCACGCACATCCAAAACCGCACTCTGTCGACCGTCGGCGAGCTGATGGCGCTGACCGAAAAGCTGTCCGGCGAAGCGCTGGCGGTCACCTTCCTCCGGGACGGCAAGCTTTGCGACACGACGCTGATCCCGGCGCGGAGCGCGAGTGACGGAAAATACCGGATCGGCGTCTGGGTGCGGGACAGCATGGCTGGAATCGGTACGATCACCTTTTACGAGCCGGAGACAGGGCTGTTCGGCGCTTTGGGCCACGGCATCAACGAGGCCGAGACAGGACGGCTCCTCCCGATGGGTTCGGGGCATGTGCTGTACAGCAGGGTAGAGTCGGTGCGGCAGGGCACGCCGGGCACGCCGGGCGAGCTGAAGGGCGCGTTCCGGGACGACAGGGCGTACGGCCATCTTCTCCGAAACACGGACAAGGGGTTATTCGGCACCCTGACCGGGAAGGAGGCGATGGGTTCGCCGCTGGCGAAGCCCATCCCGGTGGCGAGGCCCAGCGAGGCGGAACTGGGGAAGGCCGAGATCCTATCGAATGTGAGCGGCGATACGGTGGAGCGGTTTGAGATTGAGATTGTCAAGATTTTTTCGGGGGAAGACTGCCGCAACTTCATGATCCGCGTGACGGACGAGGGCCTGCTGACCCGTACGGGCGGGATTGTTCAAGGGATGAGCGGCAGCCCTGTTTTGCAGAACGGCAAGCTGGTGGGCGCCGTGACCCATGTGCTGATCAGCGACCCAAAACGCGGCTACGGCATCTTTGCCGATTCGATGCTCCGCGAGGGCGTCCGCGCGCTGGACGCCCAGACATGG
>JAISVO010000035.1 GCA_031271525.1 Oscillospiraceae bacterium
CCTGTGCGGCAAAGAACAGCCTGCGTTTCCGGACATACGACGCATACGGCTCCCCGGTATACACCTTGAATAGCTTATACACATGCCAAGGAGAATAACCGGACAGCTTCCCCAGCGTAACAAGGCTTACGTCCTCCTCCAGATGCCCGTCTACATACTCGACCAGCTCTTTGATCTCCACTCTGAACACCTCCTCTCCTGCGTAAACCCATTATGGCATAAAATGCGGGGCGCGTCTTTTCCAAACTGGCTGAAAATTGGTCACGCGAAATCCCCCGAGAGACCGTCGTTTCCCGGGGGATGCTTTTTGTGTAGCTGTACAGGTTTAGCTGTATACCGTTGGGGTTGTTTGCCATCGAATACGGGAACGATCGTTTACCTCTACCGCTTTATCACCGGGTTTCGCGCCGCCGCCGTCGCGTCTAAGCGGCCGACCGGTGTTGTGACCGGGGCGTTGTGCAGCGTTTCGGGATTTACATGCGCGTCCTCGTACAGCGCGAGCATTGCCGAGGCGAACGCCTCCAGCGTTTCGGGAGCTTCCGTCTCGGTCGGCTCGATCATCATGCTCTCGGGCACGATGGTGGGAAAATACACTGTCGGCGGGTGGAAGCCTTTATCAATCAAACCCTTAGCGACGTCCATCGCGCTGACGCCGGTTTCCGCTTTCAGCTTCGCGCAGCTCAGAACAAACTCGTGCATGCACCACTCCCCGTGGGGCGCGTCGTAGGCGCCGCGCAACTTCTTAAGCAGCCAGTTCGCGTTCAAAACCGCCGTCTCGCTGGCTTCCCGAAGCCCCGAGCCTCCGAGCGTGCGGATATAGCAATAGGCTTTCACCAGCACGCCAAAGGAGCCATAATACGCCCGGACCCGTCCGATGCTGTCCTCCCCTTTGCCCGGCAGGAAGGGCGCGAGGACCTTGTTCGCGCCTACCGGACCCGCGCCGGGTCCGCCGCCGCCGTGCGGGGTGGAGAAGGTCTTGTGCAGGTTGAGGTGGACCACGTCAAAGCCCATCGCGCCGGGCGTGGTAATTCCCATGACGGCGTTGAGATTCGCGCCGTCGTAATAGAGAAGCCCTCCCGCACCGTGGATGATCTCCGCGATCTCCACAATGTGGCGTTCAAACAGCCCCAAGGTGTTGGGATTTGTCAGCATCAGACCGGCGAGCGATTCCCCGGCGGCTTCCGCCGCAACCCGGAGCGCGTCGGGGTCAACCAGCCCGTCCGACCCCGACGGCACCGAACGCACCGTAAACCCCGCCTGCGCGGCGGACGCGGGGTTGGTGCCGTGCGCCGAATCGGGGATCAGGATTACCTTCCGTCCGGTCTGCCCGGTCTTTTCAAAATAGGCCGCGATGCACATCAGTCCGGTCAGCTCACCGTGAGCCCCGGCGGCCGGTTGGAGGGTAAACGCCTCCATTCCGCACACCTCGCAGAGCATCTCCTCCAGCTCGGCGAGGAGCCGCAGACAGCCCCGATTCATTCCGTCCGGAGCCAGCGGGTGAGCGCCTAAGAAACCCGGTAGGGCGGCCAACGCCTCGTTGATCTTAGGGTTATACTTCATCGTGCAGGAACCGAGCGGGTAAAATCCGGTGTCAACGCCAAAATTCTGCTTCGCGAGGGCGGTGTAGTGCCGCACGACGTCCGTCTCGGCTAGCTCCGGCAGGGCGGCGGGGGTCTTTCGGAGGTTCTCCTCCCCCATAATCGACGCGAGGGAGACGACTGGGACATCGCTTTGTTCGGAGATAAAGCCCCGGCGTCCGGGAACAGACTTTTCGTAAGTGGTCATCAGCGGCTCCTCCCTCTCCCGCAGAACGCGTCGATCTCGGCTCTGGTGCGCTTTTCGGTGACCGCGATCAACGAGCCGCGTTCCAGCGGCAGCGCGCCGGTCAGGATTGAGTCAACCGCGAATTCCCGGAAATAGGGCGCGTCGAACAGCGGGTTCACCCCGGCCTCTTCCAGCCGGCCCCTCATATAAGCCGCTTTTTGGGCGGTCGTCTCGGCGACCTCCCGCAACCCCTCGGGACCGAGCAGGGCGAGGTAGACGGTCGCCCGAAGAGCCGCCAGCGCCGCATTGGAGCAGATGTTGCTGGTGGCTTTCTCCCGCCGGATATGCTGCTCCCGCGCTTGGAGGGTCAGGATAAACCCGCGTCGTCCGCCGTTGACTTCGCCGGTCTCCCCGACAATCCGCCCCGGCATACGCCGCAGGAAATTCTCGTTTGCCGCGAAGTAGCCCGCATGGGGTCCGCCGAAGCTGATCGGGCTTCCAAGCGGCTGGCATTCCCCGACGGCAATGTCAAACCCCATCGCGCCCGGACTCTCAAGGATCGCTAAGGACAGCGGGTCGCAAACAGCGACCGGAACAGCCCCCGTCTCGCTTGCTTTGGCGGCGATGGCCCGCATCGGCTCAATAACGCCGAAGTAGTTGGGCGACTGCGCGATGACGCAGGCATCCTCCCCGGCCATCGCGTCGGCCGCTGTTTGCCCCCGTCCGTCAAAGGGGATCTCGGCGACGCTCAGCCCGTTGAACCGGGCATAGGTGCGAAGGGTTTCTTTAATGTGCGGGTGGGTCGCCGCCGTAACCCGCACCGTTTTCCGCTTGGTGTGGACCGCCGCCATCAGCATCGCCTCGGCGGCGGCTGTCGCGGCGTCATACATTGAGGCGTTGGCGGCGTCCAGCCCGGTGAGGCGGCAGATACCGGTTTGGAATTCGAAGATCGAGGTCAGTGTTCCCTGACTGATTTCGGGCTGATACGGCGTATACGCCGTGACGAACTCGGGCAGAGAGCAGAGCGCGTCCACCGCCGCCGGGACATAATGGTCGTACAGTCCGCCGCCGATGAAGAGGGGCGTTTCATTCTCCGCCGCGAGAGCTTCCAGCGCCCGGCGAAGCTCCGGCTCGCTGAGGGGCTTGGGCAGCTTCAGTTCGCCCACCCGGCAACGTTTCGGGATATTGATGAACAGGTCTTCGGCCGAGTTTAAGCCGAGTTCGCGTAAAAGGGCTTCCCGTTCCCCCGCCGACGGGGGGATATAATTACCCGCGGCAGTACAGGTCATAAGCTTCCTCGTCCATTAAACCGTCCAGTTCAGACGGGTCGTTAAGGCGTATGGTGTAGAGCCAGTTTGCCACCGGATCGGTGTTGAGGAGGGCCGGGTCATCCGCCGGGTCTTCGTTGACCTTCAGAATCTCCCCCGAAACCGGGGAGTAGATGTCCGAGGCGGCTTTCACCGACTCGACGACACCCGCGGTGTCCCCCGCGCTCAGCACAGTGCCGGCGGGTTCGATATCACAGAAAACAATGTCGCCCAGCTGGGATTGGGCATGATCGGTGATCCCCACCGTGCCGACGTCGCCTTTGACGTTGATCCACTCGTGATCTTGGGAATACAGCATTCTTCTAAATCCTCCGTCTATAAAATGGTAGCTCTGTGCGGCTTGCCGGTTCTGCTTTGCCCCGGATCAACACCTCGTATTCATCTGCGTCTTTAGTCACCAGCGCCATCGCGATCCCCGCCCCAAGGGTCGGGGAAGGACCGCCGGACGTCACCGACCCGCAGGGCGCGCCGCCGCAGAGGACGGCGTAGCCGGGGCGGGGGATACTCCGTCCCCCCATGGTAAGCCCCACCAGACGGCGCCGGTTTTCGTCGTGGGACTGCAGGAACAGCTCGTCCCGCCCGATGAAGGGGCCTTTGTCGAAGGAGATGAAGCGGGTCAGCCCCGCCTCCAGCGGCGAGATGTCCTTACTCAGCTCGTGCCCGTAAAGCGGAAGCCCCGCCTCGGTGCGGAGGGTATCCCTCGCGCCCAGCCCGCAGGGGGTCGCTCCCGCTTCAATCAGCTGATCCCACAGCGACGGGGCGTCTTCGGGAGACAGATAAATTTCAACGCCCCTCTCCCCGGTGTAGCCGGTTTTCGCGATCAGCATCGCCTCCGAAGTGTCCGTCTTCGCGAGGATTTCTTCCGTCTTCGGACCCTGAACGGCGATCTGCGAGAAGTGCGCCGAGAGGTCGGTCACAATCACGCCGCTCGGGGCGTTCAGCCTCATCCAAGCGAAGTCTTTATCCGTGTTTCCGGCGTTGACGCAGACCAGAAAGCCGTCCCCCTGACGATAGACGATGACATCGTCCACCGTCCCGCCGTCCGGGTTGCACATCGGGGAATAGATCCAGCGGGCTTTCGCCAGCCGCCGGATATCGTGGGTCAGCAGCGTCTGCAGAAACTGCTCCGCTCCGTCCCCCGACACCGCGATCTCGCCCATGTGGGAAACGTCGAAGACGCCGCAGTTTTCCCGCACCGCGAGGTGCTCCGCGAGAATCCCCCCGTATTGGAGGGGCATAGCCCAACCGTTGAAGTCGGTCATCTTCGCGCCCAGCGCGACGTGCTTCTCATAAAGCGGGGTTTTCTTTAGATGTTGTTCCTTTGTATCTGATGGCAAAGGGTCCTTACCTCCCTAAAAGTGTGTCTAGCGCTTCCTGACGGTTTACCTCAAGGTCGAATACCGTCGTCTGCGCCTCGCTGATGTCGAACGGCAGCGGCGTGCCGTACATATGGTAGCTTGCGAAGGGCAGGAGCTTTTCGAGGTCCTCCAGCTTGACTGCGTGGCCGTTCCAATGGATGTTGATGCCGATTTTATCCGGTGCGCCGGTGAATTCAAACGCCGGCTGCGCCGCGAGGAAGGTCGCGTGCATTCCGGGAGGGTTTGTCCAGTGGATGTCTGTCTCACCGATGATAAACAAACTCCGTCCGTCCGAGCCGCAGAGCGCCGCCAGCATGTGCTGGTCGAGGGGGATGTTGGCGACGTTTTGGAATTGGAGGAATGCGCTGTTGAACCAGTGTCCTTCCGCGCCGCTCTGCAGGGAACCCAAATGCTCGCCCGCGCCGAAATTGGTGCCGGTGAAGCCGCCCGAGGCACTGAAATCGTAGACCGCGCCCCTTGGGTCGTAGCGGTACATCGCCATTCCTCCGGCTCCCGAGCAGGCGGGCGCGCTTACCTTGATCCGGGGCTCAAACGCACCGCCCACAGCGGCGGCCTTACCGTAGCGGCTCACGCCGGTCAGGACGGTGTTCACCGGGCTGACGTTCAGTTCCGCGCCAAGCCCGTTCTCCAGCGCGTCGATGACCTTGCCGCTTCCCCAAGCGCCCCACGCCATCAAGGTCCCCGTCTGCTTAAACGGGTCCTCCGCGTCGTAGGGGTACAGATCGTAGAAGATCCCGGTGCGGGACGAGTCATCCGTAGCGATAACTCCGACATTGTAGGAGATCACGGCAAACCCTTGGTCGTTCGCGTATTGCACGTCTTGGAAGACGTGGCCCACCGGACCGCCGCCCCAGCCGCTGGACAACCCGAGGATGACCGGGTAGCCACCCTCCGGCACGGGCACCGAATCGTCCGGGAGGGCGACGAGGGCGTCGAAGGAGACCGTCTTGCCGTCTTTTGTGATCGACACGGTCAGATTTTCGCCGTCGAGGGCGTAGGCGACTTCCTCACCGCTTGTATCGGGCATAAAGCCGTACATGTAGTAACTGTACAGGTCGCGAAGCTCCTGCAGGCGCAGTAAGTAGTCGTATTCGGTCTCCACCGTCTCCCCCGACAGGAGGGTAAAGAGGTCGGGCAGCGAAGCGTCCGCCTCTATGTCGCGCGGCGCAGAAAGGGCTGAAAAATCCACCGCCGGCACAGGGACGTCCGGCATCGGCGTGGGGGTTGGGGAAGGCTCGGGTGTCGGCGTGGGCGTGGGCGTAGGCGACGGCACTTCAGCCGCAGGCTCGACCGGCGGCGGGGGCGCAACGTTTTCGGCGCAAGCTCCCAGAAGAACGGCGGCGGAAAGTGCAAGCATCAGCAGTTTCGTTCCTTTCATGAAGAGACCCTCCTAAAATATGATTTACCGTTATTTTACCACATCTTCGGAGGGGTTACAAGACGAAACCCCCTTCACGCGTTCAGCTTTTCGAGCAGCCACACAATATTTTCCCCCAGCCGCCGGACGGTGTGGATCCCCTCCTCGTCCAGCTCGAATGCGCCGGGGTCCCGGGCAAGGCTCATGTTCCAGTATGTACTGCCGGGGATCACCATATCCGAGATCAGGAAAAACCGTTGCATCGCGTCCAGAGTTGTCAATCCCCCGGCCCTCCGCACGGCGCTCACGGCCGCTCCGATTTTACGCGAGAGCGCCCGCCCGTCCCGCATCGCGACAAAGCCGCACCGGTCGATCACGGCTTTCATCTCGGGGGTTAGATCTGCGAAGTAGGTGGGCGAACCGAGCACAATGGCGTCGGCTTCCTTCATCTTCGCATACAGATCGTTCATCCAATCGTCAATGGCGCACCGCCCGATGTGGACCGAACAGCCGCCGCAGGCGGCGCAGCCCCGCACCGGTTTTCCGCCGGCTTGGAACAGCTCGGTCTCGTGCCCGGCTTCCCGGCACACATCCAAAACCGCGTTCAACATGTGTACGGTGTTCCCGTACGCGCGGGGACTCCCGCTGACCGCCAATACCTTCATGTCCCTTCACCCTCCAAAAAGTTTTTGAGCGCTTCCCGGCTCACCCCGACGCCCCCTTCGGAATCGAGCTTCCTCCCGTCCATCCGGAACGCTGGGAGATACCACACGCCGTTCTCCTCATAGGCATAGTCGTTGCAATCCAGAACCGCTTGAGCGTATTTCTGGGCCTTGATCGCGGCGAGGAACTCCGGCGCTTTGCCGCCGGCAACCTGCGCGATGTCCTCGGGGTTCTCGATGTCAACCGCCCCGTCCAGCGCGGCGGCATACACCTTCGTGTGGAACGCGTTGTTCACAGCCCCTTCGCCGTCAGCGAAGAGAAACGCTTGGACGCAGAGGTCGCTGTACCGCCCATAAACCTCGGGGCGGGGATGGGCTTCGCAGGGACGCCAGACAACCTCAATGTCCGGGTACTCCGGGATCAGCTCGGTAAAGTCGTTGTACCCCTTCCGGCAGTATGGGCAGGCGTAGTCGAAGAAAAATTCCAGTGTCCGCATTTGACTTCCCTCCTTAAAAATTATCCTCATTCACTTGGTGTTGTCAAGAGGTAAAAACAGCCTCCTCCGGTTCCTCGGCACCGAGGGCCGGGATGGTCTCATAGCTCCAAACACCCGGCAGAGCGGACGGCAACCCCTCGAATCCGCTCATTCTCCGGGCGCCCGCTTCCTCATCGCTGAGGAGGAAGGCGGCGTAGACCGGGGTGGGGCCCCGATCGTCCAGTCCCGCGCTGATGTGATACCAAAACTCTCCGATCCGGACGAGGTTCCAAGTATGACCGACGCCGTCAATCTGCCCGCGCACAATCCGGCACTCCACGTTCAAAAGGCCGCAGAGGAGCTTGAACGCCATCGCATACCCTTCACTGACCGCCGACTCGCCGACCAGCGCGCCGTAAGCGGTGTGGGCGTCCCCCGCTTCCTTTTCCCCGGTGTTCACCTCCCGGAGATAGGTGTCCTCGTCGTGGACGACGGTTTCGCACAGGGTGTCGTGGATCCACCGCACAAGCTGTGCCTCCCGTCGCCCGGGTTCTTCGCCGGGGTCCTCTGCGGGAAACTCGGGCAGGTGCGAAAGCAATTCCTCGGCGCGGCTTTCGGTCAGTTCCTTCTTTTTAAGGAGGACGCCGGGCGGCGTTTGGTAGGCGAAGTTCAAGTCCGCGATCCGGTGGGGCGCTTCGATGTCGGAGGGATAAAGAGAGATGGTCAAACTGGGCATTTCGGCGCTCCACGCCGGGTTTTCGTCGTAATACGCGCGGACAATCTCCTCCGGGTCGTAGGACTCGGTGTCGTAGTACCGCATTTCGAAGGTGAGGCGGGGCTGATAGGCAAGGAGGGCGTCGGTGATCCTCGTCCGCAGGCCCATAGCGCCGGAGGCTGTTTGGATTGCCGGCTGTTCCTCGGTGAGGTAGCGGATGTTGATCGTCAGGATGTAGCTGGAGACCACCCGTTGCAGGTCCCCCCACAGAGACCGTACCGTAAAGTCGGCGATCGGCTCGCTGTTCGAGATGTCGGAGAGGAGGATGGATACCGCTTCCCGCGTCATCTGCCCGGAGTAATTGACAATGTCAATCTCCGCTTCGGTCAGTCTGTTTCGGATGGCGTTGATGATGGTCTCCCGAAGTTCGCTCTCGTTGCTCGCCTGCAGTTCCTCCGAGATAAACACCTCTTCGGCTTGCTGGGCGAGATGGGGGGTCTGTTCGTATACCTCCCGCTCCCAGAGGAAGGAGAAGCAGCCGCCAAACAACAGACAGATGAGCGCCGTTAGCGCGGCGAGCGGAAGCGCTTTACCGAATCTGGTCATAATCAAGGAACCCCTCCCCCAAGACCTCGTGGGCTTCGGTAAGGATCAAAAACGCCTTCGGGTCGGTCTCCTTCACCAGAGCTTTTAAGCTTGCGATCTGCTGCCGTTTGATAGCGCACATGATCGTGTTGCGCACCGCGCCGGTGTACGCGCCCTCGCCGTGGAGGACGGTCGCGCCCCGCTGCAGACGCCCGGTGATCCTTTCGACAATCTCCCCGCTCCGCTCCGAGATGATGAACGCCAGTCGTTCAATGTTCATTCCGTACAGGATGCCGTCCACTGTCTGGGTGCTGATATACAGGGTGATGACGGCGTACAGCATGTTATTCAGCGACCCGAAGACAAAGCCCGCCGCGACCGCGACACAGCCGTCGAAGACCATCATCAGTTTCCCGAGCTGCACATGAGGGAGCGGAATCTTCAGCAGGCGGGCGATGATGTCGCTTCCGCCGGTCGTCGCGCCCCGCGAGAAGATGAGCCCGAGCCCGACTCCCATCAGCAACCCCCCAAAAACCCCGGCGAGGAGGGGATCGGTTTCCACCTTGGGCAGGGCTCGGGGTACAAGGTCGATTAAGAGGGAGGAGATCAGCGTCCCGAAGCCGGTATAGATCAGGAACCGGTGTCCGAGGAACCGCCATGCCAGCAAAAAGAGGGGAATGTTGATCCCAAGCACCGTCATGCCGAGGGGAAGGGAGGGGAAGAGCTCGCAGAGCAGCATGGCAACCCCCGTAACCCCTCCCGGCACGATTCCGTAGGGGTCCAACAGCAGGGTGACCGCCACCGCGAAGACGATCCCGCCCAGCGCGATGACGCCGATATCCAGCGCGGTGCGCGACATGTTCCTGTTCATGCCCTATAGTATATCACGCCGGACGGGAGATTAGCAATGGTTTTTGCAAAGGGGGGCACGGGCTGACGCATGAATGTGCATCACAAGGAGTCGCTAAGACTAGAAAAAGGCGGAGACATCGCCCCGGTTTTCATCCCAGACCTTCAACCTCTGCGTATATTGGGAACCCCATCTTTCCCGCTGCTCTTCAAGAGCGAACGAAGCCGCTTCTTCGTTTGGCGCGGTGTAAACTTTCTTCCTGTCGGCCAGCGCGCGGAGATCCGCCGAGCTTTCCGGTTCGACGTACTCCGCGACGGCACAGAGCGTGTGCTGATCGCTGCCGCCCAAGCCCGTCCGTTAGGTCGCGCCGGTGTTCTTCCTCGGTGACGGCGATGATCAGCATCCCCTTCGAGGACAGTACCGAGAATCGCAACCCGGCGAGAGTCCGGCTTCCAGCAGCAGGTTCGCGGGGATGTTGATCCTGTCCCCCTCGGCGATGTAGTCCGCGCCGGCGCAGTGTCCGCAGTTCCGCGTGATCCGAAGCTCGCTGTCGCCGCAGACGGCGGCGCAGACGTCCGTGGGCAGCGCGAGGTTCACCTCATCCCCCGGCTCGTAGCCCAGCCCGCGCGCGGCGAAGGCGGTGATTGTCAGGGAACCGTCCTCGTTGACGGTCGCGGTATAACGCATGTCGTTCATTGTTTTTTCCTCCAGTATTCGTTAAAATTAAGCGGTTCTGCGGGGAGCAAGTCCTCAAAAATGGTCATTTGCACGGGCGTTTCCCGGCGCGCGCGGATGTCGTAGTTTGCAATCAGCAGCTCGTTGAACATACAGCCGCCGTCGTAACGCTGCTTGATGTTATTGAGACGGCTGTTCTCCATGACGAAGACGCCGGGCGCGTCGTACAGCTCCCGGATAAAGGGATGGTCGTTGTACGACAGAAGGAAAACCCCCTCGATCCCCAGCAGGGTATCCCGCAGCCGGGTATGGTCGTCCAGCCCGAAGCCGCCCTCCCCGACGCGGCGGTGAAGGCAAATATGCGCTTGACGGTTCCCTAACGAAGCCTTATATAAAACAAAAAAACCAGAAAACCCAGCGAGTGGGTGGCGTTTTACGCGTTTCTG
>JAISVO010000040.1 GCA_031271525.1 Oscillospiraceae bacterium
GGGCGGGTTCTTTTTCATGCTGGCGATTACCGTCACGATGGTGGGGATCGGCTGGACCGAGATTCGGGAGGGTCACTTCTCCCACCTGATCATCCTCGGCTTCGCTTGGGTCTACGGCGCCATCGGCTTTGTGGACGATTTGGCGAAGGTCCGCAAGAAGCGCAACCAAGGACTGACGGCCCCGCAGAAGCTGCTGCTGCAGCTCTCGGCGGCGGCGGCGTTCCTCTCGCTGATGCGGTATTTCGACGCGCTGGACCCGAACCTGACGATCCCGTTCACCGGGATCACCTTCGAGCTTCCGTGGTTTGTCTATTTAACGCTGGGCATCCTGTTTATCACCGGCGTCGTCAACGCGGTCAACCTCACCGACGGCGTGGACGGCTTACTGACCGGGATCACCCTCCCGGTCGCGGTCCTTCTGGGGCTGATCGGCCTGCGGACGGGGAACCCGGGCGCTTCGGTCTTTTCGGGGGCGCTCGCCGGCGGGCTGCTGGGCTTCTTACGGTTTAATTTCCATCCCGCGAAGGTTTTCATGGGGGATACCGGGTCGCTGTTCGTCGGCGGCGCGCTCTGCGGGTTGGTGTTCTCGCTGGGCAGCCCGCTCCTGCTGGTGGTTGTCGGCTTGGTCTACCTGCTGGAGCTTTTGAGCGTCGTCCTGCAAGTGATCTATTTCCGTTTCACCGGCGGCAAGCGCCTGTTCAAGATGTCTCCGATCCATCACCACTTCGAGATGTCCGGCTGGAAGGAGACCAAAATCTTCGCGGTTTTCTCCCTCGTCAGCCTCGCCCTCTGCGTCGCCGGCTGGTTCGCGTAGCCCCCCGTTCTGTCCGTCAGGAGGAGATTATGGAACAAACAAACCTGTCCTCAATCCGCAAGGAGATCGCCCGTCCGCCGAAAGGCCCGATGGACCTCCCGTTCGCGCTGCTGGTGATTCTGCTGAACGGCATCGGTCTGGTGATGATGTTCTCCGCCAGCTACGCGCTGGGGGAGGAGGTCGGCCCGTCCTACTATGTGACCCGTCAGGGTATCTTCATGCTGCTGGGTTTAGCCGCGATGCTGCTGGTCAGCCGTCTGAACTACGCCTATTTCAGCATGTTTTCGGTCCCGGCGGTTGCGGTGAGCCTTGTTCTGCTCGTATTGGTCCTCTTCATCGGCTCGGATGAGAAGGGCGCGGTCCGCTGGATCAACCTCGGGCTTTTCAACATCCAGCCGTCGGAGATCGCGAAAATCGCCGTCATCCTGATGTTCGCCACGATGATCTCGGCGCGCCCCGACCGTTTCGAGGATAAACGCCTGATCCCGACGGTCCGGTCGATCGCCCCGTTTCTGGGGATCCTGCTGGCGGTCGTCGGCTTGATCGCCCTCCAGCCGCACTTCTCGGCGATGATATTAATCATCGCGGTCGGCGGCGTCATGCTGTTCATGGGGGGCTTGGCGTACCGCTGGATCGCCGCTGTCGGCGGCTTAGGCTTTGCCGGGATGTTCGTCCTGATCAACTTCACCAAGTACGCGGCGGCCCGGATCGCGACGTGGCAGAACCCTTGGTCCGACCTTCAGGGGAGCGGCTGGCAGACGGTGCAGTCGCTCTACGCCATCGCGTCGGGCGGCTGGCTGGGCTTGGGGCTGGGACAGAGCCGCCAAAAATACTCCTACCTTCCCGAGCCGCACAACGACTTCATCTTCTCGATTGTCGCGGAGGAGCTGGGGCTGATCGGCGTTTTCTTGGTGCTGTTTTTGTTTTTGCTTCTGATCATCCGCGGTTTCTGGATTGCCCTCCACGCCCGCGACCGGTTCGGCACGCTGCTGGTATCGGGCGTCACCGCGCTGCTCGCGATTCAGGTCTTTTTGAACGTCGCGGTCGTCACCAACCTGATCCCGGTCACCGGCATCTCGATGCCCTTCTTCTCATACGGCGGCTCGTCGCTGATGATCCAGATGGCGGAGATGGGCGTCGTCCTGTCGGTCAGCCGCCAGATCCCGGCCTATAATCCGTCATGAGGTTTATCGTTACGTGCGGCGGGTCGGGGGGTCACATCAATCCGGGGTTAGCCGTCGCGTCGGTCCTGCGGGACGGCGGGCACGAGGTGCTCTTTGTCGGCGCGACTCAGGGGCTGGAGCGGGACTTGGTCCCCCGCGAGGGGTTCCGCATCGAGTTCGTCGAGGCGCGCTCCCTGATCCACTCCCTGACCCCCAAGGCGCTGGCGCACAACGCCGGCACGGTATGGCGGACGTTTCGCTCGGGCGGCGCCGCGAAGCGGATTGTCCGGCGCTTCGCGCCCGCCGCGGTGCTGGGCACCGGCGGCTACGCCTCCTTCCCGGCGCTCCGCGCCGCGCAGAAGCTTGGGATCCCCACCCTGATCCACGAATCCAACGCCTTCCCCGGCGTCACGACCAAGCTGATCGCGAAGAGGGCGGACGCGGTCCTCGTCGCGATCGAGCGGAGCCGCTCGGCGTACCCAAATCCGGAGAAGGTGAAGGTCGTCGGCACCCCGGTCCGCCCCGAGTTCTTCACCCTCAGGCGCGAAGCGGCGCGGAGGTCGCTCGGCTTGGACGGACGCCCGGTGGTCGTCAGCCTTTTGGGCTCGCAGGGCGCGCGGGAGGTCAACAAGCTCATTTTGGAGCTGATGGCGATGAATGGCGGGGCTTACCGGCACATCCACGCGGCGGGGCCGAAACGGGTCGAAGCCCTGCTGGACGAAGCGCGGAAGAGGGGCCTTTCGCTCACCGAACAGAGCGGCCTGACGATCAAAGGGTACATACACAACATGGCGGAGGTTCTGGCGGCGGCCGACCTCGTCGTCTGCCGGGGCGGCGCTTCGACGCTGGCGGAGCTGTCGGCCGCCGGGAAGGCGGCGATCGTCATCCCAAGCCCCAACGTCGCGGCGGATCACCAGACGGCGAACGCCCGGATGCTGGGCGGCGCGGCGGCGGTTCTGCCGGAGTCCGGGCTGACCGCTGACGAATTGCGCCGAACGGTGAACGATTTGCTGGAAAACCCTCTTCGCAGGGCGAGGATGGAAGAGGGGATGAAAAGGCTCGCGGTCCCCGATTCCGCGGCCGCAATCGCCGGTTTGATGGTCGAATTCGGTAAATCGTAACAAAGGAAACGAATCCCTCATAGTATAGCCTATCTGTGACGGATTCGGAGGAAAAATCCATGAACGCGTTATCCATCTCGGGCGGCAAACCTTTGAGCGGGAGCGTTCGCGTACAGGGCGCGAAGAACAGCGTACTGCCGATACTGGCGGCGACCATCCTGACGGGGGAGCCGGCGGTTATCCGCAACTGCCCCAATCTCTTGGATGTGGAGTACACCCTTCGCATTCTGCGGCACCTCGGGTGCGGCGCGGAGCGGGACCGCGACGGAAACGTGGCGGTGTCGGCGGCGGGGATGACCGGGATCGGGATTCCCGACAGCCTGATGCGGAAGATGCGTTCCTCGGTCATCTTCATGGGGTCGATCTTGTCCCGGGCCGGGGAGGCGGTTTTGAGCCGGCCCGGCGGCTGCGATTTAGGCGCGCGCCCGATCGACCTCCATCTGGAGGCCCTCCGCCAGATGGGCGCGGAGATACGGGAGGAAGGCGGCAACATCCTCTGCAAAGCGGCCCGGCTGACCGGCTGTGAGATCGCGCTGAAGATACCCAGCGTCGGCGCCACCGAGAATATCATTTTGGCGGCGGCGAAGGCGAAGGGGGTCACCCGGGTGGTCAACGCCGCCCGGGAGCCGGAGATCGAGGACCTCCAAGCGTTCCTGAACGCGATGGGGGGGCGCGTGTCCGGCGCGGGCAGCCCGATCGTCACGGTAGAGGGGGTGGAGACGCTGCGCGGCGCGGTCCACAGCGTGATCCCCGACCGTATCGCGGCGGCGACCTTACTGAGCGCGGCGGCGGCGGCGGGCGGCGACGTTCTCCTGCGGGACGTCCGCCCAAACGACGTCGCGGCGGTCCTGACGGCGCTGGGCGAGGCCGGGTGTTCCATCGGCGCGGAGGGCGCGTCCTCGGTGCGGATCAGAAGCTCCCGCCGTCCCAAGCCGATGGGGTTCATCCAAACGGCGCCCCACCCGGGGTTCCCCACCGACGCCCAGCCGGTGGCGATGGCGGTGGCGTGCGTCGCCGACGGGATGACGGTATTCCGCGAGACGATGTTCGAGCACCGCTATAACCACGTGTCCGAGCTGATCCGGATGGGCGCGCGGATCGACGTCACCGAGCGCACGGCGGTCATCCACGGCGTACCCCGCCTTTCGGGCGCGACGGTCGCCGCGACAGACCTCCGTAGCGGCGCGGCGCTGGCGGTCGCGGCCCTCGCGGCGGACGGCGTCAGCGAGGTCAGCGGTTTGGAACACATCGACAGGGGGTATGATACTCTGGAGGACACCCTGTCCTCGCTGGGAGCCGATGTCCGCAGGGTTACGGCACACTGAACGCGGCGCTCGCGGAACTTTTGGGAGATACCCCCAAGAACCTGCTTTGAAAAAGGTTCTTGGGCCGCCGGAGGCAATCCTATGCAGCAACGGAAGAAAAAAAAACACAGCGTACTGCTGATCTTTTTTGTGGCCGCCGTACTGGTCGTCGCCTTTGTGCTGACGTCCGGGTTATTCTTCAAGGTGACGGCGATCCGGGTGGAGGGCGGGCTGGTCACCGGCGAGAAGGAGGTTGCCGAGATGAGCGGCATCTCCCTCGGAGACAACATCTTTTTTATCAACAAGGTCAGCGCGGCGCGGAACATCAAGGCGCAGCTCCCGTACGTTCAGGAGGTGCGCATCTCCCGTTCCCTGCCCGGAACGGTCCTGATCCGCGTCACCGAAGCGGCGCCCGCCGGGATGATCGAGGATCGGGGCGCTTACTGGCTCTTCGATACGCAGGGCGTCCTGCTGGAGTCGGTGCCCGTCCTGACCCCGCCCAAGCTGCCGGTGGTGCGGGGCCTCACCCTCGTCTCGCCGCTCCCCGGCGGCGAACTTGACGTTCCGGAGGAGGACAGGGTCAAGGTCGCCCCGCTGCTGGAGCTGCTGCGGACCCTTTTGGCGGAGGGGCTATGGGAGGACGTTTCCTCGGCGGACGTCAGCCGTCTGGCAAACCTCCGGTTCACCTACAAAGAAATTGAGGTCGAGCTGGGCGCGCCCGACCTGCTGGAGCGGAAACTCCGGACGATGTCGCTGGCGCTGGAGCAGATCGGCGGCGCGGGCACGCTGTACCTCGCGCCGGTGGCGGAGGGGCAGCCCTCCCGGTTTATCCCGGAGCAAACCCCGGCCGAACCAATTTCTCCTTGACAACCGGAGCATTTGAGAATACAATAGATCAAAGATGGACAGGCAACGCTGTAAAGCGAACTCCTTACTATGTGATATACACAAAAGACCGCAGGGGGTAAATGTATGGCTTTTGAACTGGATAACGGCAATGAGAGTGTCGTATCGATCAAGGTAGTGGGGATCGGCGGCGGCGGCAATAACGTGGTCAACCGGATGATGGAGGCGGGCGTCACCAGCGCCGAGATGGTCGCGGTCAACACCGATCGTCAGGCGTTGGTCAAGACGCGGGCGACGCACAAGCTCCAAATCGGCGAGAAGCAGACGGGGGGCAAGGGCGCGGGCTCCAACCCCGAAATCGGCCGGAAGTCGATGGAGGAGAGCCGTCAGGACATGAGCAAGCTCCTCACGGGCACCGACATGGTGTTCATCTCGGCGGGCATGGGGGGCGGCACCGGCACCGGCGCTGCGCCGATCGTCGCCGACATCGCCCGGGAGCAGGGGATCCTCACGATCGGGATCGTGACAAAGCCTTTCCACTTTGAGGGCCCGCACCGGATGAAGCAGGCCGAGGCGGGGATCGAGGAGCTTCGGAGCCGGGTCGATTCCCTGATCGTCATCCCGAACGAACGCCTCAAGCTGGTCAGCAACGAAAAAATCTCGTTCGCCACCGGGTTCAAAATCGCGGACGACGTGCTGAAGCAGTCGGTGCAGAGCATCTCCGACCTGATCAACACCACCCAGCTGATCAACCTCGACTTCGCGGACGTCAGCTCGATCATGCGGGACGCAGGCTACGCCCACATCGGCGTGGGCCGCGCCAGCGGCAAATCGAAGGCGGAGGAGGCGAGCCGTCAGGCGATCCAAAGCCCGCTGCTCGAGACGACGATCAACGGGGCGAAGGGCGTCATCATCAACATCACCGGCGATCCCGACCTCGCGCTGGACGACGTCGAGCTTGCCGCCAACATGGTTAAGAGCGCGGTCCACCACGACGCCAACATCATCTTCGGCGCAGCCATCGACGAGTCGATGGACGACGAGATCCGCGTCATCGTCATCGCCACCGGTTTCGACGAAGGGACCGGGCTTCACGAGGAGGGCGGCATCTTCTCTTCGGGTTCGGCGGTCGGCGCGGCGCCCCAAAAGCAGCACGCGCAGCATCCGCAGCAGCCCGAACCGGCGGCGTTCCCGGCGGTCCCGCCCCCGAAGGAGGAACCCCCCGAGGAGGATCCGTTCGAGTCGATCTTCCGGATCTTTAACAAGAAATAATCTTTTTCTTTCCCCCGCCTTCGGCGGGGGAATTGCGCGTCCTCCCCGTATATCCCCCTTCCGCCGGAAGGGGGGCAAGCAGCGGGGAAATGAACAGCGGGAGGGAAACGTATGCGAAAAGTCAGACTGGGGATTATCGGCGCGGGCAACATCGGGACCCGGCACATCGAACACCTTCTGTCGGGCCGTGTGCCCGAGGCCGAGCTGACCGCCGTCGCCGACCGGGACCCCGAAAAGCGCCTGCTCGCGAAGAAGGCGGCTGCGGAAGCGGCGGCCTTTGAAGAAGGGGAGGGGCTGATCCGAAGCGGGGAGTGCGAAGCGGTCCTGATCGCGGTGCCGCACTATCAGCATCCGGAGCTTGCGGTGTCCGCGTTCCGGCACGGCCTGCACGTCCTGTGCGAGAAACCCGCCGGGGTGTACACCAAGCAGGTTCGGGAGATGAACGCCGAGGCGGAACATCACCCGGAGCTGACGTTCGGGATGATGTTCAACCAGCGCACCGACTGCCTCTACCGCAAGGCGCGGGAGTTGGTTTCGGGCGGCGGTCTGGGCAAACTCAAGCGGATGAACTGGATCGTCACCGATTGGTACCGCCCGCAGTACTACTACGATTCGGGCGGCTGGCGCGCCACGTGGGACGGCGAGGGCGGCGGCGTCCTGCTCAATCAGTGCCCGCACAACCTCGACCTGCTGCAATGGATCTGCGGGATGCCGGAACGCGTCCGCGCTTTCTGCCACGAGGGGAAGTGGCACGACATCGAGGTGGAGGACGACGTAACCGCTTACTTAGAGTTCCCCGGCGGCGCGACCGGCGTATTCGTCACCTCGACGGCCGACGCCCCGGGCACCAACCGCTTGGAGCTGACGCTGGAGGGCGGCAAGCTTGTCTGTGAAGGCGGGAAGCTTACACTCTGGCGGCTTGCCGAAAACGAGCGCGACTTCAACCGCAAGGTGAGGGAGAGCTTTCCGTCCCTCCCGCACACGGTGGAGGAGGTTGAAACCGACGGGCTGAACCCGCAGCACGCCGGCGTGATCAACGCGTTCGCGGCCAACATCCTGCGCGGCGAACCGCTGGTTGCCCACGGCTCCGAGGGTCTTTACGGCCTAACTCTCTCCAACGCCATGCACCTCTCCTCTTGGCTCGAACAAACCGTTGATTTGCCCTTGGACGAGGACTTGTTTTTAGACATGCTGGACCGCAAAAGAAAGAGAAAATGAAGATTTCTAAAGATTTTAGAGAAGCGTTTTTTCCCAAGAGCGTCTGCGGATCGTTTCCCGGTCGCCTCTACTCGTCCCCCGGGCGCACCGAGGTCGGGGGGAACCACACCGACCACAACAACGGGCGGGTATTGGCGGGCGCGATTCATCTGGACGCCGTCGGGCTGGCGCGGAAAAACAACGACCATGTCATCCGTGTAAAGTCGGAGGGCTTTCCGGAGGCTTGCGTGGACCTCATGAGGTGGGAGGCGGGGAACGGCTCCGCCGACAGGCTGATCCTCGGGCTATGCGACGGCTTCCGGCTTCACGGCTTCCCGGTGGGCGGGTTCGACGCCGTCACCGTCTCCCGCGTGCCCCCGGGTTCGGGACTGTCGTCCTCGGCGGCGTTCGAGAACCTGATCTGCCTGATCCTCGCCGACCTGTACGGAAAGTCGGTTCCGGCTCCCGAAACGATGGCGAAGATCGGGCGTCACGCCGAAAATGCCTTCTGGCAAAAACCCTCCGGGCTGATGGACCAAATGGCGGGCGCGCTGGGCGGCTTACACCTGATCGACTTCCAAGACCCCGAGCGCCCGGCGGTGACGCCGGTCCCGCACAGCTTCGGGGACCACGTTCTCTTTATCACCGGGCCGATCGGAACCCACGCGGGCCTGACCGAGGACTACGCCGCGATTCCCCGCGAGATGAAGCTGGTGGCCGGGTTCTTCGGCAAAGACGCCCTCCGCGAAGTCCCGCCCGGGGACTTCTATCAAGCGTATCAGGCTCTCCGCGAGGGGCTGCCGCAGCGCGCGGTCCTCCGCGCGGCCCACTATTTTGCCGAGAACGACCGCGTACTCCGTGAAGCGGAAGCCTTGACACGGGGCGACATCCCCGCGTTCTTGGAGCTTGTCAACGCCTCCGGGCGCTCATCGTACATGTACTTACAGAACGTCGTAAGCGGAACCCGTCAGGACTTGGGCGCGGCGCTGGCATACTCGGAGTCGCTGCTGCGGGGCAGGGGAGCGCAGCGGGTTCACGGCGGCGGCTTCGCCGGCACGATTCAGGCGTTTGTCCCGGAGGACCTCGCGGAGACCTACCAAACCTCGATGGAGAAGGTTTTCGGCGGGTGCGCCGCCGTGCGGATCCGGGAGGAAGGCGTTACCGTCTCGCGGCTATAAAAGTCCCGGGGATTCATTGAACGGTTCTTGTCCGCATACAATGGTTGTACCATAGATAGGCGGAGGGACCGGCTTTGGAGGGATTAACGCGGGCGGAGGTTTTGGAGTCCCGGCGGAGGAACGGGGAGAACCGGATAACGGCGAAGAAGCGGCGCGGGTTTGGCGAACGCTTACTCGAGAATTTCGGCGACCCGATGATCAAGATCCTGTTGATCGCGATGGCGATCAACCTTCTTTTCCTGTTCAACAACGCCGACTGGATCGAGACCGCCGGGATCGCCTTGGCGGTCTTACTCGCGGTCGGGATCTCCACGGTGTCCGAGATGGGGAGCGAGGCGGCGTTCCGAAAGCTCCAAGAGGAGGCGGCGAAGCTGCGCTGCCGGGTTTTACGGCGTGAGGGCGTCGTCGAAATACCCGGCGAGGAGGTGGTGGTCGGCGACCTCCTCCTCCTCCAGTCGGGCGACCGTGTGCCGGCCGACGGGGTCATGCTGTCCGGCGAGCTGGACGTCGATCAGTCGGCGCTGAACGGGGAGACAAAGGAAGCGCGGAAGACTGCGGGCAGCGAACGGCGAACGGCGAACGGCGGCCTTTCCGACCCCCGGCACGTCTTCTCCGGGACGGTGGTCTGCGGCGGGGAGGGGACCGCCCGCGCCACGGCGGTGGGCGACGGCGCGGTATACGGGAAGCTCGCGGCGGAGGTGCAGGAGGAGAAGGGTTCCTCGCCGCTGAAGAGCCGCCTCGGCGGCTTGGCCAAGACGATCAGCCGGTTCGGCTACATAGGCGCGGCGCTGGCCGCGTTCGCCTACCTCTTCAACGTCGTCGTCATCGCAAACCGGTTCGAGCTTCCGGCTGTTCTGGGCGTCCTTACCGATTGGAAAAGCCTGACGGAAAAACTCCTTCACGCGGCGACCCTCGCCGTCACCGTGATCGTCGTAGCCGTCCCGGAAGGACTTCCGATGATGGTGACCGTCGTCCTGTCGGGCAACATGAAGCGGATGCTCCGGGACAATGTTCTGGTGCGTAAAGCCGTCGGCATCGAGACTGCGGGCAGCATGAACATCCTCTTCACCGACAAGACGGGCACCCTCACCCGGGGGAAGCTCCAAGTCACCGGCTTCCTCGACACGCAAGGCAATTCCTATACGCCGATAGAAAGCCTGTACGATTCCCCCCGGTGGCGCTGCCTCCACCGCGCGATCACGGTCAACAACGGCGCGAGGCTGACCCGCGCCGGCAAGCCGGTGGGCGGCAACGCCACCGACCGCGCCCTGCTGGCGTTCGCGCGGAACGCCCCGGTCAAGCATACACTGACCAAGGGGGCGGTGGTCCCCTTCGACTCGGTGCGGAAGATGATGAGCGCCGAGGTCAGCGGCGACTTCGACGGCGTCCTCCGCAAGGGCGCGCCCGAGGCTGTTTTTTCCCTTTGCGTGGGCTTCAACCGGCGTTTGCTGGACGAACCGATGCGGCGTTGGCAGGCCGAGGGGGGACGCCTGATCGCGGTCGCGGAGGGCCGGAAGCTGCTCGGGGTATTCTGTGTCCGGGACGACGTCCGCCCGGAGGCGGCGGACAGCGTGAAGCAGCTCCGGACCGCCGGGATCCAAGTCGTGATGATCACCGGAGACGCCAAGGTCACCGCCGAGTCGATCGCGCGCCGGGTCGGCCTGCTGGACGACGCCTCGCTGGTCCTCACCTCGCCGGAGTTGTCGTCGATGACCGACGAACAGGTGATCGACCTCCTGCCAAGGCTCCGGGTCGTCGCCCGGGCGCTGCCGGGGGACAAGAGCCGGCTGGTCCGCCTCGCCCGGCGGGCCGGCTTAGTGACCGGAATGACCGGCGACGGGGTCAACGACGCCCCGGCGCTGAAAAAAGCCGACGTCGGCTTCGCGATGGGCAGCGGCACCGAGGTCGCCCGGGAGGCTGGGGATATCGTCATCCTCGACGACAACCTCCTGTCGGTGGCGAAAGCCGTGCGCTACGGGCGTACCGTATTCAAGAGCATCCGGAAGTTCATCATCTTCCAGCTGACGCTGAACTTCGCGGCGCTGGGACTGACGGTGGCGGCGCCGTTCATCGGCGTGGAGACGCCGATCACGGTGATCCAGATGCTCTGGATCAACATGGTGATGGATACGCTGGCGGGGCTGGCCTTCGGCGGCGAGCAGGCGCTGCTCGAGTACATGCGGGAGCCGCCGAAGGCCCGGAGCGAGCCGATCATCAATCGTTTCATGTGGCGGGAGATCCTGCTCGGCGCGGCCTGCACCGTCGCGGTGGGCCTGTGGTTCCTGACGAGCCAAGTCACGGCCGCGCTGTTCCCCGGCGGTTCGCTGATGACGGCGTTCTTCGCCCTCTTCATGTATACCGGCATCTGCACCAGCCTGACCGCCCGCACCCATAAGTTCAACCTCTTGGACCGGCTAGCGGGCAACAAGCCCTTTATCGGGATCATGGGCTTGGTGGCGTTTGCCCAGACCGCGATGATCTACTTCGGCGGCTCGGTTTTCCGCACCGCCGGGCTGAGCCTCGCCCAGCTCGTCTTCGTGCTGGCCCTCTCCTGCACGGCGGTCGCGGCCCACATGATCCGGCTGATCCTGTTCGGCGGTAAAAACGAGTCCTCGCGCTGCTGACGGCTGCCCGTCACCGGATTCCCATTTCTTCCACAGCGCTTTTCACCCGCCGCCAGCCCTCGATGTTTTTTTGCAGCGTCGCGAGTCCCGCTTCGGTGATCCGGTAGTATTTCCGCGGCGGGCCGTTGGACTCGCCGCTCTGGGTCGTCAGCGCGCTGCCGTCGGCGTGGAGGCGGCGCAGGATGGCGTAGAAGGTGCTTTCGTTCACTTCGGGAAAGAACCGCCGCATCGTCCTCATCACGTCGTAGCCGTACGTCTCCTTCTCCCGGATCGTGAACAACACGCACATCTCCAGCACTCCTTTTTTGATCTGGGCTTCCATCGTCATTTCACCCTCTTTCCGAGGTCGCGGATCAGCGCCGCGACAAAGGCGGTCAGCAGCAGGGCGAACAGGTAGATCCAAAGCGCTTCCCTCATGCCGGCGTTAAACGCGTCCGGGTCGCTCAGCCGTGAAAAGACCGCGCCGGCGGCGCTGACATACCCGACCGCGCCGAGGGCGTGGACTGTCAGGGTAAACGCCTGCGCGCTCCGTTTATAGAACCAAACGATCCCGAACACGGCGATGGCCGCGGCTGAGGCGGCAAACAGGATCCCGGCGGTGTCCACCGACGCGCCGCCGTTTCCCAAGGCGAGGACTTCCGAACGCGACCAAAACCAAGCGGCGGCGGCGGTTGTCAGCCCGCCCAGCAGCAGATGCCCGCAGAGGACCGGCCACCGGCCGGCTCCCGTCCTCCGCCGGGCGACGGGGGGGAAGAACCCCAGCACGGACCACAGCGCGGCGGTTTCGACGAGCAGGGCGGCGCAGGTCACCGCCGGGTTACCGTTCCCCAGCAGGAAGTAGAGCAGGTTTGGGATCAGGAGGAGGGCGGCGGCGCCCGCCCGGATAGCCGCCTTGCGGGAAAACGGCCGTTTTTTGCCCAGCGTCTCGGCTAGGCTGAGGGCGACCCCCGGCGGGCTGCCCAAATCGGCGCAGATTTCGGCGTCGGTTTTGCCCTCGGACGCTCCGGCGGCGAAAAACCCCTCGTAGTCACGCAGGATGTCTTCGGTTTCCTCCTTGGCGAAGGTCCAGCGGAGCTCCTTCCGCAGCTCCCCAAGAAATTTTTGCTTTTCCATTTTTCAAACCTCCTAGTAATGATTTATGGTCAGTAGTATATCACGGTACTGTGCATTCGTCAATAGGGTTTGTAAAATATTTATTCTGGCCCCATCGGTTGAACGGTAAACCATCAGTCTCAATGGGGCCAGTTCGGAAAAAACGGGTGGGCGTGGGCCGTATGCAAGCCCAAATCGAGGGGGGGCTGGAGAGGAACGGACGGGGGAGCGGCAGGCGTGCATACAGACTGCATAATGAACGGACGGATTATTGTGCAAAAAGAAAAGAGTTTTGCATTTTGCGGGGATGTATGGTATAATACCACCGTATGATGGGAGAGGTAGCATGAATCCGGCTTATCAGCTGTTTTTAGAACAATTCAAGGGCAAAGAGGTCGCGATTATCGGGTTTGGCGTCAGTAACCGTCCTTTGGCGCGGCTTCTGATCGGTGCCGGCGCGAAGGTGACCGTCTGCGATAAGGACGAAACGGTCAATCCCGAAGACTGCCCCGGCGCGGCGTTCCGGCTGGGGCCAAGCTACTTGATGAACCTGCCGGGGGAGGTCATCTTCCGCACCCCCGGGCTTCGCCCCGACCACCCGTCGCTGGAAAAAGCCCGCGCGGAAGGCAGGCGGGTGACCAGCGAAATGGAGGAGTTCTTCAAGCTCTGCCCCTGCCCGATCATCGGGGTGACGGGCAGCGACGGGAAGACGACCACAACCACCCTGATCGCTGAAATGCTTGGGGCGGCGGGTATTACGGCCCACCTCGGCGGCAACATCGGGTCGCCCCTGCTGACCCGGGCGGGGGAGATGGACGCCGGCGACTGCGCCGTCGTCGAGCTTAGCAGCTTCCAGCTGATGGACATGACCCAAAGCCCGAAGGTCGCGGTGATCACCAACATCACCCCGAACCACTTGGATTGGCACCGGGATATGGAGGAATATATCGCGGCAAAGCTTGTCCTGCTTCGCTTTCAGGGCGGCGGCGACACGGCGGTGCTGAATGCCGACAACCCTCTGACCGAGACGCTGCGGGGCAACGGCAGGACAGAGTATTTCGGCGGCTTCCGGATCCGGGATGGGATGATTGACGGGTTTTTACCGTTGAGCTGTATCCGTCTGCGCGGCCATTACCAAACGGAGAACCTGATGGCGGCGATGACCGCCGTCCGGGGGATGGCGCGTCCCGAAGTGATCCGTTCGGTTGCCGAGAATTTTGGCGGCGTACCGCACAGAAACGAGTTTGTCAAGGAAATTGACGGAGTGTCATATTATAACAACTCAATCGGCTCCAGCCCGGCGCGGACCGCCGCGACCCTTCGCGCCCACGACGGAAAAGTGCTGTTAATCGCCGGAGGCCGGGACAAAAACGTCCCGTTCGACGATCTGTGCGCCCTCTTCCCAAGCCATGTCAAACGCCTCTATCTCATTGGCGAATCGGCTGAAACCATTGCGGCTGCTGCGTTAGCGGTCCCCGGCGCGCCGGACGCGATCCGCTGCGCGGACCTAGAGGACGCCGTTTTACAGGCCAAACGGGACGCGAAGCCCGGCGATACGGTGCTCCTCTCCCCCGCCTGCACGGCGTTCGACGCCTATAAGAACTTTGAGGAGCGCGGCAAGCATTTTGTTGAAATTGTACATAAATTACGCTAAAAAGAGGAAGAATCTCAAAATGGCGGTTAAAAAAATCACAGAGTATGAATCCGTTTCGCGTCGTGTGGCGTACGGTTTGGGGATGATGTTCCCCGAATCCCCGCCCGCCGGATACAAGAAACTGCACGGTCTGCTGGCGCTGCTGATCGACAGGCTGTATGAAACTCCGGCGCTCTTAAACCTTACTGACAGTAAGGATGAGACGTATGAGTCATGGCAGTTAAACAACATGAAACCCGAGCTGGACAAAATATATCAGTCGGTCTGCAAATCCATCTATGAGTTTTATAAATTTCTGTACATTGCGTCTCTGCACGGTGAGATAAACGGCAAAACTCTGACGGTTAACGGCACTTTATTAAAGGAATGCAAAGCGGTTTACAAGCCGTTTTATAAAGATATACTGACAGAAATCGGTCTAGAAGTGGATAAAGAAAAAACAGAGATACGAATCAGCGCGGAGCCGGACGTCCTGCAAAGCTTGCAAACGCTGGCGGAGAAGGTGCCGGTCAA
>JAISVO010000087.1 GCA_031271525.1 Oscillospiraceae bacterium
AGTACGGGGGTTGCGACCAGTTACTCCCGTGAGGGCGCGATGCTCTGGATCGCGCAGACCGTCCCGGTGCCCGTCAAGACGCAGGTCGCGGCGCGTCTCCTCTCGGGGTACCTCCTCGTCTTCGCGGGGTCCCTGCTCACCCTGCTCGCGACGGTGTTCCTGCTGGGCTTCACCGTCCCGCAGCTGATCTTCGGGATGGTTGCCGGCTCCTGCGCCGCCTTCCCGCTCCTTGCAGCGGCTCTGATCCCGGACGCGATCCGTCCGAAACGCCGTTGGAACAGCGAGGCTGAGGCGATGAAGCAGAATGTCAACTCTATTTTGGCGATGCTTCTCTGCATGGGTCTTGCCGTCGCGATCGGGTTGCTGACGCTGTTTTTGCAATCCCTCATGCCCGGCTGGGCCGCCGGCTGCTGCGTCGCGCTGGTCTGCTTCGCCCTCGGCGCGCTATTGTTTTCGTATGCCGTCCGGCTTTCTGAAAAAATGATGAAAACTGTGGACGGCTAAGCAAAAGATACCGCCGATATTTTTTCCCCGCCGGGTCATACTAGAATCGGGACGGCAAGACGCTTTCAGACCGGTGCCAAAGAGACAGCAAGGGTTTCGACAGGAAACAGTTCGAAGTGGTGAAAGGTTAAAGCGGCGGCGCAACCGAAGTCATTTGACTTTATCACGTAAAACGCCGAACGGCCGCCCCGGTGGTCCGACGCATAACGGCGGGATCAAGAAAGAGGAAGGTTCCCTTGGAGGGAACCTCCTCTTTTTTTTGCGCGGAGGTTGACTTCGTCTTTTTTATCTGTTATACTACTTATATAACAATTATAATAGAGGTGTCATCTTGATCGTAGAAATCAACACCCAAGACGCCGAGCCGATTTACGAGCAGCTCCGCGACCGGATTGTGCTCGGCATCGCGTCGGGGGAGCTGACCCCGGGGGAGGCGCTGCCGTCGGTCCGGCGGCTTGCGAGCGACCTCGGCATCAACTTCCACACTGTCAACAAATCCTATGCCGCCCTGTCCGCCGAGGGGTATCTTGTCATAGATCGGCGCAGAGGCGCCGTCGTCGCCCGTCCCCCGTCCGGAACTTCGGACGCCCGGAGTACCCGGCGTCTCCTGTTGGCGGCCGCCGAGGCCATCTGCCGGGGAACGGACGAGACCGCGTTCTTAGCGCTCTGCTCGGCGTGTTACCAAAAGGCAAGCGGGCGGCCAAGCAACCAAGAGAACGGAGGGTAAACAATGAAAGAGCTGAACCTGTTTTGCTTCATTTGCAACATAGCGGTGATCGTCCTGTGCGGCGCGCTCCTCCCAATCATCCCCAAAATCACGCGAAAATCGTACCTTTTCGGCGTGAAGATCCCCCCGTCCGAACAGAACTGCCCCGAAGCGGTTCAAATGAAACGTCGATACACCGCAGTCTGCCTGATCGGCACCGCGTTTCTGCTGGGCCTCTGCACCGCGCAGTATCTTCTGTACCCGGGCGCCACCCTTCTGACCATGATGTACTTCCCGTTCCTCGTCATCCCGCTCCAAGCGGCGGCGTTCCTTCCCAACTGGCGGAAAGCGGTACGCCTTAAAGAGGAAAAACGGTGGAAGGTGAGCAACGCCTCCTTTGCCGAGACCGGGTCGTCGTATACGCGCGGCACCCTCAAGGAAATGCCGTGGGGGTGGTATCTCGCCGGCCTTGCGGTCATCCTCGTAAGCGTCGCCGTCGCGTTGGCGCGCTACCAATCCCTTCCGGACATCATCCCGATCCACTTCGACATCCATATGGTCGCGGACGGCTGGGGCGAAAAATCCCTCGGACTTGCTTTGGCCATACCGCTGGTCAACGTTGGGATGGTCGCCCTCATGTGGCTCTGCGGCGCGGCGTTCGTCAAAGCGAAGCTGCAGATCGACCCGCTGAACCCCGCCCTGTCGTTCGCGCAGCATAAACTGTACCGGCGGCGGGTCGGGCATTGCCTCGGCGGGCTGACAATCGCGATGGTGATCACCTTTCTGGTGATCGGGCTGATGCTTCTGTGGCCGGAGACAATAGGGAACGCCCTGTTTTGGGTGCTTGTCTTCGCGCCGACAATTGCCGCGACTGCCGTGCTGGTGGCGGTCACCCTCGGCGCGGGGCAGGGCGGCTGCAAGCTGAAGCCTAAGACGGTGCCGCAGACAGCCTCCGCCGCCGAACCGACCCTGACCGAGGGACGGGGAGACGACAAGTTCTGGGCGCTCGGGATGTTCTATTATAACCCGGACAATCCGGCGCACTTGGTGGAGGACCGTTTCGGCGGCAATCTGGGGTTCAACTACGCCCGGCTTCGGGTGAAAATCGGCGTGGCTCTGAGTCTGCTGGCTCTCGTCGGCAGTTACGCTTGGCTGACCGTCTGGCTGATTTCCGTGATCTGACGGTGCCGGGCACTCGCGCGGGGGAGTGGGGCGATTCATAAACCGCCCCTACTTGACGTTCGGGATCGAGATCGTCAGCCGGATGCCGCCGTCCTCCTCCTCCTTGTCGAGACTCGCGTCAACGCCGGAGCGGCGCATCGTATCAATGGCCCGGGAGATGGTGTTCAAAAACAGCCGAATGTCCTTGAAAACGTAAAGGGTACGGATGCTTTTCTTCGCCTCCGAATCGGTCTGCCGTTTTGTCGGGGGACTTTCTTCCACGCGGGTGAGGAGCCGCTCCACATAGTCTTCTGTTTGGGCGACGTTCAGCCTCTCAGCGGCGATATGCTCAATCGCCTCCAGCCGCGCCTCCAGCCCCTCGATACGGAGCAGGCTGCGGGCGTGGCGTTCGGTCAGCCCGTGCCGCCGGACCGCTGAGATAACCTGCTCCGGATGGCGCAGCAGGCGCAGCTTGTTCGCGATAGCCGATTGGCTCTTTCCGAGCCTCCGGGCGGCTTCCTCTTGGGACAGCCCGAACTGCCGGATCAGCGACTGGATCCCCTCGGCTTCCTCAAAAAAATCCAAATCGCAGCGCTGGAGGTTTTCCACCAGCGCTATAACGCTGCTCTGTTTCTCGGAGGCGTCCAGCAGGATACAGGGGACCTCCCGCAATCCCGCCAGCTTTGAAGCGCGCAGCCGCCGTTCCCCGGCGACCAGCTCATAGCCGCCCAGCGGCGATTTCCGCACCGTCAGCGGCTGCAAAACCCCGTATTGGCGGATACTCTCGCTCAGCTCGTTCAGTCCGTTTTCCTCAAAAACCGTCCTCGGCTGGTTCGGGTTCCTCCGGATCTCCTCCGCTTTTACCATATGTACCCGGCGGCTCTCCATCAACCCGTGACGTTTACTCCCTGCCATACCGGCCCCGCCCCATTTCTTTCGTTCGTTTTATGTAACCCTATCTTACCCGGCGAACGAAGGAAAACTCCATCGTTTCCTGTCGCTGAAAACAAAATAATTGTGGTTTTTCCATTTACACACCCCATAGATTGCGGTATACTTACGGTATGCCATTGGTATAACGTTACCATAACAAGGAGAAAAACCTATGCCGAAGCGATTTGTGGCGTTCTTCCTCTGCCTCGCGGCGATCCTGTCCGTCCCGAGGGGATACGGCGACCCGCCCTATATGGGCGGGGTTCACACCTACAGCCGCTCCCATACATACACCCCCGCGAGGGACACCCGTTACACGGTCAACACCCTCCGGCACACGGCGGCGGGCTTGGAGGAGGAACACATCTTCTCCTTCGCCCCGAACAGCGGGCTGCGCCCGGTTCTGGTGACGTCCGACAGCCTGTATCACGGCGGCTTGACCCTTGCCGAAGCCGAGCAAAAAGTGATTGCCCGGGGCTACGACGTCGTCGGCGGGATCAACGGCAGCTTTTTCAACAGCGATATGTCCCCGATCGGCCTGCAGGTGCGGGACGGTGTACTCACCTCTATGGGCGGGGTATGGCAGCCCGCCGTCGGCTTCACCGAATCGGGATCGGCGGTGTTCGGCGCGCCCGGTTACGGAATCACGGTGACGGGGGTTAACGGCGAGGTCAAGGTGGACCGGCTCAACCAAACCCGTCAGAGCGATCAGGTCTTCCTCTACACCGACGACTATTCATCCACCACCCGGACGACGATGGAGGGCCTCCATGTCGTTATCACGGCCCCCGGCAAGCTAATCCCGGGAAATACCCTGTATGGGACGGTGACAAAGGTCTTAGCCGGGAGGGAGCCCGCCTTGATCGGTAAAAACGAGTTTGTCCTGTCGGGGAATACCGCAGCGGCGATCAATCGCTTCTCTTTTTTGAAGGAAGGGGACGCCGTCTTGCTGTCGGTGACCTGTATGGACGCCCGCTGGGTGGGCGTCATGGCGGCGCTCGGCGGCTTACATAACCTCGTCGGAGACGGGCAGGTCCTCCCGGTGGACGAGTCCAGCCGCGCCCCCCGCACAGCCGTCGGGATCACGTTCGGCGGGGAGATCGTCTTCTACACGGTGGATGGACGCCAGTCGGGCTACAGCACCGGGCTGACGCTTGCGGAGCTGTCCGTGAGGATGGCGGAACTCGGCTGCGTCAGCGCGTTTAACTTGGACGGCGGCGGCTCGACCGTCCTTTCGGTCCGGCTGCCGGGCGAAACCTCGGCAAAAGTCGTCAGCCGCCCCTCGGACGGACGCCTCCGGAAATGCGCCGACTTCCTTCTCTTCTGCAACGTCGCGCCGGTCACCGACGGACAGCCGGCGCACCTTTTTCCCCAGCCGGCATACTGTACGATGATGCCGGGCGCGACTGCCGACTTCTCCTTTCTCGCGGCGGACTCCGCCTACAGGCCCGCAGCCCTTCCGAACGCCCCGGTTCTCTCGACCTCGGCGGACACCGCGCTTGGGGTCACGAACGGCCCGTCCTTCACGGCGGCGCTTCCCGGCGAGACTGACATATATTTCTCATCTTGGATAGCTTCCGGCTCGGCGCGGGTCAAGATCGTCGACACGTTGGATTCGCTGACTCTGACCGACGCTTTGACCGGCAGCCCGGTCAGCGACCTCTCCCTCTTTCCGGGACGGACGGTCTCTCTCACGGCAAGCGGTACCTTCGGAAACACCCCGATCCTGACGTCGCCCCGGAGTTTTCAATGGGAGGTCGAGGGGGAGATCGGCACGGTGACCCCGGACGGACTCTTCACCCCTTCCGGTCTCTTCGGCGCGAAGGGCCGGATTCGCGTATCCGGCGGCGGGCAGACCGCCTTTGTCAATGTCTCGGTGGGCGGGGAACCCGTTAAAATAGAGACATTTGAGAACGGCCTCGGCGTCTTCGCCCCGAGCGGTACGGGAATCAACGCGGCTGTCACCCAAGACGCCGGCATCGTCGAGCGGGGAACTACCGCCTTACAACTCAGCTATTCCTTCCACCCGGTGTGGTTTACCGCTCTGAACCTCCCGCTGAACGCCGCCTTGCAAAACGAGCCGAGAACGGTCGCGGCGCTGGTTACCGGCGACGGTTCGGGCCATAAACTTCTGCTGGACGCTGCGACCTCTTCCGGCCTTGTCCAAACGGAACTGGGGATATTGGACTTCACCGGAACGAAAGTCCTGATGGCAACCCTCCCGGCGGGCGTCACCTCTCTTACAGGGCTTACCATCCATCCGAACCTGTCCGGGGAACCGGACGGTACTTTCTTCCTCCACGAGCTGACGGCCCTCTGGATGGACGCCCTGCCGGACGCTCCGCCGACGGTTCAAATTGGATTGCCGTCCTTTGCCGACGGCAAGTGGGTCTACCCCGTCCAAGTCAAAGACCTGACGGGTTCCCTTCCGGATGAAGTTTCCGTGCGCTGGGACGGCGAGGACGTTCCTGACCTTTCCTTCGACAGGCTCACTGGCTTTGCCGAGGTCCGTGTCCCCGCCCCCGCCGACGGCTACCATATCCTCTCGGTCAGCGCGGCCGACCAGTTCGGGCGAAGGGTCCGGACGTCGCTGGCCGATGACTTGGGAAGAGTTGCAAACAACGAGGCGATTTGGGATGTCGTCGGCAAATGGTATACCGGCTACGTGGACTTTTTAGACCGAAAAGGGGTCATCAGCGCCGACTCGATCTTCGGTCTGCGGTATTTCTACCCCGAACGGGAAGTGACACGGCTGGAAGTCATGACCCTGATCTCGAAAATTCTCCGGCTGGATGTAACCGCCTATGAGCAGACGACTCTTCCCTTCGCGGACATCGGCCTTCTCACCCCGGAGGAGCTTGGCTATGTTAAAGCGATCGTCGGCGAAGGTATCGTCACCGGAAAGGTGAGGGACGGCGTCCGGATCCTCGATCCGAACGGAACCATGTCCCACGCGGAAATTTTCACAATACTCTACAATACTCTTCCAAAAGGGTATGAGCGGAGCGACTTGCGCCAATTCCAAGACGCTTCGTCCGTCCCCGCCTTCGCTCTCAGAGCGGCCCAAACGCTGGTCGGGATCGGGGTTGTCCGGGGAAACGGGGAAAACCTTGGTTTTCGTGCGTCGATGAGCCGTGCGGAAGTAGCTTCCCTTTTTTGCCGGTTTTTCTACGGCTGACGAGGAAAAGGAGCGAAAATTTTGCCTTCTTTCTATATACAAAGATAGTAGGGTATGATATACTGGTTGTCGTTGTTAGGCCGGTAGATTTCTGGATAACTCCCCAAATCTACGGTTTTCAACGGAAAGCGCCGATAAAAACCCTGTGGAAAACAAGACCGGGGGAAAAAGGGTTATCCACAGGAAAAACCACCCAAAAAATCATCCACAGAAAAGTTAGACACATTTCCACAAGATGTGCATTATAAAGAGCGAGGTGCGGCCTATGTCTATGGAAGCGATTCGAGAGGTCAACGAGGCGCAGAAAAGGGTGGAAGCCGAAATCGCGGAGCAGAGCCGGAAGGCGAAGGCCATTGTGGCGGAAGCGGAGGAAGCGGGAGCCAAGAAACTGGTTGATGTCAGAAAGACAGCCGCCGACCAAACCGCCGGGAAGGTGGCGAAAGCCGGGGAAGACGCCGACGAGGCAATCGGGAGGATCCGGGAGGAATCGGCAGCCGCGTGTGCCGCCGTTAGAAGCGCCGCCGGTTCGCGGATCAACACGGCGAGCGGCCGGGTTGTCGAAAGGATTGTGAGCGGCTGATGGCGATTGTCCGGATGAAGCGGTTCCGGCTGTTGTCTTTGGAACGGGATAGGGACCAACTCCTCGAACTGCTCCAAAGGCTCGGCTGTGTGCAGGTGGAGGAGCAATCCAAAAAGCTGGCCGACCCGGGCTGGTCGTCGCTTGTCGCAAAGCCAGAAACAGGGCTGGAGGACGCGAAGGCGGAAGCCGGGCTGATGCGGGGAGCGCTGGAGGCGCTGACTAAGTACGCGGGGATCAAAGAGTCGATGATAGGGAAGCTCTTTACCCCCCGTCCCGAGATGACCCTTAGCGAGCTGCAGACAGACCGGAGCGAGATCCGTGAGAACGCCGGGGACATCCTTCGGGCGTCCCGCCGGATTGCCGAGCTTGCCGCCGAACGCAGCCGAAGTTTAGCAAAACTCACCTCTTTCCTTCCTTGGAAAGACCTAAACGTCCCTCTAGAGTTTACCGGAAGCCCCGTCCTATCCGTCTGCCTCGGTATCTGTCCGGCGGCGGCCGACACAAACGAACTGACCAAAATCCTCCGGGAGGAGGGGGACGCCGAAGGGTTTGTTATCAGCAAAAGCGAAACGGAGAGCTATATCGAAATTCTCTACCACCCGGCGTGCGAGGATGTTGTCAAGAACCTCCTCAAATCCTTCGGGTTCAGCCGGATGGAGTTCAAAGACGTAACCGGTACCGCCGCGGAAAATATCGAGGCGCTCCGGAAGGAAATACGGGAGAACGAACGGGAGGAAGAAGCGGCAAAGAAGGGCCTCGCCGATTACGCGCCGAGAGTTCACGACCTCCGTCAGGCCTTGGACGCCCTGACCGTACGTACCCAACGGGAAGAGGCCGCCGAGCGTCTCGTGGTCTGCGGTAAGGTTTTCTACCTCGAAGGATGGGTTCCCGAAAAAGTCGTCCCCGCTCTGGAGAAAATACTGACCCGCTACGAATGCGCATACGAGAGCCGCGCGCCCGAGCCGGGGGAGGAACCCCCCGTACTGCTTCAGTCGGGAGGGCGGTTTAAGACGATGGTGGAGTCGTTGTCGATGGTTACCGGGATGTATGCCCTGCCAAAATACGACAACATCGACCCGAACCCCCTGATCACCCCCTTTTACATCCTTTTCTTCGGGATGATGTACGCCGACGTGGCGTACGGGCTGATCCTCGCGGCGCTCGGCTACCTCGTGACCCGGAAGGGCAGACCGAAGGGGATGATGGGCAACGCCTTCCGCCTGATGCAGTACTGCGGGGTCGCCGCCGCCTTTTTCGGTTTCCTCTTCGGCGGATTCTTCTCCGACATTGTCTCGGTCGTCGGTCAAACCTTTTTCGGCGCGAGCGACGCCGCCGGGAATCCCACATGGGTATTCCCGACCCTTTGGATCAACCCTATGGACAGCGAAAACAACGGCCCGATGACAGTCCTTGTCTTCTCGATGATACTGGGCGCGATCCAGATCGTCACTGGGATGGTCATCAAGATGTACATTATGATCCGGGACGGTCACCCGGTCGCGGCAATCCTCGAAGTCGTCCCTTGGTGGCTCTTCTTCGCCAGTATCGCCCTTACCGTCCTTGCCGGCGGGTCCCACTGGATCATCGGCGGCCTTGTGCTGCTGGTCCTCACCCAAGGCTACCAAAACAAGGGGATCTTGAAAAAGCTCTTCGGGGGGATCACCAAGCTCTACGACATCACGTCCTACCTCTCCGATGTCCTGTCCTATTCCCGGCTGATGGCGCTGGGGTTAGCCGGCGGCGTCATCGGAAGCGTATTCAACAAGCTCGGCGCGATGCCGGCGACGATCCCGGTGGCGGGCCCGGTCATCTTCCTCGTCATCTTCTTGGCGGGCCACACCTTCAACTTCGCGATCAATATCATCGGTACCTATGTCCATGCCGCAAGGCTCCAGTATATCGAGTACTTCTCCAAGTTCTACGATTCCCCGGGCGAACCCTTCAAACCCCTGTACGCGGGCACAAAATACGTCGATATCGTCGAGCGCGGCGAACAGAAAGCATAAAAAGGAGTCGGTAAAAGATGGAATTCCTAGGTTTCCTCAACAACGGATGGTTTCTCGCGATGCTGGGCGCGGCGCTCGCCGTAGGAATGGCGTGCGTCGGTTCGGCGAAAGGCACGGGTCTCGTCGGCGAGGCCGCGTCGGGTCTCCTCAGCGAGGACAACAGTAAGTTCGGTTCCCTCCTCGTTCTGCAGGTCATCCCCGGCACGCAGGGGCTCTATGGTTTCGTCGTATGGTTTGTCGCCACGCTGATGAAGATCCCGCAGCTCCAAGATCAAGCGGGCGGCATCACCGTGGAGCAGGGAGCCGCGATCTTCGCGGCCTGCCTTCCGATCGCGCTGGCCGGCATGCTCTCGGCAATCGCGCAGGGCCGCGTCGCGGCGGCGGGCGTATCGATTATCGCGAAGAAACCGGAAGCGCAGGGCAACTCGTTTGTCATGTGTATCGTCGTCGAGTTCTACGCCATCATCTCCTTCCTCGCGTCTCTGTTGATGCTGTTCAGCATTAACCCGGTTTAATCAAACAACAGTCTGGATGTGATGACTTGACCGGTATCGAAAAGATCATCGGAAGAATCGAAGCCGACGCTCAGCTGGAAAAAGAGAGGATCCTCGCGGAAGCCCGCGCCAAAGCGGACGGGATCGCCGAGGTTTACCAAAAGAAAGCCGACGCTTTGGCGGCCGAACTCACCCGGAAGGGCGAGGAGGAGAGCGAGGCGCGCCGCAAACGCGCCGTGGGGGTCGCCGAGCTGGAAGCCCGGAAGGATTTGCTCGCGGCAAAACAGGAGCTGATTGACGCCGTCTTCTCGGCGGCCGCCGAGAAGCTTCGGGCCCTCCCGGACGTCGTGCCGGTGCTGGCGAAGCTGGCGGCAAACGCGTCCCGCACGGGCGGCGAGGCGCTGACGCTGACTGCGGCGGACCGAAAGTCGGTCGGCAAAGACGTGACAGACGCCGCCAACGCCTTGCTGGCGGACGCCGGAAAACCGGCGAACCTCACCCTCTCCGAAGACACCCTTCCCGATACGGCGGTCGGCGGCGTGAAGCTCACGGGGGACAACATTGAGGTCAACGGCACCTTCGCCGCGCTGCTGGCAAACCTGCGGGACGAAATGGCCCCCGAGATAGCGGAAATCTTATTCAAAGACTAAAGAAGATTATTTAGGATTCCCAAGAAACTTTTTTAGAAAAGAGTTTCTTGGGCCGCCGGAGGCAAAAAGACTATGCCGATACAAGACACAGATTTCCTGACCGCGACGATGGTAGTCCGTGCTCTGGAGCGGAAGCTCTTTGACAGGGATCGGACCGCGCGGCTCTGCGACGCCCGTTCGGACGACGAAGCGCTCCGGCTCTTGGCGGAGTGCGGCTACGAGGTCCCGGCGATGACCGTCCGGGGACTGGAGGAAGCTTTGGGGAAGGCCCGCAAGGATGTCTACCGGCTCTTAGGCGAGAGTTTTCAGGGCGGCTACGCCGTCATTCTGGATGTCTTCCGGGTTTTAACCGATTACCACAATGTCAAAGCGATGATCAAAGGCGGCGGGGAGCTGTTGATCGACCTTGGGCGGATTCCGGTGAAAGAGCTGCTGGAAGCCGATTTTATCCGCCTGCCGGGCGTGATCGGCAAAGCCGCGAGGGACGCGAAGGAGCTTCTCATCCGCACCGGGGACCCTCAGTCGAGCGATTTCCTGCTGGACCGCGCCTGCCTCGGCGAAATGCTTTCTCTGGCCGAAGAGAGCGAAAGTACCTTCCTGCTCGGCTATGTTCGCCTGTATATCGACGTATACAACCTGCGTTCGCTGGTGCGGGCGCAGCGTATTGGCAGGGGGCCCGACTATGTCCGCCTGATTCTGGCCCCGGGGGGAAGCGTCGGTTTAACCCGGCTTGTGTCGGCCCTGCAAAGCGGCGCGCAGGTCGGCGAGGTCTTCTCCCAGACGCCGCTGGCGGCGGCGGCTGAAGCCGGCGTCAGCGCCTCCCGGGGGGAGGGCGGCTTAACCGCCTTTGAGAAGCTCTGTGACGACGCGCTGAACCGGTATGCCCGTATGGGGCGTGCCGTGGCTTTCGGCGAACAGCCCCTGATCGGCTATCTGCTGGAGCGGGAAGCCGAGATGACAATGCTGCGCACCGTCATCGGGGGTCGTCTGGGCGGCGTCCCGTCGGGACAAATCAAAGAAAGGCTGCGTGCCGCGTATGGATAAAATCGCCGTATTGGGGGATCGCGGCAGTGTGCTGGGGTTCCGCGCGATCGGGCTGGACACCCGCTTTGCCGAGACGCCGGAGGAAGCCGCGCCGATTTTGAAGAAGCTCGCTTCGGGGGAAGCCGCCATTATCTATATCACGGAACAGCTCGCGGCGGGCCTCGCAGAGGAAATCGCGTCGTATAAAGACCGTGTGCTGCCGGCGATTATCCCGATCCCGGGGCGGCAGGGTTCGCTGGGAATCGGGATGTCGGCGCTGAAAAGCGCGGTGGAGAGGGCCGTCGGGGCCGACATTCTCTAGGTTGACACAAACCCTATATGCGCTGAAAGGATGAAAACTTTGGGCAAGATTGTAAAGGTAAGCGGACCGCTGGTGGTTGCGGACGGGTTGGCGGACGCCAATATGTTCGACGTCGTTCGGGTGGGCAGTCAGCGTCTGATCGGCGAGATCATCGAGATGCGGGGCGATAAGGCTTCGATCCAAGTCTACGAGGAGACGAGCGGTCTGGGCCCGGGCGACGAGGTCGCGACCACCGGCGCGCCGCTCAGCGTGGAGCTTGGCCCCGGCTTAATCGAGATGATCTATGACGGTATCCAGCGCCCGCTGGAGGCGATCAAAGCGGTCGCGGGGGATGTCATCGACCGGGGTATCGAAGTGCCGAGCATTTCCCGGGAGCGGACGTGGGAGTTCCAAGCCAAGGTTGCGGTTGGCGATACGGTGCAGGCCGGCGACCTGCTCGGGACGGTGCAGGAGACGGTCGTCGTCGAGCACCGGATTCTGGTGCCGAACGGCGTCGGCGGGGTGGTCAAGAAGATCGGGAGCGGTTCGTTCACCGTCGCCGAGACAATCTGCGTCCTCGAAGTCAACGGGGTTGAAACCCCGCTCACAATGATGCAGAAGTGGCCGGTCCGCGTCGGACGCCCCTATAAAGAGAAGATTCCGCCGAACGTCCCGATGCTGACCGGGCAGCGCACGATCGACACCCTCTTCCCGATCGCGAAGGGCGGCACGGCCGCCGTCCCGGGACCTTTCGGGAGCGGGAAGACGGTGGTGCAGCATCAGCTCGCGAAGTGGAGCGACGTGGACATCGTGGTCTACATCGGCTGCGGCGAACGGGGCAACGAAATGACCGACGTCTTGCGGGAGTTCCCCGAGATCAAAGACCCGCGCACCGGCGAGAGCCTGATGAAGAGGACCGTCCTGATCGCGAACACCTCCGATATGCCGGTCGCCGCGCGAGAAGCGTCGATCTACACAGGGATTACCATCGCGGAATATTTCCGCGATATGGGTTACGACGTGGCGGTTATCGCGGACTCCACCTCCCGCTGGGCGGAGGCCCTCCGGGAGATGAGCGGGCGGCTGGAGGAGATGCCGGGCGAGGAAGGCTACCCCGCGTACCTCGCGAGCCGTATGGCGCAGTTCTACGAGCGCGCCGGGCGTGTCTACACCAACAATTCGGGCGAGCGGATCGGTTCGGTCACGGCGGTCGGGGCGGTATCCCCTCCGGGCGGCGACTTATCCGAGCCGGTCAGTCAGGCGACCATGCGGATCGTCAAGGTCTTCTGGGCGCTGGACAGCGCCTTGGCCTACCGCCGCCACTTCCCGGCGATCAACTGGCTCAACTCCTACAGCTTATACCTAGACCGCCTGAGCGGCTGGTTTGACGAAAACATCAACCCCGCCTATTCCGCTCAGCGCGGACGGGCGATGGCGATCCTCCAAAACGAGGCCGAACTGGACGAGATCGTCCGTCTGGTCGGCGTGGACAGCCTCTCCCCGGCGGATCGCCTGACGATGGAGGTCGCACGACATATCCGGGAGGATTTTCTGCAGCAGGACGCGTTTGGGGAAGTGGACGCCTATTCGCCCAACCAGCGGCAGTTCAGGCTCCTCCAAATCGTCCTCAACTACCAAGATTGGTCCGCCGAAGCGATGGAGCGGGGCGCGGACATGAAGAAGCTCTTTGAACTGCCCGCGCTGGAGGAATTCGGGCAGACCAAGTTTGTGCCCACAGAGGAATACGAAGAGACATACAACCGGATCGAGAAGGACCTCAAGGCGCAGATCGCCGCCTTGACCGGCGGGGAGGGTTGACGCCATGATGAAAGAATACAGGACGATACAGGAAGTCGCGGGCCCCCTGATGCTGGTCCGGGACGTGGAGGGCGTCACCTACAACGAGCTGGGCGAGATAGAGTTGCCCAACGGGACTCGCCGCCGTTGCAAGGTGCTGGAGGTCAACGGTTCGGACGCTTTGGTCCAGCTCTTCGAGAGCGCCGCCGGGATCAACCTCCGGGATTCCAAGGTGCGTTTCTTCGGCCGCAGCTTGGAGCTAGCCGTATCGCAGGACATGCTGGGACGGGTTTTCGACGGCCTCGGCAACCCTTCCGACGGCGGCCCGGACATCCTGCCGGATGCCCGCCGGGACATCAACGGCCTGCCGATGAACCCCGCCGCCCGCGATTACCCCAACGAGTTCATCCAAACCGGCGTATCGTCGATCGACGGGCTGAACACCCTTGTGCGCGGCCAAAAACTCCCCATCTTCTCCGGTTCGGGCCTGCCCCACGCGAACCTCGCGGCGCAGATTGCCCGGCAGGCGAAGGTTCTCGGCGGCGAGAGCAATTTCGCGGTCGTCTTCGCCGCGATCGGCATTACCTTCGAGGAAGCCGAGTTCTTCATCTCCGACTTCCGCCGCACCGGCGCGATCGACCGCACCGTCCTCTTCATCAACCTCGCCTCCGACCCGGCGATCGAACGGATCGCGACCCCCCGGGTGGCGCTGACTGCCGCCGAGTACCTCGCCTTCGACAAGGGTATGCACGTGTTAACCATCCTCACCGACATCACAAACTACGCCGAGGCGCTCCGCGAAGTGTCCGCCGCCCGGAAGGAAGTGCCGGGGCGGCGCGGCTACCCGGGCTACCTCTACACCGACCTCGCGACGATGTATGAGCGCGCCGGGCGCCGGATCGGCAACGCCGGCTCGATCACGATGATCCCGATCCTCTCGATGCCGGAGGACGACAAGACCCACCCGATCCCCGACCTGACAGGTTATATCACGGAAGGCCAGATCATCCTCTCCCGGGAGCTGTACCGCAAGAACCTTCAGCCGCCGGTGGACGTTCTGCCGTCGTTGTCCCGCTTAAAAGACAAGGGTATCGGGAAGGGGAAGACACGGGAGGACCACGCGAACACAATGAACCAGCTTTTCGCCTCCTATGCCCGCGGCAAAGAATGCAAGGAGCTGATGACCATCCTCGGCGAAGCCGCGCTGACCGACGTCGATAAGAAATACGCCAAGTTCGCGGACGAGTTCGAGCGCCGCTATGTGTCGCAGGGCTACGAGGAGAACCGCTCGATTGACGACACCCTCCGCATCGGCTGGGAGCTGCTGACCATCCTCCCCAAAGCCGAGCTGAAGCGGATCAAGCCCGAGTTCGTTGAGAAATACTACCCCGACACAGAGGAATAGTCATACAGCGAGAAGCATTTTAGATTCCTAAGACATTGTTAGCAAAAAGTGTCTTGGGCCGCCGGAGGCGAAAAGATGGCTAGGCTGAACGTGAACCCAACCCGTATGGAGCTGACGCGTTTGAAGACGCGTTTACGCACGGCGCGGCGCGGGCACAAGCTCCTCAAGGATAAGCGGGACGAGCTGATGAAGCAATTCCTCGACATCATGCGAAAGAACCGTGTGCTGCGCGAAGCTGTGGAGGAGCGTATCATGCGCGTCCACGGCGCGTTCACCGTCGCGAGCGCGCTGATGAGCCCCGAGCTGCTGGAACAGGCGTTGCTGCACCCCAAGCAGAGCGTGACGCTGGAGATCGGCCGGAGGAACATCATGAGCGTCAATGTGCCGGTGTACACCTACAAGACCCGGAACGACGACAAGGCGGACATCTACCCTTACGGCTACCTGCAGACCTCGGGCGAGCTGGACGACGCGCTGACGGCGCTGAGCGAGGTGTTCCGCGAACTGCTGGAACTGGCGCAGATCGAGAAATCAATGCAGCTCTTGGCGCAAGAGATCGAAAAGACGCGCCGCCGCGTCAACGCGCTGGAATACGTGATGATTCCGCAGCTGGAGGAGACCATTCGGTATATTACGATGAAGCTGGACGAGAACGAGCGCGGGAACCTCACCCGCCTGATGAAGGTCAAGGATATGATGCTCGCGCAAGCCGGCTACGGCGCGGAATAAACGGCCGACCTCCCCATATATGAGGGAGGTCGCTTTTTCTACATCTAGTTTACATAATCAAAACATACCATCTATCTAGCCATTGACAACCCCCTAAAATATTGTTACAATGGTAACGGTATTTTACGCTTTATGGATGGTTCCCTTTCGGGCACCTGCGGCTACATAAAACGGTGGAATCCAACCAAAATACGAAAAGGAGGATCATCTATGGGAAGTTTTCCAAAACGCCTCTTAGCGCGTCTGCTCGCGGGGGTATTGATCTTTGCCGTCTTAGCGCCGGGGATGGCGCTTTTGCCTGTTTCGGCGTATAGCAACGGAGGTACGCTCACCGCCACGGTTGGCGTGCCGTTCACCTCCGACGCTCCCGATATCGGGTCGTTTAACTGGAACGGACCGACGCAGAGCTCCGGGCTCCAATTCTCGCCGGGGGGAAACGCGCTCCCGGGAGGGCTTACGATGAATTCCTCAACGGGGGTCATCTCCGGGACGCCGAGCCAAGACGGGACGTTTACCGTCACAATCTACGCGAGCGACCCATATACCGGTTCGCTCGGCACCATGACGATCACCCTTCGGATCAACCAAGGCAATCAGGGCGGCGCCCTCCAGATCAGCAACCCCAACCTTTCCCGGCAGGTGGCGGCGAACAGTCAGATCACGGTCTACGCCACCGACTTCGGGATCACCGGGGGGAGCGGCCAATACAGGATCTATAACGTCAACAACATCAACGGTCTGACCATCACCCCCTACGATACATATCTCACGATCTACGCGAGCCTTCAGTCGGGCACGCTGTACCAGCAGACGATCAACGTGCAGATCACCGACTTGGTAACGCAGGCGTCGGTCGGCGGGACGATCACGATCTCGGTGACGGGGAGCAGCGGCGACGACCAGCAGCAGGTGGACGCCATCGCGAACTGGGCCTCCACATGGGATAACATCCGGGGCGATAACCCGTCCTCCTACTACAACCAGAGCGCGGTCTATCAGGTAACGGGCGACTTCTACCCGGTCAACGGGATCCCGTCGCAAGGCATGGTGGGCGGCATCCCGGTCTACAACATCTACGGCGTCAGTCTCTCCTATAACCTCATCAACATAAACCCCAGCTACTCCAACTTCTACGTCACCATGTACAGCGCCAACCGGGGAACGGTGACGCTGCCCACCGTGCCGACCACAGCGACCCTGCAGATTTCCATCACCAAGGTCGGCGCGCAGACAAGGACGGTGACCTACAGCGTCACCTCGGCGAGCAACTCGGTCCTCCAAACGGCGTCCGACCGCCTGCGCTTCAACGACGGCAGCAGCTACGTCAACATCGGCGGCAACAACTACAACAGCACAACCACCGAATACCTGCCGAACGGGACCTACCAAACGGTCTACCAAGTCACGAGCAACCTCAACCTCCCGGTGGAGATGAGCAGCAGCGCGAACAACTACAACTATGACGTCAACGTCAGCTGGGCGGCGAACATCGTCAGCGGAACCTACGGCACCATCAACAATATCATCGACACCGGCACCAGCAGCGGCAGCCGGGGCCAGATCTATCCCCAGTCGACGGACGTGCTGATCCGCCTGACGGCGACCCTGACCCAGAAGAACAACTACACGGGCGGCAGCCTGACAAAAGACTTCTACCTGCTGGTCAAAGCGGGGAACACCTTCCTGCAGAACGCGGCGAACCGCCTTCGCTTCAACGACGGCAGCGGCTACGTCAACATCGGCGGGAACAACAACAACGCCACAACCTCCCAATACCTCCCGGACGGGTCCTACCAAACGGCGTACCAAGTGACAAGCGACCTCTCCCTTCCGGTGGAGATGAGCAGCAGTACGAGCGTCAGCAACGACATAAACGTCAGCTGGGCGGCGAGCGTCGTCAGCAGCAACAGCTATATCAGCGGCGGGAGCATCATCGATACCGGCTCTAACAGCAGCACAAGGGGGCGGATCAACCCCCAGACGACCGACACGGTGGTCCGCCTGACGGCGACCCTGACCCAAAAGAACAACTACTCGGGCGGCAGTGTGACAAAGGAGTTCTATCTGGTCGTCAAAGCCTCCAACAACCAAGAATCTGTCCGCCTGACAAGGGAATGGCTGACATGGAGCGTCATCCGGCACCGCAACTCCTATGAAAACGCCGTATTCTCCAACCTCAGCCTCCCCCTCTACAACGAAACCCACGGCACGACGATCAGCTGGTCCTCCGACCGGACGGCAAACATCTCAAACATCGGAGCGGTGACCCCGCCCACCTCCGGTACGGTGAGCGTCCGCCTGACGGCGACCATCACGAAGGGCACCGGCTATAACGCCGCGAGTGAGAGCAAGCAGTTTAACTTAGTGGTGACCATCCCGGCGAGCGACCAAGACCGCGCCAACGCTGCCGCTGCCGCTGCCGCGTTCTGGGAGACGATCCGGGGAGCGAACACAAACCAAAACGAAGTCACGGCGGACCTCGTCATGCCCTCCGAGGGCGCGTATGACTCAACCCTTACATGGTCCTCCAACCGCACAAACACCATCAGCAACAATGGCGTCGTCAACGCGCCGACGACGGCCGGAAGCGCCGCGGACGTGACGATTACGGCGACGGCCCGCGTCGGGTACGCGACGGCGTCCGCTTCGATTACCGTCAAGGTGGTCCCGATCACAAACGACGCCGACGCCGTCCGGGCGGCGCGGAACAGCCTGACTTGGGACACGATCAAGAACCGGAACACCGAGCAGACGGCGGTGGATACCGACCTTACCCTCGTGACAAGCGGCAAGTATAGCACCACAATCTCGTGGTCGTCCAGCCGTCCGGAAGTCATCGCGGCAAACGGCCGGGTCGTCCCCACGATCGAAGCTTACGTGACGCTGACCGCGACGATTTCCCGGGGTACCGCGCGGGAGACAAAAAGCTTTAATATACAGGTGAAACCGGCGTCGGTCAACGGGATTACGGAGACTGCGGACAGGATGACGGCGAGCCGCACCCAAGCCGACTTCGCGGCGGATACCTACAACGGCACGCGGGAATACAAGATCGACGCCACCCTGCTGGATATTACCTTCGACGCCAAAGCGGCGGGCACGATTTACTCCCAGACCAACGGGAATGTCGTCGTGACGGCGCGGGTCGTCCCGGTGTCCGAGGTTCCCTCCTCGGTCCGCACCCAGATCGGCGACCGCAAGGTGTATGACCTCGCGGTGGTCGGCGGCGACCGGGCCATCGGCAACTTTAACGGCGGCACGGCGGTTGTACGGGTTCCCTACAGCCTCCAGATCGGCGAGAAGGCGAACTCGCTCGTGGGCTACTACCTTGATTCCTTCAACACGCTCCATCTGGTACGCGGATACTACGACGCCGCGGCCCGGGAGATCGTCTTCCGCACCAAGCATTTCTCCCGTTTCGCGATCGGCTACAACCCCAAGAGTTACATCGATATCGAGGGCAACTGGGCGAAGGATTCGATCGAGTTCATCGGGGCGCGGGAACTGACCATCGGCGTCTACGGCGTCAATTTCAACCCCTCTAACCCCCTGTCGCGGGGTGAGTTCACGGCAAACCTGATGAAGGCATACGGCATTGAGATCGACCCGGCCGCGACGGCGAACTTCACAGACGTCAACGCGCAGCTGGAATACGCGCCCTACCTCGCGACCGGCAAGAAGATGGGCCTGATCACCGGCACCGGCGACAACAACTTTGAGCCGGAACGCCAGATCGGCCGCGCCGAGATGTTCGCCCTCCTCTACAACGTTTTGAAGGCGATCGGGGAGCAGCCCCCGTCGGTCATCGGCGGAAAGTCGCTTTCGAGCTTCACCGACGCGAACGAAGTGGGCCAGTGGTTCCGTGAGGGCGTCGAAGCGCTCTTGCAAGCGGGGATGATCGACGGCACCGGCAACAACCTCCTCCAGCCCCGCGCGCTCGCGGCCCGCGCCACAATGGCGCAGATGATCCACAACTTGCTGACAAGATAAACGGTATCCTGTTGTTATTACCACCAAATCCGGTCGAAAGGCCGGATTTGGTGTATTTATCCGGCTTTACGCAACTTTATGACGCTGCTTGGGGAAGGGAATAAAGCCAGTATGCAGCTCCCCCTCAAAAGGCCCCATTTTGGCCCGTTTTGGCTCAACTGGCCCCATCGGAATTAACGGTTTAGCGGTAAACCAATCAGGCCAGAACGGGGGGTTGAAATTTCCGCGAAAATCTGCTACAATACCTGTATAGAAAAAACAGGGAGGAACACAAATGAGCGAGCTTAAAGGAGCCTGTATCATCGGTCAGTCGGGCGGGCCGACGTCAGTTATCAACGCCTCGGCGCTGGGCGCGATCGAAGCGGCGCTGGACAGCGGCGTTATCACCCGCGTCTATGGAGCGGCGCACGGCATCAAAGGGGTGCTGGAAGACGCGCTGTATATCATGGAGGAGGAGGACCGGGACGAGCTGAAGCGACTGCGGTTTACGCCGTCCTCGGCACTCGGCTCCTGCCGGTATAAACTCAAGGACCCGGCGGTTGACGACACCGACTATAAGCGTATTTTGGAGATTTTTAAGAAGTACGACGTGCGGTACTTCTTCTACAACGGCGGAAACGACAGTATGGATACCTGCAACAAAATCAGTAAGTTTATGCAGCAAAACGGCTATGAATGCCGGGTTATGGGAATCCCTAAGACGATCGACAACGACCTGACAGGAACCGATCACTGCCCCGGCTACGGAAGCGCCGCCAAATATATCGCGACAAGCTGCAAGGAAATCTCCCTCGACGCGCGGGTCTATGACACCGGTATGATCACGATCCTTGAGATCATGGGGCGGCACGCCGGCTGGCTGACCGCCGCCGCAGCGCTCGCCGGAGACGACGCGCCCGATTTGATCTATCTGCCAGAGACGGATTTCGAGCTGGACACCTTCCTCAAAGACGTCGAAACAATCTACAGGCAAAAAGGAAAAGTGATCGTCGCGGTCAGCGAGGGGATCCATGACAAGGACGGCAAGCTGATCGCAGAAATCGGCGGCGCGGGCGGCGCGCGGGACAGTTTTGGACACGCGCAGTTAGGCGGGCTGGCCGCCACGCTGACGGCCCTAGTCAAAGAGAAAACCGGCGCGAAGGTGAGAGGGATCGAATTCTCCCTTCTCCAGCGCTGCGCCTCCCATGTCGCTTCAAAAACAGATATCGACGAATCTTACGCGTCGGGAAAAGCGGCCGTCGAGAACGCGATCAACGGCGTCACCGACAAGATGGTCGGTTTCCGGTGCACCCGCGACGGCGGGTACAAGTGCGAAATCGCGCTGCTGCCGCTGGCGGAGGTCGCGAACACCGAAAAGAAGGTGCCCCGCGAATGGATCAACGACGCCGGAAACGGGATCCTGCAAGGCTACATTGACTACGCCCTGCCGCTGATCGCCGGGGAAACCGAACAGGAGAAAGAAAACGGCTTGCCGAGGTTCGCGAAGTTAAAAAAAGTTTTGGCAAAGTAATAGTTGAGGACGCCCGAAAGGGCGTCCTCAACTATGTTACGGGATTTCCCGGACCGCCAGACAGTGTTTACCTCACAGGGATGGATTTGCCGCGGGGCAAAAACAATTTGCATTTTGCGGCGGGTTTTGGTATACTGGTGAAAAACAAGAGGAGGAAATCCGAATGGGTCTTGTCACTACCACAGAAATGTTCAAAAAGGCATACGACGGGGGATACG
>JAISVO010000164.1 GCA_031271525.1 Oscillospiraceae bacterium
GATGGCGTTGCTGATGGTGTTGTCGGTGGGTAGCCTCGTCTTCTTCCCGTCGGGAAGCTACCTGTTCTACCTTCCTCTGCTGGCTACGGCGTTAACGGCGTTCTTCCGGCGCCGGAGCGCCGCGCGCCTTGCGGCGGGCGCGGTCAGCGGCGTCGCCGTACTTCTCCTTTGGGTGCCGGTGGTCTTCCTTCTCTGGGTCGCCATGATACAGCCCATGTTCCTATAAGTCCTTGTAATCGACAGGGTTCTGTGGTATGATAACAGGCAGAAAGAGAGGGTTAATGAATGAAACTCATCAATCGGGGCAAAACAAAAGATGTCTTTGATCTGGAAGACGGAACCTATCTGTTGCGTTTCAAGGACGATGTGACGGGGACTGACGGCGTCTTCGATCCCGGCGCGAATACCGTCGGGCTGTCGATTGAGGGAATGGGCCGGGGTGGCCTGCGCCTGACCGATTTCTTCTTCAAGAAGCTTTCCGGGGTTCCGACCCACTACGTCTCGGCGGACGTCGAGAAAGCCGAAATGACGGTCCGTCCGGCAAAACGCTTTGGCTACGGGTTGGAGGTCATCTGCCGCTACCGCTCGACCGGGAGCTTTATGCGCCGCTACGGGCAGTACGCCGCCGAAGGGCAATTCCTCGACGGGTTGGTGGAATTCACCTTAAAGGACGACGAGCGGGGCGACCCGCCTATCTCCAAGGACGCGCTGGTCGCGCTTGGCATCCTCACCAAGGAGGAATATAAGGAGCAGAAGAAGCTGGCGAAGCACATCTCAAGAGTCATTAAGGACACCTTGGCGGCGAAAGGGCTGGAGCTTTACGACATCAAGCTGGAATTCGGGCGGGGTTCGGACGGCGGGATTATGCTGATCGACGAAATCTCCGCCGGGAACATGAGGGTGTATCAACACGGAAAGATCATGCCGCCGCTGGAGCTGGTCGCGCTGGTCCTTTCATAGTAAAAGCGGTTGGGGCTGCCGTCCAGCCAGAACCTCCGGGAGCAGTTCGGGGATCCGCTCCATCTCGGCGATTAAACTTGCCGGTTTCTTTGCGGCGTCATCCTGCCGATAAGGGACAAAGAAGATGTTTTTCCGGGTCATTAGCGTCCCGATGTTGGAAGCCGATCCGGACAAGCCGTCATTCGTCGAGACGCTCAGAAGAAGTGGGCGTCCGTTGCGAAGATGGCTCTTCGCGGCCATCGTCACCGATGTATCGGTGATCCCGTGGGCGAGCTTAGCCAGCGTGTTTCCGGTGGCCGGCGCGATGATCAGCAGGTCGAGGAGCTGTTTCGGACCGATCGGCTCCACTTCCTGCTGTGTGTGCCACGGATGCCTTCCGGCGATTTCCTCGGCTTGGCGGATCCAGTCGGACGCAAGCCCGAACCGGGTGTCGCTCCGGTAGGCTGTTTCGGAGAAGATGGGGAAAATATCCTCACCCGAACCGGCGAGGGCGCGCATCACGCCCATCGCCCGCTCGAAGGTGCAGAAGGAACCGCAGAACGCCCAGCCCACTCTCATAGGACACCTCTCTCTTCCAAAATACGGGTCAGCACCAACGCCGTGACCTGCGCGGCGCTTTCGGGGGCGCATTGCCCGGGCAGCGCCAAGGCCCAATGGCACCGAAGCCCCAATTTCTCGGCTGCGGAGAAGTCCACGCCGCCGGGTGGGGACGCGAGGTCGATGATCACACAGGCCGGCTTGATTTCATTCAGCAGAGGCTCGGGCAGGACCATCTTTGGCACCGTATTGAAGATCACGTCATAGCGGTACAGGCTGCCTTTCAGCATCCCGGTGTGCGCCGCCGTGAGCGACCGCGCTGTTATCCAAGCGAAGTCGGTTTCTTTCCTCGCTCCCGCCGTCACCAGAGCGCCAAGAGCGAGCAGGCGCTCGCTCAGGATCTTCCCGATCCGCCCGTAGCCGATTACCAGCGCTTCCGAGCCGTGCAGGGTGACGGGCGTCTCCCGCATCGCTAGCTCGATAGCGCCCTCGGCGGTGGCGATGGCGTTCAATATCGAAAAATCCTCGCGGGAGCAGAAGTCTTCAAAGGCGACCAATTCCTGTCCCTTGCGGAGAGGAACCCCGATGCTTACCCCCCGTTTCATCGGCGGCAGGAGTACGTCGCCGAACGCGGCGGCGTCCGTCTCGGACGAAAACAATTTGGCGTCAAACCCCCGCTCGTTGAGAAGTTCGCAAAGACGCGCACTCCGCGCGTCCCCCTCTATCACTGCAATGTGCATCCTTTCAAAATCCTCCTATTGAAAACCTAGCCCATACTATGCGTACGCAAAAAAAATGTACCGATCCATAAAAGGACGGTACAGGGCCTGTTAGGTTTCCGCGATCTATAACTCGTTTGCGGGCGTCAGCTCAAGATCCTTTTCCGAAGGCTCGCCGGAAACCGCCTCCAGCTGTTCCACTTGGCCGGATTCGGCGGCTGCTTCGGCGGCGGGTTTCGACGCCGGTGCCGGTTCGGCTTCCATGACTTCCCGGTACTTTTCCAGAATCGCCCGTTCCAGAATCGAGCGAGCTTCCGCGTTGATCGGGTGGACGATGTCGCGGTAGGTTCCGTCAGCCGCCTTGCGGGAGGGCATTGCGAGGAAAAGGCGCTCCGGACCGTCGATGACCTTGATGTCATGTACCGCGATCTCGTTGTCGAAGGTGACCGAAGCGACGGCTTTCATCCGTCCGCTCTCTTGGGTTTTGCTAACTTTGACTTGTGTGATGTTCATGATGATACCATTCCTTTGTCTTTATTGTTTCACTCGGTTCATATACTTACTAGAGGAATTTTTTTGGAGGCGGTCTTTTGGAGACATTTTCGGCATTGCTGGGAGCCGGGCGCAGAGCGCACCTGATCGGCGCGGGCGGGGTATCTATGTCGGCGCTTGCCGAAGTGCTGAGCGGGCGCGGGCTGCTTGTCACCGGATCGGACCGTCAGGACAGCGACGCCGTCCGGAGGTTGATTTCGCTCGGGATTCCGGTTGAAATCGGGGAGAGCGGGCGGTACTTGCCGGGGAGTGACGTCGTGATCCGTACGGCGGCCGCGCGGGAGGACAACCCCGAGGTGATTCGCGCGCAAGAACTGGGTATTCCCCTGCTGGAACGCGCCGATGCGTGGGGAGAACTGATGCGCGGCTACGCGAAATCAATCTGTGTCGCGGGAACCCACGGGAAGACCACCACCACCGGGATGCTGACGCACATTGCGGAAGACGCGGACCCCACCGTGATGCTGGGGGGGAGACTGCCGCTGTTGGGCGGCATCGGGCACCGTGTCGGCGCCGGGGATATGATTCTCGCCGAAGCCTGTGAATATCACAACTCCTATCATCGCTTCCGCCCCACAACGGCTGTTCTACTCAATATTGATGAGGATCATCTGGACTTTTTCTCGGGGCTGGAGGAACTGATAATGTCCTTTCGGACCTTTGCGAAGCTTGTGCCGCCGGGGGGATTCGTCATCGCCAACGGCACGGACGAAAACGTCCGGAAGGCGTTGATCGGGATCGACGCGCTGTGGCTCGGTTCCGATGTTCGGGCGGAGGATCTGCGGGACGACCGGGGGAGATATTCGTTCACCGTGACGGTCTATGGAAAGGCCGTAGCCGAAGCGCGCCTGCGGGTGCCGGGGATGTTCAACGTGAAGAATGCGCTCGCCGCCGCCGCCGCCGCCCTCGCGAACGGGTTAACGGGGGACGATGTGACGCGCGGCCTGAACTCGTTTACCGGAACGGGGCGGCGTATGGAGTACCGGGGGAGGGTGAACGGGGCGGACGTCTACGATGACTACGCGCACCATCCGTCGGCGATCGCGGCGACCCTCACGGCGGCGCGCGCAATGGGTTATAAGCGTGTGCTCTGCGTCTTCCAGCCGCACACCTATACCCGTACGAAAGCGCTCTTTAGGGAGTTCTGCGAAGCGCTGCGCGGGTTCGACCGCGCTTACTTAGCCGACATCTACGCCGCGCGGGAGAATGATCCGGGGGACATCCACTCAAAAATGCTCGCGCAGCAGATCCCCGGCTCGGTCTATACCGGAACCCACGGCAAAACGGTTGATGCGGTCCTGAACGATCTCCAACCCGGCGATATGCTGATGACAATGGGGGCTGGGGACGTGGACGGCGTGGCGGCCCGGTTAATATTGTAGGGGCGCTCTGTTTGCGCCTAAGGGCGGTAATGGGCTGCTCCGAAAGGTAACAAAATGTGACCAGCCGCGCGGACGGCAACCGCCGTCTGAATGAGGTAAAAAACCTACGAGCGCATTTGTTTGCGCCGGGAGAGGTTCATCGTGCCGTCCTGCATTTCGCCGATCATCTCAAGGCTCTTGCCGGTGCCGTAGGCTACGCAGGAGATGGCCTCGTCCGCGACATGGGTCATGATGCCGGTTTTCGATTCAATCAGTTTATCAAAGCCCCAAATCAGGCTTCCGCCGCCGGTCATCACAATCCCATTGGTGGAGATGTCCGCCACCAGTTCGGGCGGGGTGCGCTCCAGTACCGAATGAATCGCCTCGATGATCCGGGTGGAGACCTCCTCCAGAGCGTCGATCATGTCGCTGGAGGTGACGGTGAAGACGCGGGGAAGCCCCGTCATCAGGCAGCGCCCCTTGGCTTCGATCGACTTCTCCTCGGGACGGGGGAAGACGCAGCCGATGTTGATCTTCATTTCCTCGGCGGTGCGTTCGCCGACCAAGACGTTGTGCTTCCGGCGGATATACTTTACAATCGCTTCATCGAACTGATCGCCGGCGATTTTAATCGAGGTTGATTCAACAATCCCCTTGAGGGAAATGACCGCCACATCGGCGGTTCCGCCGCCGATGTCCACCACCATGTGCCCGCAGGGCTTGGAGATGTCCAGTCCCGCGCCGATAGCGGCCGCCACGGGCTCTTCGATGAGGTAGACCCGTTTGGCGCCGGCCTGCAGGCCCGCGTCGATGACGGCGCGCTCCTCAACCTCGGTGATCCCGCTGGGTACGCAGATGACAATCCGGGGCTTGAAGAGATGGAACCCGCTGACCTTCTTTAAGAATTCCTTGATCATCCGCTCGGTCATCTCGTAGTCCGAGATGACGCCCTCGCTCAACGGACGGAGGGCGACAATATTGCCGGGGGTACGTCCCAGCATCTTCTGCGCGTCTGTTCCAACCTTTAAGAGCTTTCCCGTCATTTTATCAATCGCGACGACACTCGGTTCGCGGAGGACAATCCCTTTACCCTTTACGTAAACCAAAATACTCGCGGTGCCTAAGTCTAAGCCAATATCCCTGCTGAACACCGATGACAACACCCTTTCTCTTTGTATATTATACCGTTACTTTGAAAACTTTGCAAGTGCATATCGAAAAAAATCCGGACACCCAGCGGAGAAATGTAA
>JAISVO010000102.1 GCA_031271525.1 Oscillospiraceae bacterium
TGAAACCCTCTTCCTCCAGAATCTCCAGCGTCAGGTCAACGGGGAACCCAAAGGTGTCGTAGAGCATGAACGCCGGATCGCCGCCGAAGGTTTTTCCCTCGACTTTTGCGATTTCCTCCCGCAGGAGGGCCAAACCGGCGTCGATCGTCTTGAGAAATCGCTCCTCCTCCAGCCGGATGATAGTTTGGATCCGCTCGGCGCGCTGCTTCAATTCGGGGTACGCCGCCGCGCTCTCCTCTATGACAGTTCCGGCGAGGTCGCAAAGGAAGGGTTTTGTGATCCCGAGCAGACGTCCGTGGCGCGCCGCGCGGCGGAGGAGGCGGCGGAGGACATAGCCCCGTTTTTCGTTGCTCGGCTGCACCCCGTCGGAGATCAGCATGACGGTGGAACGGATGTGGTCTGTGACGACCCGAAGGGACATATCGCTCTTCTCGCCCTGCCCATAGGGGATCCCGGCAAGCTCGCTCACCCGCCCGCGAATCCGGGTAATGGTATCCACCTCAAAGACATTGGGGACGCCTTGGACGACACAGGCGAGACGCTCAATCCCCATCCCGAAGTCTATGTTCTTCTGCGCGAGGGGGGTATAATTGCCCGCACCGTCGTTGTTGAATTGGGTGAAGACATTGTTGCCGATCTCGACAAAGCGGTCGCAGTCGCATCCCGGCTTGCAGTCGGGTTTTCCGCAGCCGTACTCCCCGCCCCGATCGAAGTAGATCTCGGAGCAAGGGCCGCAGGGACCGGAACCGATGTCCCAAAAATTATCTTCTTTCCCAAGCCGCACCATCCGGGATTCGGGGATGCCGACTTCTTTGGTCCAGATGTCATACGCCTCATCGTCCTCTAAGTAGACCGAGCAGTACAGCCTCTCGGGGTCGATCTTCATCACCTCGGTGAAGAACTCCCATGTCCACACAATAGCTTCCCTTTTGAAGTAATCCCCAAAGGAAAAGTGCCCCAGCATCTCGAAAAAAGTGCAGTGGCGGTCGGTCTTCCCCACCCGCTCGATGTCGATGACCCGTATACACTTCTGGCAAGTCGTCACACGCTTCGCGGGCGGGACCGCCTGACCCGAGAAGTACGGCTTCATCGGCGCCATCCCGCTGTTGATCAGCAGCAGCGTCGGGTCGCCCTCGGGGATCAGGGAGAAGGAGGGCAGGCGCTTGTGGTCCTTCGACTCGAAGAAGGAGAGGTATTTTTCGCGGATCTCGTTTAGTCCCAGCATATCCATGTATTCTTCCTTTCGGTTAATTGCCTGCGAATTCGCTACCGCTGATAAAACGCTCAAAGGCGCTGTAGCTCTCAAAGAACTCATGCTGACCCGTTTTGCTCAGCGCGTAGAAATAGGGGTTTCCGTTTTCGGAACGGGGGAAAAGGGCTGCCCGGATGGCGTCGATACTGGGGGAGCAGATGGGTCCGGGCGGAAGCCCCTCGTAGAGGAAGGTGTTATAGGGGTGGTCGATGTCCCGGGAAGCGCGTATCTCCGCCGAAGTCAGCTCGACTGTTTGGTCCCGCCCGAGGAGTTCAAGGAGATACACTCCGGTGGCGTCGATCTGGAGTTTTTTGTAGTTGGCGCTGCCCAGCCGGTTGTAAATGACATAAGCCACCTCGTACATCTCACTGACCGACGCGGCCTCTTTTTCCACCAGAGATGCGACGGTGAGGATCTGGTTAAGGTCATAATCCATCTGGCTCAGCTGATTCCGGAAACTCGGGGCGAATTTGGCGGAAAAATTGCTCAGAAACTTGCTGTACACAGTGGAGGGGGACGAGTCGGTGTAGAAGAGGTAGGTGTCCGGGTAGAGGAACCCTTCCAAACGGTTCGGCTCCATCGGAACGTCCGCGAGGATGGAGTAGTCCAGTTCGGTGGAACCGACGGAGCCCAGCAAGGTTTGGTAATCGCTCACCCCGGCGTCCGCCACCAGACGGAGCGTCTCCATCATGGTGAGGCCCTGCGGGATCTTGACCTGCACCGTACGCCGCTCCACCCGGTTAACAAAGCTGCTCACCAGCGCGTGGTAATCGAGATTTGAATTAATGATAAAGGTGCCCGGTTCGATCTCCTCCTGCGCGTCCGAGAAGTTGCAGTAGAGGGTGAAGAGCCAAGTGTGCTCGATAACGCCCAGTTCCTTGAGGTTCCGGGACAGCTCGGCGATGGTGTAGTCCTCGGCGATCGTTACCGAAACCTCTTGGTCGGGCTTGCTCAGCGCAAGGACGTCGTTCGCGCAGTTCCACGCGAAGACCGCTAGGAACGAGGACACGACGAGGATGAAGACAAAGTAAAGGATACCGCGCAGACAGCCCGTGTTGGCGCGTTTCCGCTTCTCAAAGGTTATTTTCTTTTTTTGATCCTTCGGTACCATAGACTCATCGGTATGCTCCGCCATCAATCCACCCCCGTTATCACCGTTTGCACCGGTATATCCCATGGGTCCCTCGGCAGCTCCGGCACCAATCGTTCCGGGCGGCAAAGCCCAACTGTCCGGATCGTCCTTCCGAGCAGCCACCGGTCGTAGTATCCCCCGCCCCGCCCCAATCGAAACCCGTCCCGGTCGAACGCGATCCCCGGGACGACCGCCCACTCTGGGTCCTCTATCGTCGGAGCGCCTTCCGGCGGCTCGGGAATCCCGAACCGTCCCGGCCGGAGCTGTCCGGTATAGATCTTCGCCGTCATTTGTCCCTTGGGGGCGCATAAGGGAACTGCCACCGGAATCCCGAGCGTTTGACAAAAAGCCAGAATCGGCGCGGTGGCGCACTCGCCGCCGGTACTCAGGTAGCAGAAGACACTTTGGGGAAGCCGGGTCGTCTCCCACAGCCTGACAAGCCGCAGTGCGGCTTCACCGCTATCCGGCAGCGGCGGATACAACAGCCGTGCTTCGGGCTTCGTCAAGAGTACAGCAGCTGGGACGCCAGAAATTCGCTCTTCTTGCGATCCAGCACGAGTTCCACAAGGGCGAGGGAGAAGGCGATGGACGCCGCCGGTCCCTGTCCGGTGATCAGATTCCCCTCCCGCACAACATCCCGCTCCAGAACATACGCGCCGCCCGATTTTACCCTGTCCGCGACCGACGGGTAGCAGGTCACAGTCCGTCCCCGCAGCAGTCCCAACCCGGCGAGGAAACCCGGCGAGGCGCAGATCGCGCCCACCGGGGTATCGGCCGTCATCGCGGCCGACGCCAGCTCCCGCACCCGCTTGGACGCCATGAGGTTCTCAGCGCCTGTCAGTCCGCCCGGAAAAACCAAAAGCTCGTGGGGACCGTCCGGCACGTCGCTCACCGGAAGATCCGCGAGAAGCCGAACCCCCCGCGCTCCCGTCACGGTCTCCCCTGTCACCCCGGCGAGCTTTAGGTCCAACCCCACCCGCCGCAGGCAGTCGGCTATCGTCACCGCCTCGACTTCGGCCACACCGTCCGCTAAAAACAGAACTACCATAACGGAATCCTCCTTTTTAGGTATACAGCAAGTTGATATAGGGTTTGTACCGAGTGAGCAGCGACCCCGCCCGATCGGTAAACGGGAGGATACACGCCGCGCAGCCGTCCGCGGGCGTATCCGGCGGGGGGACCGCCTCCAAAACACCCCGCCCGTCGCCAACGGTGTAACGGCAGCCGTCCGCGCGGACATCGTACTCCAGCAGGATCGTCTCCCAATCGTATACCGTCCGCTCGGCGCGGTCCGGGTAAGCTCTTTCGTACAGCCCGGAGAGTGTTTCAATACATCCCGCTTTCCCCGTACAGGGGGAAAGATGTCCGGTCGACGGCCGGCGCCCGCGAAGGGTGAGACCGAATTTCGCATAGTAGACCGCGAGGTTTTCGCTCGCCGGGATCAGGAAGGCGCAGTCGAGGTTCTCGCAGACTCTCAACGCTTCCTCAATCAGCTTCCCCGCCAGTCCCCGCCTCCGGTAAGCCGGGTCGGTGGCGATCCCCATCAAATACCCCGCCGACAGACTCTCCCCGCCCGCAGTTATCGTCTTCCTTTGGAGATGGAGCATCGAGACGGGCTTCCCGTTGTCCGCGCAAATAAATGCGTTTTCGGGTTGGTAGTCGCGGGTAAAGAACACCTCGTCCGGCTCAAAGGCCGCGTTCCAGAGAGGACGCAGATCGTCCCCCCTGACCGCCCGGCGGAACTCAAACACGATATCTCTCCCGGACAGCGTCCTGCCGCCCGCAGCTCATTCTTCCCTCGCCGCAAGCCCCCCATACGCAGGAAGGACCGGCTTTGCAAAACAACGCCGGAGCGGCGTTCCGGGCCAGACGGAGCATTTCGGAAGCGACCGAGCGGATCTCCCATTGCGCGCGGTTGCAGCAGCGGAGCCTGAAGAAGTGGAGCAGCTCCCGCGCGTTCATCGTAACGACGATGTGAGTGCAACACGCGTTGGGAAGGACGAACCGCGCGTCTTCGGGCGGGATGCCCAGCTCCAGCAAGGCGCGGTACGCTTCCCCCGCCGCTTCCATCGCTCTGTCAAACACCGCCAGCGCCTCATCGTTCTCTTGGACCGTCGGCGGAAGGATGTGGGAGAAGCCGGTTTCCCTGACATACCGCTGACTCTTGACCGAGAAGGAGGCAATCCGGTGGCGGGTGATTTCGGCAAGCAACGCGCGGGACACGTTTTCCAGAGAAAAGGTGAAGGACGCGTGCTCTAGCACGCTCTCATGCCCGAGGGACGCGATCTTCTGCAGAAAGCTCTCGGCTGTCTCCCGGTCCAACCCCTCCAGCAGTGCGGTGGGGCCGGTGTCCGAGTAGCAGTTCCGGGCCGCCGCCGCGACGACCCTCTCGGGTTCGGGCGTGTGGGCGATTATACTGACAACGGGTTGCTTAACCATTCTTTTTCTCCCGCTTGGCTGTCTCCCTGACTAGCCGCAAAAACTTTGGGATCGCGAGGAGCCG
>JAISVO010000002.1 GCA_031271525.1 Oscillospiraceae bacterium
GGAGGAAATCGCAAAAGTCGAGGGAAAAACCTTCGGCGGCGATCCGGCGTTCATGCTCTACGACACCTTTGGGTTCCCCGTTGACCTGACGCTGGAGATTCTGGAGGAAGAGGGTTTCACCCTCGACCGGGAGCGCTTCGACGCCCTGATGACCGAGCAGCGGGAGCGCGCCCGCTCCGCCCGCGCGGAACTCGCCGGGTCGGGCTGGAAGACGGCGGAGCTGGGGTTGAGCCGGGAGGCGACTAGCGAGTTTATCGGCTACGATACTCTTTCCGGTGACGCGACGGTACTTGCCGCACCAGAGGGTGTGTTGGTGCTGGACCGCACCCCCTTCTACGCCGAAAGCGGGGGGCAGTGTGCCGATACGGGCGTTATCACAGGCCCGGGCGGTGTTTTCCATGTCGATGATGTGCGGAAGCTCCCCGACGGGAAGATTCTCCACCTCGGCGAAACCGAGGGCGATTTTGCCCCGGGGCAGACCGTCACGACGGCTGTGGATGAAGACCGCCGGGCGGCCGTTATGCGGGCGCACAGCGCGACCCACCTCCTCCAAAAAACTCTCCGGGACCTTTTGGGCGGCCATGTGGAGCAGGCGGGGTCTCAGGTCGAGCCGGACCGCTTCCGCTTCGACTACACCCATTTTAACGCAATGACCGCCGAGGAACTGGCGCGGATCACCCGCGAGGTCAACCGCCGTATTCTCGCCGGCTACCCTGTAACGGTAGAGACGATGACGCCGGACGAAGCGAAAGCCAAGGGCGCGATGGCGCTTTTCAGCGAGAAGTACGGCGCGTCCGTCCGGGTAGTGGCAATGGGGGACTACAGTATCGAACTGTGCGGCGGCACCCACTTGGACAACACCGCGAAAGCCGGGTCATTCCGCGTCTTGACCGACAGCTCGATCGCCGCCGGTGTGCGTCGGATCGAAGCCGTCACCGGCTTGATCGCGCTGGAACTGGCCGAGCGGGACGAAGCCCGTCTGCATGAGGCGGCGGCGGCGTTGAAGACAAACCCCGCCGAGTTGACCGGCAAAATTACCGCGCTGGCTGCGGAACACAGACGTCTGCAAAAAGAGTTTTCCTCACTCCGGCAAAAGCAAGCGTTTGCCTTTATAGATTCCCTCCTCCGTGAAGCCCGTGAAGTGAACGGTTTTACACTCATCGCCGCGAGGAACCCCGACGCGGCGACCCTCCGCCAGACGAGCGAACTGCTGCGGGACAAAAAAACCGGCGGAGTCAGCGTACTGTACAGTGAGGAGGACGGCAAGGCGACTTTCTGCGCCGCTTGCGGACCCGACGCCGTCAAGCGGGGCGTAAAAGCCGGGGAAGTCGTGAAGACCGTCTGCTCCCTCTGCGGAGGAAGCGGCGGCGGACGCCCCGACATTGCGATGGGCGGCGGCACAAACACCGCAAAATTTCAAGAAGCAATCGAGCGGATTGCTGAGAGCCTAAAATCAAAGTAAGGAGGTTTTTTCGGTATGGATGAATGCCTTTTCTGCAGGATCCAGAAAGAGGATAGTCCCAAGGTCTATGAGGACGAGCTGATTGTCGCCTTCAACGATATAGCGCCCAAAGCCCCGGTACACATCCTGATCATCCCACGCGAGCACATCGTGAGCGCGGCGCGTATCACGCCCGAGCACGGCGCGCTGCTGGCGCACCTCTGGACAAAGATTCCCGTTATCGCGAAGGACGCTGGGTTGACCGACTTCCGGGTCGTCACCAACGCGGGCTCCGGAGCGGGCCAATCGGTGGATCATCTGCATTTCCACCTGATCGGCGGCGGCCCCCTCAACATTGTCCTGTAAAATACCCCTTGCGTTTTGAACGTGCTGCCAGTATAATGGACAGACTGGAGGTGATACGATGCAGATATTTTCCCTATTCCTGACGGCGACACCCGACGCCGCAGCCGATCCCAACGCCGCGGGCGGAATCGGCTCGATGCTGATGACCCTGCTTTTGCCCGTTGTTTTGATTGTCGTCTTCTACTTCATGCTGATCCGTCCCGAGAGCAAGCGGAAGAAAGCTGCCGCCAAGATGCGCGACGAGCTGATTGTCGGCGATGAGATCACAACCATCGGCGGGATTGTCGGTAAGGTCGTCCAAATCAAAGACGACACCATCACGTTGGAGACGGGCGCGGAGAAATCCCGCGTGAAGCTGATGCGCTGGGCGATTTCCTCGAAGGGCGAACAAGTCAGCGACAAGTAGTCTACCGGCCTGTACACCGGCATAGACTTGTGGCATAGACATCCTAAATTATAGGAGGGTTTCTGATGCCGCAGAAGGACGAAGCCAAGGGCTTATTCCGCGTAGTTTTGAAGTACACGGCGCTCTCGCTCCTGTTAACCTTAGTGATTCTGGCAATCGCCGCGATCCTTGTGTCGGGGGGGATCCTCCCGATCGGCCAATCGGTTGCGGCCGTATTGCTGGCAGTTGCCGCCGGTGCGTTTACCGGCGGCATGTTCGCGGCGAGGCGGGCCGGCACCCACAAACTCCCGGCGTCGATGATGACGGGGTTCTCCGTCTTCCTCATACTGCTGATCGCGGGCTTCCTCTTTTCCTTTCCGCCCGCCCGCCACACCGTCTTGGTCCTGCTGTCGGCGGTGGTTTCGGCGCTTGCGGGAGGTATCTACGCAAGGCGTCCCCACCGAAAACAACCTACGAAAAGGAGTTTTTTCAAGTGAAGCACATTAAAATCCTCAATCATGCTACCCATAAAACCGCCGGGCGAGGCTGCGGCGAGTGCCAAACTTCCTGCCAATCGGCGTGCAAAACTTCCTGCACCGTTGCGAATCAAAAGTGTGAAAAGCCCAGCAGTTCCGTCTTGGCTTCGATCAAGCGCAAAACCGTATAATGGTCCACGCCTACGCCCTGTTGGGGCGTTATATCGCCCTCGATGTTCACAGCGGCGCGGTACACGAGTTGGACTGTGCCGCTTTTGATGTCCTTCGCGCCGACCCGAACCTAGACTGTGACCTGCCTTTGACAGGCGAGCAGCGGGAGGCGCGGGAGGAACTCCTTGCGCTGAAAGACGCCGGACTGCTGTTCAGCGAACCCGAGCCGGCTCAGCAAAACGTCTCGGGGCTGCCGTTGAAGGCGCTCTGTCTGCATGTGTCGCACGACTGTAATCTGCGTTGCGGGTACTGCTTCGCGAAAACGGGGGATTTCGGCACGGGGTCCCGGAGTACGATGACGCCCGAGGTCGCCGAGAAGGCGATCGACTACCTCTTGGCCCGGTGCGAGGGACGGAAAAACCTCGAAATTGACTTTTTTGGCGGCGAGCCGCTGATGGCTCTGGATACCGTCAAGCATACCGTCGAATACGCCCGCGGCGCAGCGCCGGAAAAGAATTTCCGGTTCACCCTGACGACCAATGGGGTCTTGCTCGATCAAGAAGTAACAGAATACCTGAACCGGGAGATGAACAACGTCGTCCTCTCTCTGGACGGGCGGCGGAGCGTCAACGACGCCGTGCGGAAGACGGTTGGCGGCGGGGGTTCATACGATGAAATTCTGGAAAACTACAGGCATGTTCTCGCGACCCGGACGGGGGACTACTATGTCCGGGGGACCTACACCCAAAAGAACAAGGATTTTTTGGAGGACATCCGGCATCTCGCGTCGCTGGGTTTCCGCAACATCTCTCTCGAACCGGCTGTGCTCCCATCTGGTCATCCCCTCGCGCTGACCGAGGACGACCTCCCTTCCCTCTGTGATCAATATGAAAGGCTGTGTGAGGAAATGGCGGCGGGGGATTGCGGGTATAGCTTCTTCCACTTCAACGTCGATTTGAAGCAGGGTCCTTGTGTCTACAAACGCCTTCGCGGCTGCGGCGCCGGGATCGAATACGCGGCGGTCACCCCGGAGGGCGCGGTCTATCCCTGTCATCAGTTTGTCGGCAACAATGACTTTTTGTTGGGGGACGTTTTGAGAGGCTCTTTTGACAAAAGTGTCTCGGAGAAATTCTATCCCGGCGGCGACGGAAGGGAGGACTGCCAAGCCTGTTGGGCGCGGTATTACTGCGGCGGGGGCTGCGCGGCGTCCAACAACACCGTCAACGGCGATATCAACATAAGCGACCGGTTGGGCTGCGCTCTGGAGAAGAAAAGGCTGGAATGTGCAATATATCTAAAAACCCTCTCACCCGAGGCGGAAACCCTTTAGATTAGGAGATATATGACAACCGGGGAAATCCTCGGTTGTTTTACCGTCCTTATGGCGGCGAAACCCGCGACCCCCCATATCTAGTCGGCGGAGGAGGGGGGAGGACCGTCAGTTTCCACGGTTGACATAACACCGTTTACATAATATTTGGGCATAACGACGGAAATCAACCGTCCCGGCATTTGGTTCTTGATTATTCTGTTGCTTTCCCTTACAATATAAGGGCAGAGAGTCGGATAGGATGACGGAGGGACAGTATGGTCTTAGGTTCGATCGGTGCGGGGCACATGGGCGGCGCGATACTGCGCGCCGTGCTGGACGCTAAGCTGTTTCCCCCCGGTTCGGTACATATCTCCTCACCCGTCAAGAGCGAGCTGGCTCCCTTCGCGGAGCGCGGCTGTGTCACATCCGGCAGCAATGCCGAGACAGTCAGGGCGTCAGACATCCTCCTGTTGGCGACCCGCCCGGCGCAGGTCCCGGAAGTGCTTTCCGAAATCGCGCCGCTAACCCGTCAAAAATGCGTGCTCTCGATTGCGGCGGGGGTCACCGTGCGGTCGTTAAAAGAAAAACTGCCGGATGACGCCTACGTTCTCCGGGTTATGCCGAACCTCCCGCTGGCGGTCGGAGCGGGCGTTGCCGCGCTGGCAACGCCGGTCGGTGTACCGGAGGAGTTCGTTGCAGCCGCGAAGAAAATTTTCTCCTGCGGCGGCATCGTCGAGATGCTGGACGAAGAGCTCATCAACGCCTCCACTTCGCTCGGCGGCAGCGCCGTGGCGTATTTCTTCCGGATGGCGTCCGTCATGGTAGCTTGGGCGGAGCGGAACGGCATCCCGTCCGACGCGGCGCTCCGGATCGTCTCGCAGACGATGCTGGGCGCGTCTCGGATGCTGACCGAAAGCGGAAAGACGCCGGAGGAACTTGCCGCCGGTGTTGCCGTCCCGGGCGGTACCACCGAAGCGGCGTTCCGGGCGTTCGATGCCGCCGGTTTCGACCAAGCCTTGGTCTGCGGGTTGGACGCCTGCCGGGAGCGTGGTTTTACGTTAAGTCGGTAATACGGTTTGTCCCTTCCACATAGATTTACTGGTGGAGGGATCAACATGGAACAAAAAATCGTTTCCGCACAGTCTGTCGCCTTGGGCATTTTGGCTCTTGCCTTTTTGGGAGGGATTGTCGCGGGGTCCCTTGTCCAAGGGGTTGAGGGGAGCGCCGATTACCTGACCGCAGCCGAGTTTGGGAGCCAGCCTCCGGTTCTGCGCGTACTGGCCGACACCGTCCTCTATCCGGTCGTTTGTTTCCTTCTGGGGCTGACCGTCCCGGGAGTTCTCTTGATCCCGATGGTTGTGGGGTTTCGGGGTTTTCTGGTATCCTACACCGTTGCGTCGTGTGTAAGCGCGTTCGGTTCGCTGGACGGGATTCTTCTTTCTCTTTCCCTCCTCGCGCCGCCCCTTCTCCTCTGTCTGCCCTGTCTGTTCTGTCTCGGCGCGGGCAGTCTCCTCAACAGCCGGTCCCTCTTTATCGCGGCGGTCCGCAGAACCAAAGCCTCGGCGCTCGAAAGGCATGCGCTCCCCCGGTTTGCGGTTGCCCTTCTGGTGACATCCGGGGCGGCGGCGGCGGAATGGCTCCTCTGTCCGGTTCTCGCGGCTCTGGCTGCGGCGCGTATACACTGACTCTTTTTTAAGGTGGGACCCGTTTATGTTTGAGGTCATGCAGGAGTACCAAACGCATCTGGAACAGAATGTGTCGAAGAACACGCAAATTTCCTATCTGCGGGATTTGCGTCAGTTTTCCCAGTTCTGTTCCCCCGAGACGGCCGTGAAGGCGGACATCGAAGCCTATGTCCGTTTCCTGAACGAACGGGGAAAGTCCTCCTCGACAGTGGTACGCAGCATGGCGTCGCTGAAGAATTTTTACGGGTTCATGTGCGAGAGGGGATACCTCGCCGATAATCCGGTGCGGGGCGTGACCTCGGTCCGCAGTGAGCGCAAGACGCCACAGATCCTCACCGGTGCGGAGATTGACCGGTTGCTGCTCGCGCCGAAACTGACCGATCCGAAGGGGATCCGAGATAAGGCGATGCTGGAGGTTCTGTACGCCACAGGACTTCGGGTGAGCGAGCTGATCGCGCTGGACGTAACCGACATCAATCTGTCCGGGCGGTTCATTCGCTGCAACACGGCCCTCCATGAAAGGATCATCCCGATCTATCAGGCGGCCGCGCAAGCGCTTTCAAGCTACATAAACAAAGCGCGAACTCAACTGGTCGGTCCCTCGGAGGAGAAAGCGCTTTTTGTCAATGTCAGCGGCGAGCGTATGAGCAGGCAGGGTTTTTGGAAGATTATCAAGTATTATCAGGCGAAGGCGCAGATCGAGAAGGAGGCGACCCCCCATACCCTCCGGCACTCCTTCGCGATGCATCTTTTGGAGAACGGCGCCGACCTGCGGTCTCTCCAAGAGATGCTGGGGCACGCCGACATTTCCTCCACCCAGATGTACGCCAACATGATCAAGAACAAGCTCGCGGATGTCTATCAGCGCTCGCATCCCCGGGCGAAACAATAAACACACAGAGGAGAACAAGGTTTGGCTGGTTTTTTCGGACTCTTTGACTTCACAAAGCCCGGCAAAGGGGTGGATCCCAACGCGCCCCCCAAGAAGCCGTTCTTCCGGTTTTTCGAGCTGTTCTGGCGGAAGTTCACCCGGTTTATCCTGCTGAACCTCCTGTTATTCCTCCTGTTCCTGCCCATCATCACGGTGGTTTTTCGTTTCTTCAACCAATGGGTCGTGAGTTTGGACCCGGACTTCTACCAAAACATCATACAACAAGCGGAGGAGCAGGCCGCGAATCCGCCCGCCGAGGGGGAAGCGGCGCAAGGTGTCGTACTGTTCAGCATCCTTCAGGACATCCTCTTCCGTCTGCCCGTCTCGCTGCCCTTTTCCTCTCCGGCGACGCTTGGCGAGTGGGTTTTCCTCTTCTGGCTCCTCCTCTCTCTCTTACTCTACGGTCCGGTGATGTGCGGGTTCACCTACATGCTCCGGAACTTTGTCCGGGAGGAGCACGCGTGGATGAGCGACTTCTTTCTCCGGATGAAGTCGAACTTCAAGCAGGGGGTTGCGTTGGGACTTTTGGAGCTTTTCGCCCTATCGATGCTGATCCTCAACCTCACAATGCAGTCCGCCGACGGCGCGTCCGGCTGGACATCGTTTTCGGTGACCCTCGCGAAGCTTATCTCGCCCCTCCTGATGGTGATCATCCTGTTCACCCGGAAGTATATGTACCTGATGGCGGTTACCTTTAACATCTCAGTCTTCAACATCATCAAAAACTCTCTGGCCTTCTCGATTGTCGGCCTCCTCCGCAACGCCCTCGTGCTGGTGATTGAGGCGGCATTGATTTTTGCTGTCTTTTTCATCCCAATGGGCGATTTCCTGCTGCTGCCCTTCTTTTTCTTCTCGTTCACCGGATTCTTGTCGGTCTTCGCGGTCTACCCGCTAATCCATAAGCATATGATCCTGCCTAGTTTGAAGCGGGAGAGCGGTGAGGACGCCGAAACCGGCGACGAAACGTAGCACACAAAGTCGCTGCCCATGTATAGCGGTCAGCTCCGGCGGTATTCCGTTGCCGTTGGGGGTAACGCTATACATGGGTTTATTGCGTAAGGAGAATGTTTGTGACCATTGTCGGAGTAGCCGGCGGCACCGGAAGCGGGAAGAGCACCTTTTGCAGGCTTCTCGCCTCAAACATCCCGGATTCAACGGTGATCGACGGAGACGCGATGTTGAACGAAATCTTGTGGCTCCATCGGGACGCCTTTTCCCAGCTGCTCGGCGAGGCCCAGCAGTTGGATAGCCGCGGGCGGCTGAAGCTGTGCTTCTTCACAAAAAATCCTCTCCGCATCCGGGACGCGGTCACAATCGCCCGAGGTTACCTGAACGGCTCGGCCCCGCCGGACGGGGAAGATGCCTTGACGACCGCCATCGCGACGGCGCGGGACTTGATGAGTACGGCGCTGGAAGCCCGGCTGAACAGTCTGACGGAGGATACGGTGATCCTCGACTGGGCGAACCTTCCGTTTTTAGACGTCTGGCGGCGGTGCGACCTGCGGATCCTGATGAACGCGGAGGACGGCCAGCGACTCCGCCGGCTCAAAAAGCGGAACGGTCAGCGGGAGTTCACCGAGGAAGAGCTGCGGGCGTTGATCGACCACGCCTTCCTTCCGGCGGACGAGATCGGCTGCGATATACGGATCGATAACGACCGGATCGAGACGCTGATCCAAAAGGCGTCGGAGATCGGGGCGCTCCTCCGGCGCAAATACCCCCGCACACAAAAAAATTGACATTCCCTGCGAAGTCCTGTATAATGCTTCAAAAAGAAGCGGGGATTGATGGAGATGGTGCAGAATATCGCGACGGCGGCGCTGCTGTTGTTCGCTGTCGGAATGGTTGCGATCGGGCTTATCAGCCGAAAGAAGGCCGCCACGGTCGAGGGTTTTGTGTTGGGCGGACGGCGCGTCGGCCCGTGGATGTCGGCGTTCGCCTACGGCACTACATACTTCTCGGCGGTGATCTTTGTCGGTTATGCCGGCACCCACGGCTGGAACATCGGCGTTGCCTCGATCTGGATCGGGATCGGCAACGCTCTGATCGGCTGTCTTCTCTCTTGGAAGCTCCTTGCGGCGCGGACCCGGCGGATGACCCATGTGCTGGGTGCGCGGACGATGCCCGAACTTCTGGAGGGCCGCTACCTCTCTAAGAATATGAAGATCGTCTCGGCGTGTATCATCTTCGTCTTTCTGATGCCCTACGCCGCTTCGGTCTATAAGGGTTTGGGGATGCTCTTCTCTTCCGTCTTCTTCCCCGACCTCGACCCGGTGGCGGACACAGCCTTTTTAGGGATGTCCGCCACCAACCTGTGCATCCTAATCGTCGCCGTCCTAACGGCGGCCTATCTGGTACTGGGCGGCTACACCGCGATTGCTCTGAGTGACTTCATTCAGGGGATCATCATGATCGCCGGGGTGGTTGTCCTAGTCGTCGCGATGACCCTTCACCCGAATGTCGGCGGCTTTGGCAATGTCCTTTCGGGCCTTGCAAAAGTTGACAAGGGGTTGACCGACTTCACCGGCGGGGGCCAGTGGTCATTTTTGCTGACAAACATCCTCCTGACCAGTTTAGGGGTCTTTGGCCTGCCCCAGATGGCGCAGAAGTTCTACGCCATCCGGGACCAAGCCTCGGTCAAGCGCGCAACCGTCGTATCCACCGTCTTCGCTCTGATCATCGGGTGCGGCGCGTACTATGTCGGTTCGCTGTCCCGGCTGGTGCTGAGCGAGGTACCCAAAGGGGGCACCGACGCGATTATCCCCACCATGCTGATGAACGCCTTTTCTGACTCAATCCCCGGGATGATCCTGCTGGCGGTCATCCTGTTACTGGTTCTGTCCGCCTCGATGTCCACCCTGTCGTCCGTGGTGCTGACATCGGCGACCGCGATCACGGTGGATTTGGTCTTCCGGCTCAAAACGGACGAGAAGCGGCAGATCAATATCACCCGCCTGTTCTGCCTGCTCTTTGTCGCGTGCAGCTTTGTATTCGCGACGTTTAACTTCGCCGTCATCGTCTCGATCATGTCCTATTCTTGGGGGGTTGTCGCCGGCTGTTTCATCGGTCCCTACGTCTGGGGGCTGTTCTCCCAAAAGATTACCCGCGCCGGGGCTTGGGCGGGGATGCTCGGCGCTCTTGCAACCGTCCTGATCATGACGGTGAGCGGCACGGCCGCGAACCTCGGCGGCTCGACGCTGTATGAGGCGTTTTCGGCGGCTTCCAAGAACTCCCCGCTGTTCGGCGTCGCCGCGATGGGCGTCTCGCTGTTCTTGGTTCCCATCGTCAGCCTGTTGACGCAGAAATATAAATTTCCAAAGGAGCATGTAGAGAAGGTGTTCAGCGATGTGGCAGCCTGAAATCGAGACAATGCCGAGGGAGAGCATCCGCGCGCTGCAGGAGGAACGGTTCCTTCGGACATGGAACCATATCTGGGATCGCGCCCCGGCGCAGCGGGGACTCCTTCAAGCGGCGGGGATTGGGCGGGGGGATGTGAAAAGTCTCTCCGACATTGTAAAACTCCCCTTTACCGATAAAAAAGCTTTTGCCGACAATTACCCCTTCGGTCTGTTCGCGGTCCCGCAGGAGGAGGTCATACGTCTGCACGGCACCTCCGGCACCACCGGAAAGCCCGCGATGGGCGGCTATACCGCAGGCGACATGGCGGTATGGAAGGACTTGATCGCAAGGGTTTGCGCCGCCGCCGGCGTGACGAAGCGCGACCTCGCGCAGGTATCGTTCGGCTACGGGCTGTTTACCGGTGGGTTTGGGCTGCATCAAGGCTTGGAGCACATGGGGGTCTGCGTCCTGCCGATGAGCGCCGGGCAAACCGAGAAGCAATTGATGATGATGCGGGACATGGGCGCGACGGTGTTGGTTTCCACCCCGTCCTACGCGTTGTACCTCTCCGAGGCGGTGCGGGAGCACGGGATCAAAGACCAGTTGAAGCTCCGGGTCGGCCTGTTCGGCGGGGAGGGGCACACCCCCGAGATGGCGGCCCAAATCGAGGAGAACCTCGGCATCACCGCCACAAGCAACTATGGGCTTTGCGAGCTGACCGGACCCGGCGTCTCGGGGGAATGCCTGTTCCGGGAGGGGATGCACATCGCGGAAGATCACTTCTACACCGAGATCATCGACCCGGAGACCGGTGCGGTTCTCCCGGAAGGGGAAACGGGGGAACTGGTCGTCACCCCGCTGACCCGGGAAGCGCTCCCTCTGATCCGCTACCGCACCAAGGACATCACCCGCGTTACCTATGAACGCTGCCGGTGCGGGCGGACGCACGTCCGGATGGACCCGACCCTCGGGCGGAGCGACGACATGCTGATCATCCGGGGTGTCAACGTCTTCCCCTCCCAGATCGAGAGCGTCCTGATCCGTCAGGAGCACATCGGTCCCCATTATCTGTTGGTGGTTCGCCGGGAGGGCGTGACCGACACACTGGAGGTGCAGGTCGAGCTGATCGACGGTTCGGTGCTCGAAAGCTTTGGCATGCTGGAGAAGATTAAGCACACAATCCAGAGCCGGATCAAAGATATTCTGGGGTTGACCGTCAAAGTGACGCTGGTTGCCCCGCAGACAATAGAGAGGTTTATGGGCAAAGCCCGGAGGGTAAAGGATGAGCGGTAAACGAAAAGTATTGATGATGGGCAACGAAGCGGTGGCGCGGGGGCTGACCGAAGCGGGATGTTCCTTCGTATCCAGCTACCCCGGCACTCCCAGCACCGAGATCACAGAGTTTGCCGCGAAAACAGTTTATGCCGAGTGGGCGCCCAACGAGAAGGTCGCCGTGGAAGCTGCCCTCGGCGCGTCGCTCGCCGGAGCGCGGTCATTTTCGGGGATGAAGCATGTCGGGGTGAACGTGGCGGCCGACCCGCTGTTCACGGCGGCGTATACCGGTATCAACGGCGGCGTGGTGATCGCGGTCGCGGATGATCCGGGCTGCCACTCGTCCCAAAACGAGCAGGACAGCCGTCATTACGCGGAAGCGATGAAGCTGCCGATGCTGGAACCGTCCGACTCGCAGGAGTGCCTTGACTTCACCAAAACCGCGTTTACACTGTCGGAACGGTTTGACACCCCGGTGCTGCTCCGCCTCACAACCCGGATCAGCCACTCCCGCTCGGCCGTGACTGTGGGGGAGATCGAGCGGCCGGTGTTGCGGGAGTATCAGAAAAACCCGGGTAAGAACGTCATGGTCCCCGCCGCCGCGAGAGTCCGCCACGCCGCGCTGGAGGAGCGTCTCGCGTCTCTCGGGGACTTTTGCGAGGAGAGCGGGCTGAATCGGATCGAGTGGGGCACCGAGCGCAAAATCGGGGTCGTCGCCTCGGGGATCTCGTACCAAACGGCGCGGGAAGCGCTGGGGGACAGCGCGAGTTACCTAAAGCTCGGAATGGTCTTCCCTCTGCCGGTCCTCCCCCTGCGGGAACTGGCGGAAGCCGTGGACGAGCTGTGGGTGATCGAGGAACTGGACGACTTCATCGAAACCCATTGCAAAAAACATGGGCTCAAGGTTTGGGGCAAAGCCGACCTGACCCCGCTGGGCGAGTACACGGTACCGATCCTCCGCCAAGCGGTCTTGGGTGAAACAGCTGAGGAATCCCCCCAATCGGAGTTGTTATTAAATAACGTGCCGCCCCGTCCCCCCGTCCTCTGCCCGGGCTGTCCTCACTGGGGCACCTTCGGAGTAATCAAGAAGCTGAACCTTACTGTGATGGGGGACATCGGCTGCTACACCCTCGGTGCGTCGCCGCCGCTCTCGTCGATGGATTTCTGCGTCTGTATGGGCGCGTCGGTGTCGTCGCTCCACGGGTTCCTGAAGGTCAGGCCGGATCGGGCTGACAAAGCGGTCGCCGTCATCGGGGACTCCACCTTCATGCACTCCGGGCTGACGGGCCTTATGAACATCGTCTACAATCAAACCCCCGCGACCGTGCTGATTCTGGACAACGCCATCACCGGGATGACTGGGCACCAGCAAAATCCGGGCACCGGGCTGACGCTGATGGGTCAGTCGGCGCCCGTGCTGGATCTGGAAGCCGTTTGCCGGTCGCTTGGGGTCAAACGGGTCGTCACCGCCGATCCGCGTGACCCGGCGGCCCTCGAAGCCGCGCTGAAGGAAGAGCTGGCGGCAAGCGAGCCTTCGGTTGTGGTTGTGCGCCGGCCGTGCGCGTTGCTGGAGGGTTCAATATGATCAACATCGTCATCGCGGGAGTCGGCGGGCAGGGGAGCATCCTCGCCGCAAAGGTCTTGGGCAGTCTGTATTTATCCAAAGGTTTGGATGTAAAGGTCAACGAGGTACACGGTATGAGCCAGCGGGGCGGCAGTGTCGTCACGATGATCCGCGCGGGGGAGAAGGTGCATAACCCCCTTGTGTCGGTCGGTGAGGCGGACTATTTGGTCGGGCTTGAGATCCACGAGACCCTCCGCGCTTGGCCCTACCTCGCGAAAAACGGCAAAGCGGTCACATCGACCCGAGTTATTCCTATCCGGTATCAGCCCGGCGAGGCAGCCTCGGTCGGCATTATCGGCGGCGTCATCCGGATTGAAGCCGAGGAACTCGCAAAAAAAGCGGGGAACGCCAAGAGCGAGAATATCGTTCTGCTGGGCGCGCTCTCAAATTTCCTAGACTTTTCCGGGGACGAATGGGAAGCCGCTCTCCGGGAGAACATCAAGCCGAAACATATCGGCGTCAACCTAAACGCTTTTCAACTGGGCCGTGAGGAGGTACCGAAATGAACGCCTATTGGAACCCCGAAATCGAGACAATGAGCCGGGACGCGCTGACCACCCTGCAGGACCGCCGGCTCAGGACGGCGCTGAACCACGCATATACAAACTGCAAGCCCTACCGCGCCAAAATGGAAGCGGCGGGGATCCTCCCCGGCGATATCAACGGCGTCGAGGACCTCTGGAAGCTCCCTATGACCCATAAAAGCGACCTGCGGGACAGCTACCCCTATGGCATGTTCGCCGTCCCGATGGGGGATGTCGTGCGGATTCACGCCTCCTCCGGCACCACCGGCAAGCAGACTGTCGTAGGGTATACGGCGCAGGACATCGCGGTCTGGGGCGAGTGTATGGCGCGATGTCTGACAATGGCGGGCGCGACTAAAGACGACATCGTTCACGTCTCCTACGGCTACGGGCTGTTCACCGGCGGTTTGGGGGGGCACATCGGCGGCGAGACAATCGGCGCGGCGACCATTCCCGCCTCCACCGGCAACACCAAACGTCAGCTCCAAATGTTCAGCGACTTCGGCTCCACGGTCCTTCTCTGCACCCCGTCCTACGCGATGCACCTCGGCGACGCCGTCTTGGAAGAGGGTATCCGTGACCAATTAAAACTCCGGATCGGCTTGTTCGGAGCCGAGCCTTGGACCGAGGAGATGCGGGGTGAAATAGAGAGCCGACTCGGCGTCCGCGCCCATGACATCTACGGGCTGTCCGAAGTGATGGGGCCCGGCGTCTCCTGCGACTGTCCCGAACGGAAGGGTTTGCATGTGATGGAGGATCACTTCTTGGTGGAAATCGTCGATCCCCATACCGGAAAGCCTCTGCCGGACGGGGTTCCGGGCGAGCTGGTCTTCACCTGCGTCACCAAGGAAGCCCTCCCCCTGATCCGCTACAACACCCGGGACATCTGCACGATCGACCGCTCTCCCTGCGCCTGCGGACGGAACCTGACCCGGATGGGGAAGATCACCGGGCGGACCGACGACATGCTGATCATCCGGGGCGTAAATGTTTTCCCTTCACAGGTGGAGAGCGTCCTGCTCGGTGTCGCCGGCGTCGCGCCGTACTACCGGCTGGTGGTCGATCGGATCAATAATCTCGATGCGCTGGAGATTCAGGTCGAGATGACCGAAGGTCTGTTCTCGGACGAGGAGCGCCGGATCGAATCGACGGTCCGCCGGATCGAAAAGGATGTCCTCAGTATGCTGGGCATCTCCGCGAAGATCACGCTGGTCTCCCACGGCACCATAGAGCGTTTTGAAGGCAAGGCAAAGAGAGTATTAGATAGGAGAACGCCTTAAGAACATTTTCGGAAAATAGTTCTTAAGGAATCTCCAAAATTTTTCATAAATGTATTATTGGGAGGTTCTGACATGGTTATCGAGCAAATTTCCGTATTTGTGGAGAACAAGCAGGGAGCGCTGAGCGAGGTGCTGGAGGTTCTCGCCGAGGGGAAGATCGACCTGCGTGCGATCTCCATCGCGGATACCAGCGATTTCGGTATCCTCCGGATGATCGTCCCCGACCCGGACAAGACGCTGGCGCTGCTGAAAGCCAAGGGAATTACGGCGAGCAAGACCGAGGTGACCGGCTGCAAGCTGCCGGACGAACCGGGCGCGCTGTACCGGGTTTTGAAAACGCTGGAGGGAATCTCGGTGGAGTACATCTATGCTTTCCTCACCCGGCGGGACGAGGACGCCTACGTGATCATCCGTGTCGAGGACAATGAGAGGGCGCAGGAGGTCCTCCGGGCAGCGGGCCACACAATCATCGGCTCCGAAGATGTCTACAGTCTGTGACCTTGCCGCGCTGACCGCCCGGGCCGAGGAAGCCTTGGTACCGGCGTTTGCCGCCTTTGACCGTATAGCGCTAGAAAACACCCGAAAGGTGCTGGCGGCGTTCCAAAGGCACCGGGTATCGGACAGCCACTTCGCTCCGTCCACCGGCTACGGCTACAATGACCCCGGGCGGGAAACGCTGGACGCTGTCTTCGCCGACCTGATGGGCACCGAGGACGCTCTCGTGCGGACAAGTTTCGCCAGCGGCACCCATGCTATCGGATGCGCCCTGCGCGCCGCCGCCCCGCAGGGTGGATACCTCAGTCTGACCGGGGAACCGTATGACACCCTGCAAGGCTTGCTGCCGTACACCGCGCAGACCGGGGCCGCGCGGCAGACGGAACAGCCCGCCGCGCTGTTCATCCAACGTTCCCGCGGGTATACGAGCCGGAAAGCGCTGTCGGTCGCGGAGGTCAACGCGCTGATCGCCGAAGCCCGAACGTGGTGTAACGCGCCGGTGGTGGTTGACAACTGCTACTGCGAGTTTGTCGAAACCGAAGAGCCGTGCGCCGCCGATCTGATCGCCGGTTCGCTGATCAAGAATCCCGGCGGCGGATTGGCTCCCTGCGGAGGCTATGTCGCCGGACGGCGGAACTTGGTTGAAAAAGCCGCGGTCGCATTGAACGGCGTCGGGCGGGACTGCGGCGCGAACCCCGACGGCAGCCGTCTCCTCTTCCAAGGGTTGTTCCTCGCCCCGCACACGGTGGCGCAGGCGTTGAAAACCGCCGCCTTCGCGTCGTATATCCTGCGGGAGCTTGGCTATGCCGTCTCGCCGCGGCCCGAAGAGGCGCGGAGCGACATCATCCAGTCGGTGGCGTTCGGCTCGCCCGAGCCTTTGCTGCGGTTTTGCCGGGGGATACAGGCGGGCAGCCCGGTTGACAGCTTCGCGGCCCCCGAGCCGTGGGACATGCCGGGTTACGGCGATCCCGTGGTGATGGCGGCCGGTACCTTCATACAGGGCGCGTCGATCGAGCTGAGCTGCGACGCCCCGATCCGGGAACCGTACACGGCGTATCTGCAAGGCGGGCTGACCTACGAGGCCGGGAAGTTGGGCATCCTTACCGCGCTGGAAACTCTTCAATGCGGATTTTAGGGATCGATCCGGGGCTGGCAATCGTCGGTTTCGGGGTGCTGGACAGCGGGAAAGGCGGTCCGGCACACATCCGGCACGGAGTAATCCGCACCCCGGCGGGGGAGACGCTGGAACGGCGGCTGCTGACCGTCTACGAAGACTTCACAGAGCTGGTCGAGACCTTTGCGCCCGACGCGCTCGCAATTGAAGAGCTGTACTTTAAGAAGAACGTCAACACGGGGCTTCCGGTCGCCCACAGCCGTGGCGTCATCCTGATGGCCGCGGCGCGGCGCGGGCTGACCGTCGCGGAGTATTCGCCGCAGCAGGTGAAGCTCGCGGTCACGGGCTACGGCAACGCCGAGAAAAAGCAGGTGATGGAGATGACCCGGTCCCTCCTGCGCCTTTCGAAACTGCCCCGCCCGGACGACGCGGCGGACGCCCTCGCTGTCGCGATCTGCCACGCCTACACGGCGGGTTCGGTGCTGGGGAAGCTTGTTTAATCTTTACATATGATTATCCGCGCTATCCATTTTAATCATCGCGGGATTGATAACACTGAGAGGGTACCTCTGGAAAAGGAGACGCAAAAAAATGATTTACGCGGTCAGCGGGGCGGTGGAGCACACCGAGCCGCACCTTGCCGTGATCGACACCGGCGGGGTATCCTACGCCGTCAACACATCGCTCCAAACCCTTTCCCGTATCAAGAAGGGAGAAACGGCGCGGCTGTACACCCATCTGCATCTGCGGGAGGGGATTTGTGAGCTGTACGGCTTTGTGAGCCGGGAGGAACTCTCTTCTTTCCGGCTGTTGATCGGCATCTCGGGCGTCGGGCCAAAGGCGGCGATCTCCATTTTATCGGTCGGAACCCCCGAGAAGCTGGCGCTGGCCGTCATCACGGGGGACGAAAAAGCGCTGACCGGCGCGCCCGGGGTGGGGAAGAAGCTGGCCCAGCGGATCATCCTTGAACTAAAGGACAAGCTATCGCGTGAAACCGCCACCGTCTCAACCGGAACAAGCGGCTTTTCGATGGAGCCCGGCGACGCGTTCACCGAGGCGCAGGCGGCGCTCTGCGTATTGGGTTACTCCCCGGTGGAAGCCGCGATGGCGGTCAAAGGGCTGGATGAAGCCCTGCCGGTGGAGGAAATGATACGGAGCGCTCTCAAACGCATGTCACGGTAGGAGGAACCAATGCCGATCGATTTCGATGACCGCGATGATGTTCTGGAGCCGCAAGAGGAGCGGCTGCTGGCGCGTACACTGACCTCGGCGGACGACGGCGAGGGCAGCTTACGCCCGCGCTTTTTGGCTGAGTATATCGGTCAGGAAAAGCTGAAAGACAACCTGCTCATCTTCATCGAGGCGGCGAAGAAGCGTAAAGAACCGCTGGACCACGTTCTGCTGTATGGACCGCCGGGCTTGGGCAAGACGACGCTGGCGGGGGTTATCGCGAATGAGATGGGCGTCAATATCCGGATCACGTCGGGGCCGGCGATTGAGAAGGCGGGCGACCTCGCGGCGCTGCTGACCAATCTGGATGATATGGATATCCTCTTTGTCGATGAGATCCACCGTCTAAACCGCTCCGTAGAGGAGGTTCTTTATCCCGCGATGGAGGATTGCGCTCTCGACATCATCCTCGGCAAAGGTCCCGCGGCCCGTTCCATCCGGGTGGACTTGCGAAAATTCACCCTGATCGGCGCAACGACCCGGGCGGGGCAGATTACAGCCCCCCTGCGCGACCGCTTCGGTATGGTGACAAGGCTGGACTTGTACACAACGGAGGAACTGACCAAGATCGTCACCCGGAGCGCGGGCATCCTGAAGGTGGAAATCCTGCCGGACGGCGCGCGGGAAATCGCGGCGCGTTCCCGCGGCACCCCCCGCATCGCAAACCGCATCTTAAAGCGTGTGCGGGACTACGCGCAGGTGCGGGCGGGCGGCGTCATCACGAGTAACGTCGCCGACGAAGCGCTGAAGAGGCTTGACATCGACGGCATCGGCCTAGACGCGGTGGACCGCCGGATGCTGGACGCCATCATCCGCAATTTCGGCGGTGGGCCGGTGGGATTGGAAACGCTCGCGGCGAATATCGGCGAGGAGTCGGTGACGATCGAGGACGTCTACGAGCCATACCTGATGCAGCTCGGCTTTCTGGCGCGTACCCCGCGCGGCCGCTGCGTAACCGAGAAAGCGTACCGGCACATGGGAATTGAGACAGTTCACAATGGGCAATTGACAATGAACAGTTAGGATACGCAGCGAGAGCAGCAATGCATATACTGATGATACATGGGACACTCGGGGGGGCTGTGTTTGGGGCGCTTATTCGGAACGGACGGGGTTCGGGGGGTTGCAAACCGTGACTTAGACGCCAAGCTGGCGTATTCGATCGGTCGGGCGGCGGCACAGGTGCTATCGTCACATCATAAACCGGTCATCTTAATCGGCAAGGATACCCGGGTATCGGGGGACATGCTGGAATGCGCGATTGCCGCCGGGATCACCTCGGCGGGTGCCGACGTCCTTCTCTGCGGGGTTGTCCCAACCCCTGCCGTGGCGTATCTCACCAAAGAACATGCCGATGCTGGGGTCGTCATCTCGGCGTCCCACAACCCGTATGAATACAACGGTATCAAAATTTTTGACCGGGATGGGTTCAAGCTGTCCGACGCGTTGGAGGACCGGATCGAAGCGCTGGTCAACGAACCGGCATCGCCCGGCGGGGCCATCGGACGGGTGCGGCCCTTCGGGAATGCCGCCGAGAGATATACAGACTATCTCCTCCGCTGTGTGACGCCGGACTTATCGGGTTTGCGCATCGCGGTGGATTGCGCTAACGGCGCCGCCTCGCTGACAGCGAAGCGCCTATTCAATAAACTCAACCCGGCGGAGCTGAATGTGATCCACGATGAACCGGACGGTTTCAACATCAACGACCGCTGTGGTTCCACCCATATGGACGGGTTGCGGCGGTTGGTCACGGACCGTCACTGCGATGTCGGCTTCGCGTTCGACGGCGACGCCGACCGTTGTCTCTGTGTCGCCTCGGACGGAAGGGTCGTCGACGGCGATCAGATCATGGCGGTCTGCGCCCGGCACGAAAACGAACCGGGCTTTGTCGCGACGGTGATGAGCAACCTTGGCCTGCATGTCTGGACGCGGGAGCGGGGGATCAAACTGGTCTGCGCCCCCATCGGTGACCGCTATGTGCTGGAAGAGATGCGGAAGGGCGGGCATATGCTGGGCGGGGAACAGTCGGGGCATGTGATCTTCCTCCGGCACTCCACCACCGGCGACGGTCAGTTAACCGCGCTGAAACTCCTTTCGGCAATGTCGGGCGGGGTAAACCTTACCCAACTGAGCATCCCGCAGTACCCGCAAATCCTCCTCAACGTACCGGTGCGCTGGGAGGATAAAGCGACCCTCGCCGAGCGGCCTGCCGTTTTGGCGGCGGTTTCGGCGGCGAAACTCGCCTTGGGCGCGGACGGGCGGGTGCTGGTCCGTCCATCCGGCACCGAGCCGCTGGTGCGGGTGATGGTCGAGGGGAAGGACGAGGAAGAGATTACGCGGCTCGCGCGGGACATCGCGGACACGATAGAACAAAAATCTCCTCTATAACTTGACGCCCTGTTGTCAAGTTATCCGTGCTAACCTTATATAAGAGCGCCGTACAAAAGAAAGGGGAGATAACCCATGCCCAGAGCAACCACAAAACCCGAACTGACGATCTCGGCGGACGCCCAATTTACAAAGCTGTGGCACTTGATCGACTCGCTGACGGAGGAGGAGCGGAATGCGGCGTTCAATTTCGGAGAGGACAAGCAGGAAGCCCATTGGAAAAGAGACAAAAACCTGCGCGACGTGCTGGTCCATCTGTACGAGTGGCATCAACTGCTGTTGAACTGGGTTTCTGCGAACCGGAATGGCGAAAACAAGCCGTTCCTCCCATCGCCCTACAACTGGAAGACATACGGCGGCATGAACGTTGGATTCACCGAAAAGCACCGTGCCACACCTTACGCCGACGCGAAAGCGATGCTGCTGGACAGCCATCAGAAGGTGATGGCCCTTCTGGATAGTCTGTCGGACGATGAACTTTTCCAAAAGGGGTACTTTTCATGGACAGGGACATCAACCCTCGGCAGTTATTGCGTTTCGGTAACCGCAAGCCACTATGATTGGGCAATGAAGAAAATCAAGGCGCACAGGGCGGCAGTGCAAAAGTCAGATAAAAACGCCTGAACACCTAGACAAACAGACCCCCGCCGGGATTCCGGCAGGGGTTTTGTGTTTGGGTTTATGCGGGCGATTGCGAGTCGTACTTGTGTTGTTAACGGTTATCTGTTCGTTGTAAACTGGCTTAAATCCAGCCGCGCTGGCGTACGGCTTTCTCGACCCGCTCGACCGAGATGATGTACGCGGCGTCCCGCATGGTCAGCTTGCGCTCCTTCGCGAGGGCATACACCGAACCAAACGCGCCGGACATGGCGTGGTGGAGTTTTTCCAGCACTTCTTCCTTGCTCCAGAAGAAGTTCATATTGCACTGTACCTGCTCGAAGTAGCTGACCGTCACGCCGCCGGCGTTCGCGAGGAAGTCGGGGAGGAGGAGGATGCCCCTTTCTTGGATTAGCGGGTCGCTGTCCGGGGTGGTGGGTCCGTTTGCCGCTTCGCAGATCACCTTTACGTTTTGAGAGATTTTTTGGACAGTTTCGGGCGTGATCTGGTTTTCTAGGGCCGCCGGAATGAGGATATCGGCGTCTTCGGAGAGCCACGCGTCGCCGGGCAGCAGTTCATATCCGAGGGATTTCGCCTTCTCCTTGTCAATGGTTCCGAAAGAGTCTTTGATCCCCGCAAGCTCTTTGACATCGCAGCCGGTTTGCTTGCGGAAGGTGTAGGAGGTCTTATCGCCTTGGTCGTAGCAGGAGACGCAAACCACCTTGCCGCCCAGCTCCTCATACATCCGCGCCGCATATTCGCCGACGTTGCCGAAGCCTTGGATGCTCGCCGTGGTGGACTTTATGTCTATGTTTTCCTTTTTCAAGAGGTCTTGGAGCGCGTAGATCACGCCGTAGCCGGTAGCTTCGGTCCGTCCGAGGGAACCGCCGCTCCCAACCGGTTTGCCGGTGATTACGCCGGGGTAGCGCCCGCCCGCGAGGGTTTCATATTCATCCATCATCCAGAGCATATGCTGGCCGTTTGTCATCACATCGGGCGCGGGTACGTCGATGTTGGGGCCGAGCTGGGAGAAGGATTGCCGCACAAAGCCCCGGCAGAGCCGTTCCTGTTCGCCGAGGGACATCGTGCGCGGGTCGCAGATCACGCCGCCCTTGCCGCCGCCGAGGGGGATGTCCACCACGGCGCATTTCCACGTCATCCACATAGAAAGGGCGCGTACGGTGTCGGCGGTTTCATGGGGATGGAACCGGAGCCCGCCTTTCGCGGGACCCCGAGCGTCGTTGTGCTTGATCCGGAACGCCTTAAAAACCTTGGTCGCACCGTCGTCCATCTTGACCGGAACGGTAAAATGGAACTCCTTCATCGGTTCGCGGAGCAGATCCCGCGCCGCTTGTGAAAGCCCCATCAGCTCGGCGGCCTTGTCAAATTGCGCCTGCGCGTTTATGTATGGATTATACGCCATATGGTCCGTCCTCCTATTTATGATATATTCCTTTTAAAGATGTTTTTTCATTATACGGCATGGGACAGGTGTTGTCAAGTATTCGATGAGCGGCTATCAAGACACCATCACACGGTTGGATTTCTGCCGCCTTACGCCATTCCGGTGGCGGCGTACGCCCTCGGTATCACAACCGGCACAGGGGAGATGAAGTTCAATCCTACGGATCGTAACGGCAAACGGAAAGGGCGGCAGCGCCCCTGCTGTTTTGCCCATAATTAAACTCGTCAGTTTCCTGCGATACGTTGCCGGCATCCTCGCGGATGAGGAATGTGATTGACATAACTTGTCCCCCTATGCTACAATATCCGCAAGAACCTACGCGGAGATGATGTATGAAGACTCAACAGAACAAAATTCTATTGATTACGATTGGTGTCGTCGCCGTCCTGATCATCGCTTTGGCGGCGTTCCTCCTGTTCCGTCCGATCCGGGATGACAGCGGGGACCCTATTCCCCGTGGGCTGAAACATACGGTGGAGAGTGGTGTCGCCGTCGTCACCGGCTACGGCGGGAATGATCCGCTGGTCACGATCCCCGCCGAGATCGACGGTCGTCCGGTCGGCGTCATCGGGTACGAGGCGTTCAAGAACAATTTGACGCTCACCGGCGTCGTTCTGCCCGACAGCGTCGTTTCGATCGGCGTATCCGCCTTTTCGGGGTGCAAAAACCTGAGCCAAGTCACAATCCCGCAGGGCTTGAGGTCGGTGGGCACCGATTCCTTCCTTAACTGCGCCAACCTCTTGGAGATTACCCTACCCTTCGGGGTCGAGACTGTCGGTCGTGGCGCGTTCGACGGCTGCATCAACTTGAAGTCCGTTTCTTTGCCCGGCAGCGTTTCGGCGATCAACGAGTACGCCTTCCGGAACTGCCGGAGTCTCACCGAGCTTGTCATTCCGGGCAGTCTGCAATCCATCGGCGCGGGTGTGTTTTACGGTTGCCGGAACCTTGTCTCCGTTTTTTTCGAGGGGGACAAACCGGTGCTGACCGATCCGATCTACAAGGTTTTCTACGACGCGGGCGAAGAGCTTCGCATCACCTATCGCCGGGGCGCGCTGAACTGGGGGACCACGTGGGACGACTATCCCACCGAGAAGGTCTGATGCCGTATACACGCTGGAACATCGGCTCCCCGCTGCCGGACATCGTTGGGTACGGCAAGCTTGCGTCCCGGTTTCTTCCCCGGCGGGGATTGAGTACTCCCGAGGAGATCCGGGCGTTTTTCACGATAGGGCCGGAACGGCTGCACGATCCGCTTTTGCTGCCCGATATGAACGCGGCTGTGACCCGGATTAAGCTGGCTCTGAGCCGGAATGAGACGGTGGGTGTCTACGGCGACTACGACGCCGACGGCGTAACCGCCACTTGCGTATTGGTACGCGCTTTGCGCGGCTGGGGCGCGCGTCCTGTCTGGTACATCCCGGACCGCGAGTCGGACGGCTACGGTCTCCACGGCAAAGCGTTGGAGGAACTGTACCGCAAGGGCGTATCTTTGCTGATCACCGTCGATACCGGCGTCACCGCCTGTGAGGCGGTCCGCGCCGCAAACGGCTTAGGGATGGATATTATCGTCACCGATCACCACGAGTGCCGGGAGGAACTTCCGTCGGCGGTTGCCGTCGTCGATCCATACCGCCCCGACAGTGTCTATCCCTTCACCGGACTTGCCGGTGTTGGGGTCGCGTTTAAGCTTGTCTGCGCGGTGGAAGGGCAGTGGCGGGATCCGCTGATCCGTTTTGCCGACATCGTGGCGCTGGGTACGGTCGCCGATGTCATGCCGGTGACGGGGGAAAACCGTCTGCTGATCACCCAAGGGCTGAAGTCGCTCTCGAACCCGCGCAATCCGGGGCTTCGCGCGCTAATGCGGGAGACTGAAGTGAACGAGGTCACCGCCGACACTGTGGGGTATGTCTTAGCGCCCCGTATCAACGCTGCCGGAAGGGTCGGGCGGGCGGATACGGCGCTGGAGCTTCTGCTGACCGACGACCCGGCGGAAGCCGGGGAGCTGGCGCGTACCCTTTGCGAATTAAACCTTTTGAGACAAGCTAAAGAGAACGATATACTGGATAAATCCCTCGCTTCATTGGATGAATCGTCCCCCGTTCTGGTGAGCGCCGGGGAGAACTGGCCGGTCGGCGTCATCGGGATTGTCGCGGCGAAGTTAGCCGAACGGTATGAACGTCCCGCGTTTGTGCTATCCTTAGAGGGAGGGGCGGCGCGGGGGAGTGCCCGGTCGATGAGGGGCTGTCACCTGACCGGTCTGCTGTCACAGGTGTCCCACCTTCTGGAGGAATATGGCGGACATGAGGGCGCGGTGGGCTTCACCCTCCGCCGGGACATGGTGGAGACCTTCCGGCAGTCGCTCTGCCGCCTCTGCGGTCCGCCGCCCGAAACGGTTCTGGAGGTGGACGCCGAAGTGGAGCCGGAGTGGCTGAATACCGAAGAGATCAGGGAACTGGAGGCATTCGCGCCGTATGGCCCCGGGTTTCCGCCGCCGATTTTTTGCCTGACCCGCGTCCGCCCGGTTTCAATAACCCCAATCGGGAACGGAAAGCACTTGCGGGCGGTTTTCGAAAAAGGCAAGACCCGTCTGAACGCTGTCCGGTTTAACCAAACAGCTTTCCCCAACGCACCGCTGCTGGACGTCGCGTTCCGCGCCGAGATCAATTCCTTCCGGGGTCATCGGCAGCCGCAGCTCCGTTTGATTGACGTAAGGCCGAGCGAGTAAGAAAATATCCTCCCGTCCCTAATTGTCAACTGTCAATGAAAGGTGGGTGTCAGCCGTGGATGTATTTGACTATCACGAGTATTTGGAGGGGCGGTTCCGGTGCGTAGCGGAGCGGCTGGCGCGGTCGGACGCCGCTTTTGACCGGGAACGGCTGCGCTCGGTTTTTTTGTATGCCTGCGAGGCGCACGAAGGGCAGTCCCGCAAGTCGGGCGAACCGTATATCATCCACCCGGTAGAAACCGCGCTGATCGTCGCCGAGATGAACCTTGACCCCGATTCGGTGGCGGCAGCGATGCTCCACGACTCCATCGAGGACACCAAGGTTACCCATCAGGACATTAAGAGCCGGTTCGGTCAGGCGGTCGCCGACTTGGTGGACGGCGTCACCAAGCTGACCCGTGTCGAGTATACTTCCAAAGAGGATCAGCAGATGGAGAATCTTCGGAAGATGTTCCTCGCGATGGCGCGGGATATCCGGGTCATCATGATCAAAATCGGGGACCGCCTCCACAACATGCGGACCAGCGAATACTGGGAGGAGCAGAAACGCCGCGAAAAGTCCCTTGAGACAATGAACCTGTACGCCCCGCTGGCGCACCGCCTCGGTATCCAAACGGTGAAGTGGGAACTGGAGGACTTGGCGTTCAAAAACCTCGACCCGGTCGCCTTCAAGGAGATTTCCGACTACCTGACCGAGCAGGAAGCGCATAACGAGGCGTTCCTGAACCATATCAAAAGCATCTTGACGGCGCGTCTGGAGGAAGCGGGGATCCAATCCGCCATCGAAGGACGCGTCAAACATATTTACAGCATTTACCGAAAGAAATACAGCCAGAATAAATCCTTGGAGGAGATCTACGACCTCCACGCGGTCCGCGTCATTGTCGAGACCATCGCGGACTGCTACAATGTGCTGGGATTCGTCCACGACCTGTTCAAACCGATCCCGGGCCGCTTCAAAGACTATATCTCCACCCCCAAACCGAATATGTATCAATCCCTCCACACCACCGTCATCGGGCGGGAAGGGGTTCCTTTCGAGGCTCAGATCCGCACGTGGGATATGCACCGCACGGCGGAGTACGGCATCGCGGCGCACTGGCAGTACAAAGAGGGCGTATCCAGCGACAACCGGGAACTCAACCGGAAGCTCGCGTGGGTACGCAGCCTGTTGGAATCGCAGCAGGACACCGACCCGGAGGAATTCATTAAAGCGATCAAGGTGGATATGTTCGCGGACGACGTCTTCGTCTTCACCCCCAGAGGGGACGTGATCAATCTGCCGCTGGGCGCGGGCGTCATTGATTTCGCTTACGCGATCCACTCGGCGGTGGGGAACCGGATGCAGGGCGCAAAGGTTAACGGCAAGATGGTCAGCCTCGACTATACGCTGCAGAACGGCGACATCATCGAGGTCCTTACGGCGGGCGGCAGCCACGGGCCGAGCCGCGACTGGCTCAAGATGGTCAAGACCAACGAGGCACGGAACAAGATCAAGCAGTGGTTCAAAAAAGAGCGCCACGAGGAGAACGTCGCGGAGGGCAAAGCCGACTTCGAGAAGGAACTGAAGCGCACCGGCATCTCTATGCAGACCATCAACGAAGTCCTCCAGCCTGCGTTGAAACGGATGAGTTTTTCGGTCATTGAGGACATGTATTCCGCCATCGGTTACGGCGGCCTGACCGTTACCCGGGCGATCAACCGCTTCCGGGATGAGTTGGTGCGCCTCAACAAACAGCGTCCGGTGAAGGTGCAGATTGAAAAATCCCGAAAACCCAAAAAAGCCGTCTCGGGGGTTATCGTCGAGGGGCTTGACAATTTCCTGATCAAATTTTCCCGCTGCTGTCTCCCTGTTCCGGGGGACGACATCGTCGGTTTTATCACACGGGGCTATGGCGTCTCGATTCATCGGAGCGACTGCGTCAGCGCCCTGCGGATGCGTCAATCGGAGGAGAAGGGGAGATGGGTGCCCGTCCAATGGGCGGAAGAGATCAAGCAGTCTTACCAAACCGACTTAACCGTCACTGCGCACGACCGTGCGTCCCTCTTGGTCGATGTCATGGCGGCGCTGAGCGCCGCGAAGCTGCCGATCAACACCCTCCACGCGCGGACGACAGGCGACAATATGTCTATTATCAGGCTGACCGCCGAGGTCAGCGGCAGCGAACAGATCGCGGCCCTCCGCAATGACCTCGCTCGCGTCAGCGGCGTTACGAGCGTGAAGCGGGAATGACAGTAACTCTCATCGGCCATGACCGCAGGTATGCGGTGGAGCAGGCGGTACTGAACTACTTTCCCAAAGACTGCGGCGGCGAAGCGGCGGTGCGTCTCTCGGACAGCGGACGCCTCGCGTCCGCTGTCCTCCGGGTCGGCGGCAAGTTGGCGCGCGGACGTGCGTGGGTCCCACGCGGCGAGGTTCCGGACAACACCCTTCGGCTGGCGTTCTACCGCGCCGCAGTTCAGCTTATCAGCGCGCCGCCGTGGGG
>JAISVO010000041.1 GCA_031271525.1 Oscillospiraceae bacterium
TCCCGGTCCGGAAGCTTTCCGGCGCTCCTCGCCGCGAAGGCTTTCGCCTCCGCCGTGAAGGGGCTGTCCCCCTCTGTCTTGCGGTAGGAGGCCAAAACGTTGTCGATCTCGCGGCAGCTCGCGGCGATCCGCCCGATAAGGGCGGCTTTCAACAGGGGGACAAAGAGCCAGTATTCACGCTCGGAGAAAGCGCGTTCCTTGAGGAACGCGCCCAACCCTTCTTCCGTCACCTCGCCGTTGGTCTGTTCTAAAAACCGCTCCGCGTACAAAAGGGCCGCGGGGCCTTTCTCCCCGGCGGGCAACCGCTTCGCGCCCCGGATCAACCGCTCGGCATCTTTCCCCTCCCGGCGGCATAGATAGCGGTTGTCCAGCAGCCATTCCATCTCCCCCGGCAAGAGACGGCTCCCGCCGTTCCACTCGGCGGCCCTCGCCGCCGTCCGCTCGATGGCGCGCAGCTCTTTGCGAAGCGTCCTCGCCGCCGGTCCGCCCGATACGAAACGATCCATAAACCCTCCGGACTTTTTTGCCTAGTATGTCCGGGGGTACCAAGTTCATGTATATCCCCTGATTTATGGTTACCGGGGTTTGATCCCGTTCTTCCTACGCCGGGCGGACCGGGATGTCCGCCGCGCTCAGCTCCGCTTTGATCTCGGGGATGGAAAAGTTTCTCGGAAGCCTCGGCGAATACAGCATTGAGCTGATGATCGCGGCCGACGCGCCCGTCTCGGTGAAGACGTCCGCGATGTGACGGGGGAGGCCCGCGCCGCCCGAGGCGATGACCGGGATCCGCACGGCGTCGGTAACCGCCCGTGTAATGGCGAGGTCGTACCCCTCGCACCCGCCGTCGTTATCAATGCTGTTGACGCAGATTTCGCCGGCGCCCAGCGATTCGCCCCGCTTGGCCCACTCGACGGCGTCCATCCCGGTGTAGGTGCGCGCGCCGTCGATCGCGATTTCATAGCCGCTGGGGATCCCCCGGCTCACATCCACCCGCTTGACCTGCATACTCAATACGACGCACTGACGCCCGAAGGCGTTCGCGCCTTCGGTGATGATTTGCGGGTTCCGCACCGCCATCGAATCGATGCTGATCTTCTCGGCCCCGGCGTTCAGGACATCGTACATATCCGAAAGGGTACGGATGCCGCCGCCGACGGTGAACGGCACGAAGACGCGCTCCGCTACCGCCCGGACCGACGCGAGGTCGGTTTTTCTGCGTTCCGCGGACGCCATGATGTCGTAAAAGACTATCTCATCCACCCCGGCGGCGTACATCCGCCCCGCAAGCTCCCCGGCGGGCGCGACATCAATGTTGTCCTGAAACCGCACGGCCTTTGTCACCATGCCGTTTTTTATGTCAAAACAGGCGATCAGTCTTTTTGTCAGCATCTTTTCCCTGCCTCCGGCGGCCAAAGAACTTTTTTACCAAAAGGTCCTTTTGGCTCTCCAAAAATTTTATATGAGGGTACAGAACCTTTTCAGCATCGCTAAACCGGCTTCGCCGCTCTTCTCGACGTGGAACTGCGCGCCGTAGACCTTCCCGCGCGAGGCCATCGCGCAGAAAGGACCGTTGTAATCGGCGCGGCCCAGCAAGAGATCCGGGTCGTCCGGAACGGCGAAGAACGAGTTGACAAAGTAAAAATAGCCGCCGTCGTTGACCAACGGGTCGGCGCGGACGAAATCGACCTTGTTCCAGCCCATTTGGGGCACCCGCACAGCGCTGTCGTCAAACCGGCGCACCCGGCCCGGGAAGATGCCGAGGCACCCGACGTCCCCGCCCTCCTCCGAGCGGTCGAACAGTACCTGCAAGCCGACACAGATGCCGAGGAAGGGCTTCCCTCCCCCGATAGAGTCCCGGATGAACGAATCCAAGCCCAGCTCGCGCAGTGAATCCATCGTCGCGAGCGCCGAACCGACCCCCGGCAGGATTAGCCGGTCCACGGCGATTCCCGGTCCGGTGACAAGCACCGCCTCCTCGCCGATATGCCGGAGCGCGTTCAATACGCTCGGCGCGTTCCCCGCTTTATAGTGCAGCACTCCCGTCATAATGTCACCACCGTCACGCCGGTTTCCCCTTCCCCGTATTTGCCCAGCCGAAACCCCTTGACCGATTTGTTCTTCCGCAGCGCCGCGTGAACGGCGGTCCGCATCGCGCCGGTGCCTTTCCCGTGGATGACGGTGACGGTGGAGAGCTTCCGCATCACCGCGTTGTCGATGAACTGTTCCATCATCAGGACGCCGTCGTCGGTGAGCTGACCGCGCAGGTCCAGCTCGATCGCCGCCGGTTCGGGCGTTTGGGAGACGGATACGCCGCCGCCTGCCTTGGGCTTTTTCTTTTTCTCATCCAGCGGCTTGATGCCGTCCAGCGGGACGGTGACTTTCATAATCCCCGCTTGGAGGGGGATCAGCCCGTTCCTGTCGGCTCCCGCCAGTACGGTCGCCTTTGTTCCGGTCGAGATTAAGATCACTTCGGTCCCCGGCGGGGGCGGCGCGCCGAAAAGGACTTCCGGTTCGGGCGGCGCCGGTAAACCGCCGCCCAGAGCATCCTCCGCTTCCCGGAGCCGCTGGCGGAGCTTTGGCAGCTCTTCTTGGGCTTGGGTTTGCTTGATCCGGGTCAGTTCGCGGGAGACGCCGTCCGCCGCCGCGCGGGCTTCGTCCAAGATGCGGCGGGCTTCGGAGCGGGCTTTCTCCGCCGCTTTTTCATACTCCCGCTCGATCCGGCGGCGAAGCTCCTCCGCCCGGCTGCGATCCGCCTCGCTGTCGATCTTCGCCCTCTCGGCGGAAGCGCGGTCGTTTTCCATTTCGATCCGCTGACGCTCCAACTGCGCCAAAACATCCTCCAGCGCGGCGTCCCGGATGCCGACCCGCTCTTTCGCGGCCTCGATAACGCTTTCCGAAAGTCCCAGCCGGCTAGAGATGGCGAAGGCGTTGCTCCGCCCGGGGATCCCGATCAGAAGCCGATACGTCGGACGGAGGGTTTCCACATCGAACTCGCAGCAGGCGTTGGCGACACCCTCGGTTGTCATGGCGTAGGTTTTTAACTCGGCGTAGTGGGTCGTCGCGGCCACCCGGCAGCCGTGCCTCCGCGCTTCCTCGATGATCGCGACGGCGAGTGCCGCGCCTTCCACCGGGTCGGTGCCGGCCCCCAGCTCGTCAAAAAGGATCAGGCTCCCCGGTTCCGCCTCCTTCAGGATCGCGACGATATTCGTCATGTGGGAGGAGAAGGTGGAGAGGCTTTGGGCGATGGACTGCTCGTCGCCGATGTCGGCGTAGACCTTTCCGGTTACGGCAACCTCCGAACCGTCCCCCGCCGGTATCTGCAGGCCGCAGGCCGCCATCAGGGTCAGGAGCCCCAGCGTTTTGAGGGTGACCGTCTTGCCGCCGGTGTTGGGCCCGGTGACGACCAGAGTGTCGAACCCCTTGCCGAGCCAGACAGAGATGGGGACCGCCGTATGTTTATCCAGCAGGGGGTGCCGCGCCTTGAGGAGGCTTGTGACCCCCCTATCGTTTAAGACGGGGGCGGACGCGTTCTGCTCGGACGCGAGGCGTCCCCGGGCGAAGACCGCGTCGAGAGCGACCAAGGCGTCGTAATCCTCCAAAATTACGTCCCGGCTTCCGTCGCAGTCCGCCGACAGCTCGGCCAAGAGCCGCTCGATCTCCTTCTTCTCCTTCGCTTCCCACTCCCGGAGATCGTTATCCGCCTGCACCGCCGCCATCGGCTCGATGAACAGCGTCGCGCCGGATGAGGAGACATCGTGCAGAAGGCCCGGGACATCGCCCCTGTGCTCCGCTTTGACCGGGATGACATACCGTCCGGCCCGCTGGGTGATCAGCGCGTCCTGCAGGTACTTCCCGTGGGTCGCGATCATCCGGTTCAGGATGTCCTTGATCTTCCCCGCAGCAGCCCGCATGTGCCGCCGGATTGATGCCAGCTCGGGCGTCGCGTGGTCCGCGATTTCCTCCTCGCTTAGGATACAGCCGGTGATCCGGTCCTCCAGCTGTTTGTCGCCGGTCAGCCGGGCGAACAGCGTGTCGATCGCGGTGGCGGCTCCCCGCGCCCCCGAGGAGTGGTATGCCCGGGCGGTGCGGGCGGCCCGGAGCACCGAGGCGATGTCCAGCAGCTCACGGGTGTTCAGCACCCCGCCCATTTGGGTCCGTTGCAGGGCCGGCGCCACCGGCCTGATCCCGGACAGGGCCGGCGCTCCCCTCGTCTCCAGCATCGCCCGCGCGGCCCCCGTTTGCAGCAGGCGCTCCGTCGCCTCACGCAGGGTGAGCGCCGGACGCAGGGCGAGGCAGCGCTCCTTCGCTTCGTCCGATACGGCAAAGGAAGCGAGAGTTTCCAGCACTTTCGGAAGCTCCAAGGTGACGATAGATTTATCGGTCAATTCAGTCATGGTATCCTCTCCGCGTCAGTCGTGGGTTCCCCTTCCCGGGCGAACGCAATTCGCCTCTACAGAAGCCCACGGTAAAAATCCAGCGCCGCCGGAACACGATCGGTCTGCGCCAGCGTCAGGAATTCGCACAGGGCCGCGAGCTTCGCCAACGCTTTGTCGCTTGCTGTAAAGGAGAAAACTTTCTCCGCCGGCGCCGTGCGGATGTGCCGCAGGGCAAGGCGGCAATCGGTGTCGTAGGGCAGCATCGCGTCGATGTCCTCCCCCCTCTGCCGGGCACAGAAGGGGCAGAGCGCCCGGCCGCCCAAAGCCGGCAGGAGCATCGTCGGCGCTTCGTCGCCGCACCGGGAACAGGCGTCGGTCTCGGGACCGAACCCCGCGCAGAAGAGCGCCCGCATCTCAAACGCCGCCTTGATCAGCTTGTGCGGGCGTCTGTCCGCGTTCAGGTTCGCGAGGGCGATCAAGGTCAGACGGAACAGCTCCCCCTCCGGCGCGAGGGTTTGGGCCAGCTCGATGAGGTAAGACGCCAGAGCCATCGACAGAAGGCTGCCCCGCATCGCCGAAAACCCCTCCAGAATCTCGGCCTCCTTCAGGGTGAACCGATCCCGGTATTCGCTCAGTACCATCCGGGAGTAACAGAGCACCTGCGAAGCGGCCGCGTGGGGGGAACCCCGCCGCCGGGCGCCCCGCGCCGTGACGGTTAGCGTCCCCTCCTGCTCGGTGATTACCGAGAGGATTAAATCAGCCTCTTTATACTCAACGGCACGGACAACCAGACCGTTGACCGCCAGATGACTCATGTCAAGCTCCCCCGCGCCCGCGGACGTTCGCCGAAGCCGCGCTTTGTCTGCCTGCGGGCCCGATCCGCTCGTCCTTTATTGGTACCCGAAATTGCGTAATTGCGCGTCGTTATCCCGCCAGCCGGCGCGGACGCGCACCCAGAGTTTGAGGAAAACCTGCCCGCCATACATCTCCTCCAGCTCGGCGCGGGCGAGTGAGCCGATCTTCTTCAGCATCGCGCCGTTCTTGCCGATGACGATCCCCTTGTGGCTCTCCTTCTCGCAGGTGACGACGGCTTCCACCGACACCAGACCGTCTTTCCGCTCGCTCAGCTTGTCCACCGTGACCGCCGCGCCGTGAGGAACCTCGTCGTTTAAGCAGAGAAGCAGCTTTTCCCGTACCACCTCGCTGATCAGCTCCCGGTCGGTTTGGTCGGCTGAGACATCCTCCGGATAGAGCGCCGGGGAGGGCGGCATCGCGGTGAGCAGCAGGTTTGTCAGCTCCTCCACCCCCTCCCCGCTCTTCGCCGACAGGAGGAGGATCGCGTCAAACGACGCTGCCTTGCTATAGGCGTCGATCACCGGCAGGAGGGATTCCCGGGGGAGGGTATCGAGCTTGTTGATTGCAAGGTAGAATGGGACACGCCGTTTATGACTCTGGGTAATCAGCTCCCGTTCGATCTCCCCCACCGAGGGAACCGGCTCGACGACCAGTACGGCGGCGTCCACACCGCCGAAGCTCTCCCGCACGCTTTTGACCATGAACTGGCCCAGTTTGGTGCGGGGGGTGTGGAAACCCGGGGTATCCAGCAGCACCATCTGCACGGGTTCCCGGTTATAAACGGCGCTCAGGCGGCGGCGGGTGGTCTGCGGTTTGGGGGAGACGATCGCGACCTTCTCGCCGCAGATTTTGTTGATCAAGGTTGACTTTCCGGCGTTCGGGCGGCCTACGACCGCCACGAGTCCGGCATGTGTGATGGTCATGTCGGTTGTTCTCCTTGTTGATATAGGATGCGGAGGGAGATACGCGGACGGTTGAGAACCGCCCCTACAAAGAACGGCCCGTCGTGATTTTTCCGCGCAGTTCTTGAACAGCCGCGGATTTTTGGCAGAATCTCGGGACGTTTTGCAAGATTCCCGCAACGGTGCGGAAAGGGTCGTCTTTGTCCAGCGGCAAGGTCACCGTGCGGTTCCCGGAGGCCGCTTTGTAGATACCCGCGATCAGCTCGACGGTGCGCCGTCCGTCCTCCCCGCCGACCAACGGGGAACCGCCCCGCTCTATCGAGGTCAGCACGTCGCCGATCTGCCCGGTGTGCCCCTCATGCGCGAAGGGCGGCGGGGCGTCGAAAAACGCGGTCAGCTCCTCCTCCAACGGCGTATTGCGAACCGGGAACCCATTCGGCTGGGAGAGGGACGCCGCCACCCGCCACGGTGCGGAAACCCGCGCTTTCTCCCCTTGGAAGATCACCTGCTGCTCCTCCCCGTGGTGGACAACCGAGCTTGTGACCTGCGCCAGCGCGCCGTTCGCGTACCGCAGGACCGCCACCGACAGGTCCTCTACCTCCGAATTGTCATGGGACGTGTTTGCCATCATGGCGCAAACCGAGTCGGGCAGGCCCATCATCCAACCCAACATATCAATGTGGTGAACCGCATGGTTGAGGGTGGGACCGCCGCCCTCCTTCTCCCACAACCCCCGCCACCAGAGGTCGTAATAGCTGTGTCCGCGCCACCAATGCGAATCAATTTGCGCGTGGACGATTTTGCCGATCATCCCGCTGTCCAGCACCCGCTTGAGGTTCCACACCGAGGCGCGGAACCGGTTCTGCGCGACTACCGAGAAGACGACGGAGCCGCTCGCCGTCGCCGCCCGGTTCATGCCGTCGCACTCGGCGACAGACGCCGCCATCGGCTTCTCCACCAAAACATGCCGCCCGGCCTTTAAGCAATTGACCGCGATTTCGGCGTGGGTATACGGCGGGGTGCAGATGCTGACAAGGTCGATCTCCGCGCCGCTTAACAAAGCCTGATGGGAGTCGAACACCGCCGCGTTCAGCCCGAAGCGGGCGTTCTTCTCACGGCATTTGTCCGGGACAATGTCGCAAAGCGCGGTGATTTCACACCTCTCCGGATACGCCAGATAGCCCTGTATGTGCATCGGTGAGATATTGCCCGTCCCGATGACCGCGACACGCAGCATGGCGGATAACCCCCGTATATGTTTTGTGGAGTAAGGCCGGGTATATCGATCACGATGGGATGTCCATAGATGCGCGGATAGTGTCCCCTTGTCTTGCGCGGTATAGCATCGGATTTACGATTTCCCGCAAATACAGTATATCCAATTTACCGGGGAAAGTCAATCGGGGTACGAACTCCCCCGCAACGGCGAGAAGCCTTTGCGGGGGGACGGATACGGTGCGGGCGGTCCGTCAGCGGAACAGCGCGATGATGTATGTTACCACCCAAAAAACGCCGAAGAAGGCTAGAAGGGAGGGAATGGTCTTACGTTTTTTCGCGGCGCTTTCGTCTTTGTCCGGTTCCCCGTCATCCGCGGCGCGCACCGGGAACTTCGCGTTGTAAATTGCCGAGACAGAACAAAAAAGCATGACAAAGATAGGACCGATGTCCGCGATCGCTTCGCTGAGAAGGCCCGCTATGTACAACACATTCGTCACGCCGGACAGGGCGAACATGCAAATCTGTACAGAGGCGAGCTTTCGATTATGCGGCGAGGTTAGCATAGTTATCCTTCCTTTCGCGGGCGCTTTCTCCCCGGCGTGCCGGGCCGTCACGCCCTACCGTTTAATGCTTACCGTGAACCAAATCCAAAACGGCGCGCCGGCGGCGCCCGCCCAGAGAGCGGGACTGCCGAGCCATCCGGGCGGCACCGGACGGCCCCAGAAGACCGCGAACGCCACACAGACGGCGGCAACGGCGCACGCCAGCACTCCTCCGGCCGCGATGTCCTTCACCGCGCCGACCGCCGGCGACGGGTCGGGCTTCATCGCGTCGCAGAGCCGCTCCAAAGCGCTGTTCAGCGCCTCCGCGCCGATCACCGCGCCGCAGGTAACAAAGAGCGCCGCCCACGCGGAAGGGTCCTTCACACCGAAGAAGAAACCGGCCAGAACGACATAATACACCGCCGCGAGGTGGAGGCGCATATTCCTCTCTTCCCGGACAACCCTGACAAGCCCCCGCAGGGCACAGCGAAAACTCCGGATCATCGGGTCAACTCCAGCCGCGCCATCACGGCTTCCTCCTTGCGGCGCATCACGGCGCGCTCCCATTCCCCCTCGTGGTCGAACCCCAGCAGGTGCAGGGCGCCGTGCGCCGCCAAATACGCAAGCTCCCGCTCCGCCGAGTGTCCGTAAGCGAGCGCCTGCGCGGCGGCGCGATCCTCCGCGATCAGGATATCCCCCAAGAAGACACGACCGGTATCCGGGTCGGGAAGGGGTATCTCATCGGGACCCCACGCCGGGAAGGAGAGGACATCGGTGATCTTGTCGATCCCCCGGCGGAGCCGGTTGACCGCCAGAAGCTCCCCGTCGGGCATCAAAAAAACATCGACAAGACAGCAAAAATCCAGCCGCTCATTTTTTACGGCGATCCGGACCGCGCGGCGGAGAAGGGTCGCGATCTCTTCGTCGGCGCGTACCCGCGCGCGGCAGCGGGTCACCGGTCCCTCCGTCGATTCGCCCGCGCCTCGAAGTCCTCATACGCCTTGACGATCCGCTGTACCAGCACATGGCGCACAACATCCCGCGCGGTCAGCTCGCAGACCGCGATGTCCTCCACACCCTTCAAAACACGGACAGCCTCCTTTAAGCCGCTGACCTTGTCCCGGGGAAGGTCGATCTGGGTCACGTCGCCGGTGATGACCACCTTGGAGCCGAACCCCATCCGGGTCAGGAACATCTTCATCTGCTCCCGGGTGGTGTTCTGGGCTTCGTCTAGGATAATGAAGGAATCGTCGAGCGTGCGGCCCCGCATGTACGCCAGCGGCGCGACCTCAATCGAGCCGCGCTCCACAAACTTATGGTACGTCTCCGACCCGAGCATGTCAAACAACGCGTCGTAGAGCGGACGCAGATAGGGATCCACTTTATTCTGCAAGTCGCCGGGTAAAAACCCCAGCTTCTCCCCCGCTTCCACGGCGGGGCGGGTCAGGATGATCCGGCTGACCTCCTTCTGCCGGAAAGCGGTCACAGCCTTCGCCACCGCGAGGTAGGTCTTCCCGGTGCCCGCCGGCCCGACCCCGATCGTGACCGTGTTCTTCGCGATCGCGTCGAGGTATTTTTTCTGGCCCAGCGTTTTCGCCTTCACCGGTTTTCCTTTGGCGGTGACGCAGACGGCATCCTTGCCAAGCTCGCTGAGCTTGTCCTCCGCGCCGTCCTCCACCAGCCCGAGGATGTAGCGGACATTCTGCTCGCTCACCGGCTCGCCCCGAGCCAGCACCGACAGAAGTCCTTCCATCACCTTGACGCCGCGATACACATTCTCCGCCTCGCCGACGATTTTCAGTTCGGTGTCCCGGTTGATCACCTTGACGCCGACGCTCTGCTCAATCAGCCGGATGTTTTGGTCGAAGGAGCCGAACAGCGCGATCACCTGCTCCAGCCGCTCCACATTGATGGTCTGTTCCGTCATTCGTACAGTCCTTTCTGCCGTGATCCCGCAGGTGACTCATGAATCGCCCCTGCGAGCCAATACGTCGCCGATCTCAACCTTCCGGGGGACGTCGATCCGCTCCAGACACTCCGCCGTGAGGGTCGCCGAAACAAAACCCGTTTCGGGGTGGAAGGTTACCGTCTCGGTGAGGATCTCCCCGCCCGCCGCGAGACCGCCCCGCAGTGTCTGGCTGAGTTCCCGGCGGAGCAGGCTTTCCGCGACCGATTCGTCGAGCTGGTAGGCGACCGGTTCGTACTCGGTGAACGTCTCGGTCACCAGCGCGACGGGAAAGCTGAAGCCGCCTCCGACGCGGAGGGATTGGGTCTTACTTATCTTATCACACATGGCATAGGGTTGACCAGTGTTTCTGTATAAATTCACCCGGCTGCCCGCGAAAACCAAGGCGTACCGCTTCGTCTCGCGCCCGGTATACCGTTTGCCCACCGCCCCCACCGGGGTGATCGCCTTCAGCTCGGTCCATGTGCGGGCCGTGACATCCGCCCGGGCATTGACCAGACGGACACCGACCTGCGAGGAATCGATCAGCCCGCTGACCAAAAGCTGCCCCTTCCGCACGGTGTCGCCGGGGAATACCTGCGCCGCCCCCGCAAGGGCGTCGATCCGGGTGATCAGCCCGGGTTTTGCCGCGACAATGTTGACCGGGGTGTTCCTCGGATAGATGAGCGGTTTCGCCACCCGCTCCCGCACCACCACCGCAGCCCTGCTGCCCGACACATTGACGGTGATCCAAGAGAGGCCGTCCAGTTTCATCAAAACCTTGTTCCGGATGTCCACAATGTCGACCGCAGACGCCGGGGAGCCGGTCTTGATCCCGATTTCCCGCAGCGCCTCCAGAATCGCCTCGCTCGGCACCGTTTTATTCCCCTCCACCGTAAACTCCCAGATATAGCGATTGGAGATAAAGAGCGCCGCGATACAGAGGAGCAGACCCGTGATCAGCACATACCGCCGCTTGAAGCGCTCCAGAAAGAAGAGCGCCCCCCGCTGCTTGATCGCCGTCAGCGAGCCGCCGAGCTTCACGGCGAACGCTTCCGCTTGGGGAAGACAGCGCGCCGGGATGGTCGCCTCCAGCCGCAGCTCGCCGATCCGGTCGGCGCCCCAGAACGCGATATGGTGAACCGCGCAGAGGTTGATGAACCGCTCCGGATAGGGGCATTCCACCCCGATCCGCACAAACCCGCGCAACAGGTTGACCGCTTTCTGCATCAACAGATCCCCCTATCCGTGTCAGTAGATAAACTCGATGTTGAAGATGAGGCCCTCCAGCCGCAGCTCGCTCCCTGTCATGGCGCGGATGCGGAATCCCTCGCCGGTCAGCTTCAATACGGCCTCGCCGCCGTTGACATGGACCTCGCGCGGACCGTATTCCAACAGCCCCTTATGGTTTTCAACATAGATCTCGCGGTAGCCGTGGATGATGACCTTGGGCACGTTTGCCGCCACTTCCGCCGGGATGTCCATCCTCCGCGCGGCCTTTTCCAGAAAGCTCTCCTTCACGCATGACACCCCCACCACCAAAGCTATGCGAAAAACAGAGGGAAGATGTCGTACAGTTGACAACGGGCAGGTCGTCCAGAAAGAAGGGGGATGTCATGTCCTCCCATGCCGGCGCATATACATTCCAATAAAACCGATGCGGCCGGGCGGTCGCCTTCGAGGTGGAATGATTGATGAACAGTGTGATGCTGCGGGGGATCGCCGCCGAGGCGGCGGAAGTGAACCATATCTCGCATGAGGCGCGGTTTTACCGCTTGTGGCTGGACGTCAGCCGCCTGTCGGGGAAGGTTGACAGGCTTCGCGTCCTCCTCCCGGAGGAGGTCTTGGGAGGATTGAACCCTGCCGCCGGCGACGGACTGGAGGTCACCGGGCAGATGCGTACCTACAACAACAAAACAGGGATCGGGGGCCGGCTGATCGTATCCGCACTGGCGCGGGAGATCACCCCAAGGAACGGCGAGCCGGTCAACCGGCTCTTCGTCAGCGGCACCCTCTGCCGGGCGCCCAGTTACCGGAAGACGCCGCTGGGACGCGAAATCTGCGACATTATGCTGGCGGTGCCCCGCTCCTATAACCGCACGAACTACCTTCCGCTCATCGCGTGGGGCGGGGCGGCCCGCGTCTGCGCGCAGATGGAGACGGGGCAGCCCCTCTTCGCCGAGGGGCGGTTCCAATCCCGCGCCTACACCAAGCAGCTCGGCGAGGAAACCGTCGGTATGACCGCCTATGAGGTGTCCGTCTTACGGCTCGCCGTCAGCGAGGAGGAACTGCAGGAGTTGGCGACGGACAGTTAACAATGGGAGGACGAGGGGACGAATAGGGCAAATTCTGTTGCGCCTGCGGCTGGTTCGGTGTATACTGCTTGTAACATGAGTACGGGAGGGCGGCTATGCAAACAACCACCGACCCCAAAACGGGGGACAGGCTTTCGGTTCTCGGATTCGGCTGTATGCGGTTCCCGATGGATGCCGGCAAAACCGAGCGGCTGATCCTAAAAGCCATCGAAAGCGGCGTGAACTACTTCGACACCGCATACATCTACCCCGGCAGCGAAGCGACCCTCGGCAGAATTCTTGAAAAGCACAACCTGCGGGACAAAGTCCATATAGCGACTAAGCTGCCCTTTCAGAAGTGCAAGACGGCGGACGACTTCGACCGCATTTTCAACGAGCAGCGCGAGCGGCTCAAGACAGCGTATATTGACTATTACCTCATCCATAACATCTCCGACCTCAAGGCATGGAGGCATCTGCAAGAGATGGGGATCGAGGCGTGGATCCAGCGCAGGAAGGCGGAGGGAACCATCCGCCGGTTCGGGTTCTCGTTTCACGGTTCGCAGCGGGGATTCCTCGACCTTATCGAGGCGGCTGACTGGGACTTCTGCCAGATCCAATACAACTACATGGACGAGAATTATCAGGCGGGGCGCGCCGGGCTTTACCGCGCGACCGAGCTGGGGATACCGGTCGTCATCATGGAACCGCTCCTCGGCGGGAAACTCGCGACAGGACTGCCCCCCAAGGCGCTGAAGCTGTTCAAGGAGGCCGCCCCGGGCCGGTCGGCTGCTTCTTGGGCGTTCCGGTGGCTTTGGAACCAGCCGGGGATAACGGTTGTCCTGAGCGGGATGAACGGCGAGGACCAACTGGAGGACAACCTCGCGGCGGCGGCCGACGCCAAACCGGGGATGCTCACCGAGGCGGAGAGCGCCGTTTTCCCGCCGGTGGTCGCGGCGCTCCGGGAAGCCTATAAAATCTCCTGCACCGGATGCAACTACTGTATGCCCTGCCCGCAGGGGGTCAACATCCCCGGCTGTTTCGCGGCGTACAACACCTCCTTCGTGATGGGGTACGTCTCGGGGATGACGCAGTATCTCACCGGCACAGGGGTGAATCACCCCGAGAAGAAGCACGGCGCGCGCAACTGCACACAGTGCGGCGCGTGCGTGAAAAAATGCCCGCAGCAGATCAATATCCCAACAGAACTCAAAGCCGTGACAAAACGGCTCGAACCGCTCTGGTTCAAGCCGATATTGTGGGCGATACGGAAGTTTATGGGGTAGATATGGGCGGTGTCGGGGGATGACGTGTTCATCCCCCTAAAATATCCTTGCTCCAAACCCTCTTCCTGTGGTATACTATCCTGTGTTGACATAACACAGCGAATCGCAGGAGGACAACCCGTTGGCCGAATTTTTAGAAAGCTTGACCGAGTATCTGCGGAGTCTCGACGATTGGTATAAAGCGATGATGACCTTCCTGATCTCGATTGTCCCGGTCATCGAGCTGCGGGGCGCGATACCGGTGGCGGCGCACGCCGGGCTGCCGTGGTTTGCGGCGCTGCCGTCGGCAGTCCTCGGGAATATGCTGCCGGTGCCCTTCATCATGATCTTCGGACGCCGCTTCTTCGCTTGGCTGCGCCGCCATACGCCGTTCGGGAAGCTCGCGGACCGGCTGGAAGCCCGCGCCGAAAAGAAGATCGACACCGTGCGGAAATACCAGTTCTTCGGACTGCTGATTTTTGTCGCGATCCCTCTTCCCGGCACCGGCGCGTGGACCGGCGCGCTGATCGCCGCCATGATGGACCTGCGGATGCGTACCGCCGTCCCTTCCATTCTGCTCGGCGTTATCGGCGCGGGGCTGATCATGTCGGCGTTGTCGTACGGATTGTTTGGCTTGGGGGCGTAGAAGCGCGTAACCAAAGCCCCTGCTTTGGCATAGGATACCCTATCGGGGGTGTTTTCCGTGCTGTATACGTGTATATTCGCCGTTTTATGCGCTTATGGCTTGGTCATGGCGTTTTGGGCGGTTTTGGGACGCCGGATCGGATTTGGCTTGGTCCTCGAAGAGCCCGTGTGGCTGAGATCGGTTTGCAAAGGAGCATGTCCGGATGGACGAGAATCTGGAGGGTCGGATTCAATCGGTCGTCTACAGTAACGACGAAACCGGCTGGGCGGTGCTGCGCGTAGCCTGCGAGGACGGCTCGCTGCACACCGCCGTCGGGCATATCCCAGCGCCCGCGCCGGGCGAGACGATCTCGGCAAAGGGGCAGTGGTCGCAGCACCCCGCCCACGGCGAGCAGTTTTCCGTGCGTTCCGCCGAACGGCTGCTGCCGGCCAGCGCCGACTCGATATTGGAGTACCTCTCCTCGGGGATTGTGCAGGGGGTCGGACGCGCCACCGCCCGATTGCTGGTGGACACTTTCGGCGACGAGACCTTGGACGTGCTGGAGCACAGCCCCGAACGCCTGAGCTCGGTGAGGGGGATCACCCCCAAGCGGGCGGAGTCGATCGGCGCGCTGTTCTCCCGTCAGACCGCGCTCCGACGCTTGATGGAGCTGTTGGTGCGCCATGAGCTTTCCCCCTCGTACGCGCTGGAGCTGAGCAAACGGTACGGAGGGGACGCCGCCGAGCGGCTGGGCGACAACCCTTACATACTGCTTTATGAGCCGTTTGAAGCGCCCTTTGATACGGTGGACAAGCTGGCGGCGACCCTCGGGGTAGACGACGGCGACGAGCGCCGCCTCCAAGCGGGGCTGCTCTACGAGCTGATCTTTAACTTGGATCAAGGACATGTATACCTCCCGCGCGAAAAACTGGTTCCGGCGGCGTCCGGTTTGCTGGAGCAGCCGGAGGACGCGCTGGAGGAGGCGCTGCAGGACCTGTTCTGTGACAACAAGGTGGTCGCCTGCCAGAACGGCGCGGTATACTTAACCCGGCTCTACCACGCGGAGAAACAGGTGGCGTCTTTTATCAAAGAGCGTTCCGCGCAGAGGAAAACCCTGCCCCAAGATATGGACGAGCTGATAGGGCGGATTGAGGCGGAGCTTGGGATCCGGTACGCGGCGCTTCAGAGGGACGCGATTACCAGCGCTGCTGGGAGCAGCCTGATGGTGCTGACCGGCGGGCCGGGCACCGGGAAGACGACCACCCTGAAAGGACTTCTCCGCCTGTTCGACTGGATGGGCCTGAAAGCCCTGCTGGCGGCGCCCACCGGACGCGCCGCCAAGCGGATGAGCGAGCTGTGCGGCCGGGAGGCGTCCACCATCCACCGGCTGCTGGAGTTCGGGTTCGACCCCGCCCTCGGCGTATTGCGGTTTCTGCGGGATGAGGATAACCCGCTGAGCTGCGATGTGGTGGTCTTGGACGAAGTGTCGATGGTGGATATTCTGCTGATGGACAGTATTTCCCGGGCGATTCCCGAGGACGCCCGTCTGATTCTGGTGGGCGATCCCGATCAGCTCCCGGCGGTCGGTCCGGGCTCGGTGCTGGAAGACGTGCTCGCCGGCGGGCTCTCCCCTTCGGTGCGTCTGAGCGAAATCTTCCGGCAGGCGGCGGAGAGCCGGATTGTCACCGGGGCGCACTCGGTCAACCGGGGAGAGATGCCAACGCTGAAGAACGAACAGCAGAAAGACCTGTTCTTCATGCGCCGCCGGGATATGCTGAGCGCCGTCGAGACAATTTTGGAGCTGTGCGCCGAGCGGCTTCCGGGCAACTTGGGGCTGGAGCCGTCGCAGATACAGGTGCTCACCCCCACACGGCGCGGGCCTTGCGGGACGGTCAGCCTGAACAAAGCCCTGCAGGAAGCGCTGAACCCGGCGGCGCCCCACAAGCTGGAGAAGAAGTTTGGCGAGTTTCTCTACCGCGAAGGCGACCGGGTGATGCAGATCCGGAACAACTACGACCTCCCGTGGCGGATGGGCGGAAACGCCGGAATGGGCGTTTTCAACGGCGAGATCGGAACCGTCGCGGAGATCGACCTCAAGGCGTCCCTCGTCACGGTGCAGTATGACGATAAAGCGGTGGAATATCCCTTCGACAGTCTTGGGGAGCTGGAACCCGCATACGCGCTGACGGTACACAAGGCGCAGGGAAGCGAGTACCGCGCCGTCGTGCTGGCGGCGATGCCGGGGCCGCAAAAGCTGATGACACGCCGGGTGCTGTACACCGCGATCACCCGCGCCCGGGATTACCTCATTATCGTCGGACAGGATGAGATCATCCAGTCGATGGTGCGTAACGACAAGCGTCTGCGCCGGTACACCGGTCTGAGAGGGATGCTCAGCGATGCTTGACCTTCTGCTGCCCAAGCGGTGCGCCTTTTGCCGGAAGGTAACGCCCGGGGGTCTGTGCGACGCCTGCCAAAAGACACTTCCGTGGCGGAGCGAGCCGTATGACGGGACCGTCGCCGCGCCGCTGTCGTACCGAGGGCCGGTGCGGCTGGCGCTCCACCGCTACAAGTTCCGGGGGGCGTCGGGCTGTGCCGGTATCTTCGGGAAGCTGATGGCGCAAGCGGTCGCCGACGCCCGCTTGAACCCCGGCATCGTCACATGGGTGCCCTGCAGTTTCGCGCGCCGCTGGACACGGGGATACGATCAGGCGCGCAAACTCGCGAAGCGCGTCTGCGCCGAGCTGGGTCTCCCTTTGGAGCGGATGCTCCGGAAGACCCGTCACACCCGCTCCCAGACGAAGATGCCGGACGAGGCCGCGCGGCGGGTCAATGTGAAAGGCGCGTTCGCCGTTCTCGCGAAAAAGTCTTCCGCTGCGGGAAAACACATCCTGCTGGTTGACGACATCCGCACCACCGGCGCGACGTTGGACGAATGCAAGCGGCTCCTGCTGGAAGCGGGAGCCGAAAGTGTCGTCTGCTGCGTCGTCGCCGCGAAGGGATGAGGGCACAGTAAACGGGCCGACTTCCGTCGGCCCGTAATGAGTGCGATTGATTAGTCGGGGAGCACCTTGATGACGACGCCGCTTCCGACGGTGCGTCCGCCTTCGCGGATAGCGAAGCGGAGACCTTCCTCGATCGCGATGGGGGTGCCGAGGTTTACTTCCATGACGATGTTATCGCCCGGCATACACATCTCAACGCCTTCGGGGAGCTGGATCGTTCCGGTGACGTCGGTGGTACGGAAATAGAACTGCGGGCGGTAGTTGGGGAAGAACGGGGTGTGACGCCCGCCCTCTTCCTTGGTGAGGACGTACACCTGACCCTCGAAGTGTTTGTGGGGCTTGATGGTGTTGGGTTTCGCGAGAACCTGTCCGCGCTCGACTTCGGTCTTCGCGACGCCGCGCAACAGGCAGCCGGCGTTGTCGCCCGCTTCCGCGTAATCAAGGGTCTTGTGGAACATCTCGATCCCGGTGACAACCGTCTTGCGGGTGTCGCGGATACCGACGATTTCGACTTCCTCACCCGTCTTGAGCTGTCCGCGCTCAACGCGCCCGGTGACGACGGTGCCGCGTCCCTGAATGGTGAAGACGTCTTCCACCGGCATCAGGAAGGGCAGATCGGCTTTGCGCTCGGGGGTGGGAATGTAGCTGTCAACGGCATCCATCAGCTCGGAGATGGAGGCGTACTCGTCGGCAGCGGGATCCTTCGACTCGCTCTCCAGCGCCTTCAAGGCCGAACCGCGGACGATCGGGGTGTCGTCGCCCGGGAACTCATACTTGGAGAGCAGCTCGCGGATCTCCATATCGACGAGGTCGAGCAGCTCGGGGTCGTCGACTTGGTCGCATTTGTTCATGTAGACGACGATATAGGGCACGCCCACCTGACGGGCAAGCACGATATGCTCACGGGTCTGGGGCATCGGGCCGTCGGCCGCGCTCACGACAAGGATCGCGCCGTCCATCTGCGCCGCGCCGGTGATCATATTCTTGACATAGTCGGCGTGGCCCGGACAGTCAACGTGGGCGTAGTGACGGCTGTCGGTTTGGTATTCGACGTGCGAGGTGTTGATGGTGATGCCGCGCTCTTTTTCCTCCGGAGCCTTGTCGATAGCGTCATACGCCTTGAACTCGGCTTGGCCCTTAAAGCCCAGAACCTTTGTGATGGCTGCGGTCAAAGTGGTTTTGCCGTGATCCACGTGACCGATGGTTCCGATGTTAACGTGCGGTTTGCTGCGTTCAAATTTTTGCTTTCCCATTGCGGTATATCCTCCCTTTGTTCCCTATAGACATTGGTATTGATTATTGTAACCGATAACCCTAGAAAATGCAAGACTTTTTTGTAAATTATCTGCTCAAAGATTCCTGAATGGATTTCGGCAGCTCGACATAGCTGTGCGGCTCCATCGAGTAGACGCCACGCCCCTGAGTGAAGGTGCGTAAGTCCGTAGCGTAACCGAACATTTCCGAAAGCGGGATATGCGCGAGTATTTGGTGCGCGCCCGAGAGGATCTCGGTGCCTTGGATCATCCCCCGGCGGCGGTTGATGTCCCCCATCACGTCGCCCAGATACTCCTCGGGGACGGTGACAGAAACCAGCATGATCGGCTCCAGCATCACCGGGTCCGCCTTCTTGCAGCCTTCCTTAAAGGCCATCGAAGCCGCGATCTTGAACGCCATTTCGGAGGAGTCCACCTCGTGGAAGGAGCCGTCATACAGGGTGACCTTGACGTCCACCACCGGGTAGCCGGCCAGCACGCCTGAGTTCATCGCGCCTTGGATCCCTTGGTCGATCGCCGGGATATACTCCTTCGGGATGACGCCGCCGACGATCTTGTTGATGAATTCGTAGCCCTTGCCCGATTCGTTCGGTTCGAGGCGGAGCTTGACATGCCCGTATTGGCCCCGCCCGCCCGACTGCCGGGCGTATTTGTGGTCGACCTCCGCCGTCTTGCGGATCGTCTCCTTGAAGGCGACCGAGGGTTTGCCGACATTCGCCTCCACCTTGAACTCCCGGAGGAGACGGTCCACGATGATCTCTAAGTGCAGTTCGCCCATTCCGGCGATGATAGTCTGCCCCGTCTCCTGATCGGTGTACGCCCGGAAGGTCGGATCCTCCTCGCTGAGCTTCTGGAGGGCGACGCCCATCTTCTCCTGACCCGCCTTGGTGCGCGGCTCAATCGCCACACGGATGACCGGCTCGGGGAATTCCATCGACTCAAGGACGATCGGCTTCTTCTCCTCGCAGAGGGTGTCGCCGGTGGTGGTGTTCTTCAGCCCCACCGCCGCCGCGATGTCGCCCGCGTAGACCGTATCGATGTCTTCCCGGTCGTTCGCGTGCATCATCAGGATCCGCCCGAAGCGCTCGCTACGCTTCCTGTTCGCGTTAAAGACGGACGAACCGGCGGTGATCGAGCCGGAGTAGACTCGGAAGAAGGTCAGCTTTCCGACATACGGGTCGGTCATGACCTTGAACGCCAGCGCCGAGAAGGGCGCGGAGTCGTCCGAGGGACGCTCCGAGGATTCTTCGGTGTCCGGGTCAATTCCGACCATCGGGGGGATGTCCAGCGGGGACGGCATATACGCCACGATGGCGTCCAAGAGGTTCTGTACGCCCTTGTTGCGGTAAGAAGTGCCGCACAGGACAGGCACCAAGTCGTTCGCCAGCACGGCGGACCGGATGACCGCGTGGATCATTTCGGGCGTCACCGGTTTCTGAGGGTCGAGCACGGCGTCCGCGAGATCGTCGTCGAACATGGTCAAAGCGTCGAGGAGCGCCTCACGGCAGTCCTCCGCTTCGTCCAGCAGCTCCGCCGGAATGTCCTCCTCCTCGATCTGCTGACCCAGAACATCCTTCGCGACATAAGCGCGCATTGTGATCAGGTCGATAACCCCTCGGAAATCCGCTTCCGAACCGATGGGAAGCTGGATGGGGACGGCGTTGCATTTCAGCCGTTCCCGCATCATAGCGACTACATTGTGGAAATTCGCGCCCATGATGTCCATCTTGTTTACGTAGGCCATACGGGGAACGCCGTAGCGGTCGGCCTGACGCCAAACCGTTTCGGACTGCGGCTCCACGCCGCCCTTGGCGCAGAAGACCGTCACCGCGCCGTCCAAGACGCGCAGCGAACGCTCCACCTCCATCGTAAAGTCAACGTGCCCGGGGGTGTCGATGATGTTGATGCGGTGATCCTTCCACATCGCCGTGGTGGCGGCCGACGTAATCGTGATCCCGCGTTCCTGCTCCTGCGGCATCCAGTCCATCGTGGCGTTGCCCTCATGGACCTCGCCCAGCTTGTGGCTGCGTCCCGTGTAGAAGAGGATACGCTCCGTCGTCGTCGTTTTGCCGGCGTCGATGTGCGCCATAATGCCGATATTCCGGGTCTTTGCCAGCGGTACTTGCCGTGCCATGATTTTTTCTCCTTGCTCTTAGCTATCCCCCGCCCTCGGGCGGGGGACATTCGGTTTAGATTTTTTTAGGTGTTACCTTTCCTGCGCGCCCGGCTGGCAGCCGCCGAAGCCGATTCAGGCTGCTCCCGCAGGATCGCTATGCCCGCATGGCTTCGTCTCCCTGCCGGGCGAGTTACCACCTGTAGTGCGCAAACGCCTTGTTGGCGTCCGCCATTTTGTGCATGTCTTCGCGCTTTTTCACCGAGGATCCGGTGCTGTTGCTGGCGTCAAGGATCTCGCCCGCCAGTCTCTCCGCCATCGTCTTTTCGCCGCGGTTGCGGGAATAGCCGATCATCCAGCGGAGAGCCAAGGTCTGACGGCGCTCCTCGCGCACCTCGATCGGCACTTGATAGGTCGAGCCGCCGACCCGACGGGCCTTGACCTCCAGCGACGGCATTACGTTGCCGACTGCCGCCGTGAAGACATCCAACGGTTCTTTGCCGCTCTTCTCGCGGATGATGTCAAACGCTCCGTAGACTACCTTCTGCGCGACCCCCTTCTTGCCGTCGTACATCACGCCGTTGATCAGCTTGGTGACGACACGCGAATTGAAGATGGGATCGGGCAGTACATCCCTCTTGGGAACAAATCCTCTTCTTGGCACGGTACTTCCCTCGTTTCATAAGTTGGGTGCCACCCAACATACTCTGAAAGTCAAAGGTACTTCAAAAGGCTTGACTTCCGATTGGTGCCGAGAGGATTACCATAATCTTACTCTCGGCTGAGACGCGATGCTACTTCTTTCCGGTGGCGGCACCCGGTTTCGGGCGTTTCGCGCCGTACTTGGAGCGTCCTTGGCGGCGGTTGCCGACGCCTTGGGTGTCCATTGTCCCGCGGATGATGTGGTAGCGTACGCCGCCGACGTCTTTGACGCGGCCGCCGCGGATCATCACCACGCTGTGCTCTTGCAGGTTATGGCCGACACCGGGGATATAGGCGCTGACCTCGTAGCCGTTTGACAGGCGTACGCGGGCGACCTTGCGAAGCGCAGAGTTCGGCTTACGGGGGGTCTCGGTGCGCACGTTGGTGCAGACGCCGCGCTTCTGGGGACTCGGATCGTCGGTCAGTCTTTTGTGCAGGGTGTTTAGACCCTTCTGCAGAGCGGGGGCTTTGGACTTGTAGCCGCTCTTCTTCCGTCCCTTGCGGACAAGCTGGCTGACTGTTGGCAATGCTGTTCCTCCTTTCCTATGATGATGTATACCTTTGCGGGGCGGATAAACCTGCCCGCCGCAGAGATTGACGGGGGGCGGCGCGCTGTCACGCTCCATGCGCGCCTCGCGGGCGCTCGGATAAGCCGTTCTCGTTAAGCCCAAACAATCCGCGCTTCGCGCTTCCTTGGTTTGGCCAACGCTTCCGCGCCTTATCTTCGCTGCTCGGCGATGGAGCAGCTCTCTCGTTAGATGGCGGAGGGAGTGGGAGTCGAACCCACGGTCCCTGACGGGAACACCGGTTTTCAAGACCGGCTCCTTAGACCACTCGGACATCCCTCCGAGAGGCGCTGATTAGGCCGTAGGGATCAGGTTCAGCGCAATGGTCAAAACGATAAACAACGCCGCGACCCATTTGGTCATCCGGGCGAGACGCGCGTCCCATGTTTTCGCCTGATTCTTCGTGAGGAACGCGTCGGCGGCCCCCGCGATCGCGCCGCTTAATCCCGAACGCTTCCCTGACTGGAAAAGCACAACGACAATCAGGAAGACGGACGTGATCACTTGAATGATGGTCAGCACCAGAGAGACGACTTCCACAGACGCTCAACTCCTTTGGGCTCATTATGCATGAATTCAACACCGCGTTACAGCGGGCAGAAGTGAAGTATAGCAGATTTTTTCCCCGCTGTCAACAAAAAATGTGAGATGGGAGAAAACACCGTAAATTCCCCCGTAAATTTCTTAAAAACCGCACAGCTCAATGGTCCCGGTTGACGGAAAGGGCGACAGGTTTCACATGGGCGGGTAGTTTTGTGAAAATTTTGCTTGACACCGCACCAAAATCATGGTACAATCCTGAACGTTACAAAATAAAGCAGGGGACCCCCCTCACCTTACCCCAACGGGCGTAAGGTCTACATCGGAAACTCGGCGCCGAGCGCCGCGTTTCGCCGACGGGGGGGAAACCGCCCGTCTTTTTTATGTTTTGGAGGTGAATCCATATCAGCAACCGGGACCATCAAATCAACGAGGAGATCCGTGACCGAGAGGTGCGCCTGATCGGAGAGGACGGCGCAGCGCTGGGTATAATGCCGTCGCGCGACGCGCTCAAAATCGCAATCGACCGCGACTTGGATCTTGTCAAGATTGCACCCGCCGCGACCCCGCCCGTCTGCCGCCTGATGGATTACGGAAAATTCCGCTACGAACAGGCGCAAAAAGAAAAGGAAGCCCGCCGTAACCAGCACATCGTTGAAATCAAGGAAATACGCCTGTCCTCCACCATCGATGTCCATGACTTCACCTTTAAGCTGAACAACGCGCTCCGCTTCCTCAAAGACGGCGATAAGGTCAAGGTGTCGGTACGGTTCCACGGACGCGAACTGGTCCACGCCGATCTGGGCGAAAAACAACTCCTCAAGTTCGCCGAAGGCTGCGCGGACATTGCGGCAATTGAAAAACCTCCCAAGCTGGAGGGACGGCGTATGTTCATGTTCCTTACGCCACGAGCAAAATAGAGCACTCCCCTGTTCGGTTAGGAGAATGGGAGCGAGACAGAAAGGAAAAGCCATGCCTAAGATCAAAACACATTCGGGCGCGAAGAAGCGTTTCAGCCTGACAAAAAGCGGGAAGGTCAAGCGTAAACAGGCCGGTCTCCGCCATCAGCACCATGTCAAGACAACAAAAGTCAAGCGCAAGCTGCGTGCCGGCGCGTATGCCGACAAGACGAACGAAAAGAACGTCAAAGTGATGATCCCGTATAAATAACAGAGCCGCTCTATCGGTTCACAGGGAGACTTGGAGTCCGTGGACCGTACGCGGAGCGTGACAACGACACTGATGGAGGAAGAATACCATGGCCAGAATCAAAGGCGCGGTTACCACGCGCAAACGGCATAAGAAGATATTAAAGCTTGCGAAGGGCTATTGGGGCGGCAAAAGCAAGCTGTTCCGCACCGCGAACGAAGCGGTCATGAAGAGCCTGCGCTACGCCTATGTGGGACGCCGCCAGCGCAAACGGGATTTCCGCCGCCTGTGGATCACCCGTATTTCGGCGGGCGCCAAGGCAAACGGGATGAACTATTCCCGCTTCATGTACGCCCTCAAGACCCAAGGCGTTACCCTCAACCGCAAGATGCTCGCCGAAATGGCGGTTTACGACAAAGCGGCCTTCGCTGCCCTAGCGGAGAAAGCCAAGTCGGTATAAAACACGCCCCCGAACATCGCAAACGGTGTTTGCCGCGGCATATCGCGCGTACTCCGCATCTGTATATGAAAACCCGGCGCGGCTAAACAGCCGCGCCGGGTTTCTTAATCTTGTCCCCTCACATACCGCTGACAGAGCATCAATACTTCCCGAACTCGGCCGGTGCCTCCGGCAGCTCTCCGCCGTGTGCGCGATGAGAACCAAGACGGGCGTCCTTCAGCTTGAATTGATCGATCAGTTGTTCCAAGATTTCCGCCTGACTGCTCATTTCCTGCGAAGACGCCGCGCTCTGCTCGGCGGTTGCGCTGTTCTGCTGAATGACATGCGCCACTTGGTCGATCCCCTTGTTGATCTGCTCGATCCCGGTGGATTGCTCCTCCGAGCTCCGCGCGATGTCGCCGACGATCCGGCTGCTCTCGTTGATCCCCGCGACGATGTCGTACAGGCTAGCCGCAGTCTCGTCCGCAATCCGGGAACCGAACTCCGCCTTTTCGATTGAGTTCGCAATCAGCGCGCCCGTGTCTTTCGCGGCTTCCGAGCTCTTGCTCGCGAGGTTCCGGACCTCCTCTGCGACGACGGCAAACCCCTTGCCGTGCTGCCCGGCCCGCGCCGCTTCCACCGAGGCGTTAAGGGCTAATATGTTCGTTTGGAAAGCGATGTCCTCGATCGTCTTAATGACTTTGCCGATACTGCTGCTGGCGTTGTTGATGTCCTTAACCGCAGCGGTCATCTCCGCCATCTGGCGGTTCCCCTTTTCGGCGTTCATCTTGATCGTGTTGGCGAGTGCCGCTGCTTTTGCGGCCATTTCGGCGTTCATCTTAGTCTTTTGCGCGATTTCGGAGACCGAGGCGGAGAGTTGCTCCACCGACGCCGCTTGCTCCGTCGCGCCTTGGGCGAGCGCTTGCGAGCCGTCCGCGAGCTGTTTGGAGCCGTTCGCCACCTGAACGGTGGAGCGGTTGATCTCGGTTAGGGTGCGGTTCATCCGCTCGTTGATCTTCGCGATCGAGTTGCCGAGCAGGACAAAATCCCCGTAAAACTCAAACGAGCCGTCATGTGAAAAATCGCCGTTTGAGAACGCTTCCATCCGGTTGACAATCTCCCGGATGTAGCCTTGCAGACGTTCATACGCCTCCTCCAAGGTCTTTGCCATCTGCCCGACCTCGTCTCTCGACCTCACGCCGATCTTTGAATCGGTTTGGGCGGAGATGCCCAACTCCCCTTGGTCGATCTTCTCGGCGAATTTTCCGATCTTTTTCAGCGGGCCGGACACTGAGAACATGCTGTAAATGAACAGGATCAGGATGGCCGCGACCCCGGCGAGCACCGACACCGTGATGACCCAAGTGATCATTTCGCTCTCATGGCTGAGGATTTCGTCGATATTGACCCCGGCGAACAGCATCCCGATGACGACCCCGTCGCTGATCATCGGCGAATAGTAGACGGTGTACTGTTTGCCAAACAGCGGAAGGGTTGTGCTGTAGTCCTCGCGCCGGTCAATGACCGTTTCGGCGACTTCGGGGGTCGCCTGTGTGCCTATGACCCGTTCGCCGCTTTCGTCCAGAATGGTGGTGTTCATCCGGGTATCCCCGTAGAAGATGGTCACTTCGCAGTTGTTCGCTTCTTTGATCTCGTCGACATATTTGGTAAACGACAGGTCGTGGCCGCACTTGATCGCCCCGATGATTTTGCCCGTACTGTCGAAGACAGCGGCAGTACCCGCCGTCGTGACGCCGACAGTGGAGCCTTTTTCGATAATCGCGATCCCATTTCCGGTGGTCAGCGCCGCCGAAATGGCCTTCTGGCTGCCGAGGTTATCTCCCCGCTTATCGTTATGGACCCTGAGAAGGACGTCCCCCTCGGCGTCTACGACCGTGATCAGGTCAAGCCCGGTCCGGAAGGCTTCGACGGCCGCCGCGAGGTTTTCCTCGTTCCTGTATTCCACCGCCCGGATGATGTCCGCGGAAGCCGCTATCATGTCGGCTCGTTCTTTCGCCTCGCGAGTATACCTTTCCATCGAGCTTACAAGGTTGTTGTTTGCCGACTTCGCCTGATTGTAGGTTAGTGTGTTGACCAACTCGTCGGTGCGGGCTGTGACGATGAAGACGGTCAGCACGATGATAGCCGCGATCATCAGCGAAACAATAAGAGAAATTTTCAACCCCAGGCTTTTCATATGTACGTATCCCCTTCATAATATATGCACAAAACTATGTTTGTGCAACAATATTGGTTCGTCACGAACCTTTTCCATGTTATAATTATACCAACCCTACCACCTGTTGTCAACAGGAAATACGGTGACTTTGTCTCATTTTTTACCACGCTTCTTCCGCACAAAAAACATATTCTTCAAAATACCGTTATACCGGCGCTGTGGAAAATTCCCCTTGACTTTGACGTCGCGTAAAGCGATATAGTACCTGTATGAAAGGAGGAGACGGATTATGGAATTGCAAACCATCAGCGAAGTGAGCAGGCTGTTCGGCGTTTCGACCCGGACACTTCGGTACTATGAACAGATAGGGCTGCTCGCGCCGACCCGGAGGGAGGATTTTTCCTACCGGTCATACGACGAAGGGGCTGTCCTCCGACTGCGTCAGATCATTATCCTGCGAAAGCTGCGGATTCCCCTTCGGCAGTCCCCCGGTCCGCGATAAACGCACACCGGGGGTATCCGTAGGGGCGAACCGTGTTCGCCCCTAAAGGGGATCGTTTCGTCTACCGTTTCCGGAAGCCGCGCCAAGCGGTACGGAGCTTGTGGGTTAGGTTCCGAAAGCGCTCCAGCTTTGCGGCGCGCCCGGCCGCGGCTTCCGCCTTCCTGTGGTTCTCCGAAGACTGCGGGTCGCGGGAGAGGCGGACCGCTAACTTGCGGAAGCAGCCGAACTGGGTCAGGTAAATAAGGTTATACCAGAAGTTGATGACGGGGTTTTGGTTGTCCCGCTTCCAATGGAAGGAATACTGCGCGTCCATATCCGCCGTGAGGAGGGACTCCATCTCGTCCGGCGGAACCAAGCCGCGCTCGACTGCCATAGCAACAATATCGGTGCCGGGCAGGAAGTTCAACCCGTGCATCTGCAACGAAAAGCCGCGCGGCATCGCGAGGCATAACTCAAATGTCTCCTTGATGCTGTCCTCCGTCTCAAACGGGTGCCGGAGCATCAGGTCGTAAATCACATGCGGGACGCGGCAGTCCTTTAGCGTTCTTGCCGCCTGTAAAATCGCTTCCTGCGACTCGGGGCGGTGGAAGACATCCTTCCGGATTGACGGCGAGCCGCTCTGGATCCCCATCACCACTTGGTACAGGCCCGCCTTGCGGAGCTTTTGGATCGTCTGCCGGTTCGTCTTCAGCGGGTGGCCCCAGATTTCAAAGGGGAGGTTGATTTCCCGCTTATACCGTTCCGCGAACCGGTCTACCCATGCCGGGTCGTCCGAGAAAATCTCGTCCCAAAAGTGGATAAACAGGAGTTTCTTCATCGAGCTTTTCGCGGCGCGAAGCTCCTCGATCACTTTGTCCGGGTCGCGGAAGCGGACGACGGGACCCAAACCCTTATACAGCCGATTGATATTGACCGAGCAGCAATAGGAGCAGGCGTACGGGCAACCGCGTCCCGCCCCCGTCTCGTAGCTGTAGGACGAGAGCTGCGGGTCGCCGGGGGTCAGCGTGTCGTTCTCGATCAGCGCTTTGTTGACGCCGCCTATATCGGGCAAGCCGAAGCGGTCGAGGTCGGTCGCAAGGGGCCGGAGGGGGTTTTCAACCAGCTTGCCATCCCGCATAAACGACAGGTTTTGAATGCCGTCAACAGGGGACCCGCCCTCCAGCGCGGCAACCAGTTCGGCAACCGCCTCCTCGCCCTCCCCCCGGAGGGCGTAGTCGCAGCGCTTCAGGCTCTCGCCGGGGAACATCGTGACGTACGCGCCGCCCCACGCCAGCGGTATGCTCGGGAAATGCGTCCGGAGAGTCAGGCTGACGGCGTCCACCGTCTCCATATACAGCGACGCCATGACGCTCAGCCCAATCAGCCCGGGGTTGAACGCGCCCACTTCGTTGCAGAGCAAGGCGAGCTCCTTCGCGCTCGCGCCCTTCGGGCGGACGCTGTTGAAGCGTTTGAAGAAGAGGATGCGCACCTCGTGCCCGGCCGATTGCAGGGAGCGTTCGAGGTAACGCAAGCCCAGCGCTTTGGGGTTATAGAAGCCGATCAATAAAACTCTCATATGTCCCTTTAGTTTGCGCCCGGCAAGGTGAAAATATCCGCAATCTCCTCGAGGGGGATATCAATCCGCACAATTCCGGTGGAATAGGAACCGAGGGTGTACTCGTGGTACAGGAGGGTGATCCCCTTCTCGGAGACACAGAAGACATCGTAGGGGAAGACCTCCGCCGCCAGTTCCTTCGCATTGTCCCAATACTGGTCGGGGTGCTCGTCGATCACCCGGTTCACATTTTGGAGGAGGCGGGCAGTGTATGTATCCCGATCGACGCTGAAGAAATCGTCCAGAGAGAGAAGCTCCCCCGTGACGGCGGAGAAGGTTTCGCAGAGGAGATCGGTCATCCCGTGCGCACCGCCGGTGTTGGTGTAGACCGTGCGGGAGACGCTGAGGACGCCGCCGGCGTTGCACTCCACAAAATAATCGGCGACACACTGGTAGACCGAGGCGTCCAGCGCGGCGGTTTCGGACAGCTCGCCGCACATCCTTTCGAAATCGTCCCGGCAGCGGGCATAGTAGCCGTCAATGTCGGGGTTCCCCGTCTGCGGGTAAGCGCCGTAAGCCTGCAGGCACACAGTCTCGCCGTCGGTGAAGTCGTTCTCATACAGCAACGTTTCCACGGCGAGGCCGTTGGGAACCCACTCGGGAAGCTCCGCCGACGGGAGCGCGGGAATCTCGGACGGGCTGGGGAAAACCGGCGAGGGGATCGCGGGGGGTTCATCCGGCGAGGGGTCAGCCGGCAGATACGGCTCGGCGTCGCTCACCTCGGGCGGTTCGGGGAAATCAATCGTCGGCGTCGGGAACCCCGATACATCCACGCAGCCGGTCAGCAAAAAAGCCAACAGGATCAACGCCCATCTAAATTCCTTCAAACCGAACCCTCCTTTGTTCATATGCCGCGACAAACCGGAACCCGACATCCCGCAAAAGCTCGAACCCTTCCGCGACGCCGCGCCCCACATCCGCCGCGCGGTGCCCGTCCGACCCCACAGTGACGATCTCGCCGCCGCACTCCCGCCAGAGGGCGAGGATCTCCTTAAAGGGCAGTTTTTTTTGGCCGCTCATGTTCAGCTCGATCCCCTTCCCGGCGTCCCGGAGGAGCCTGAAGACGTTCCGTAATTCGTCCCCGTAGCGGGGGAGGAGGGTCTTCACCGGAAGGGCGGTGTAACGGAGCGGATAGTTCAGATGCCCCAAGACATCGAACTTCCCCCAAGCGATCAGCTCGGGCAGCTCGGCAAAGTATCGCGCCAGAGCCTGATGCAGCTCGTCCTCGGTTTCGCACTTCAGGTGGTAAAAATCTCTCTCGCCCTTCAGGGCGTGGTAGGAGCCGATGATGAAGTCATAGGGAACGGCGCTCACGGCTTCCTCCGCTTCCGTGAGGTCGTGGGTCGCTTCGCCCAGTTCGATACCGAGCAGGAGCTTTACGTCGGTTTTGTTCATTGCGCGTTCGGTCAGGAACGCGTCATAACGTTCTTGCGTTAAAAAAGGTCTGCCGCTCAGGATATCGCGGTGGTCGGTGACGCACAGCTCGGTTAATCCCGTGCCCCGCGCGGCCTCAAGCATAGCCGGGAAACCGTCCCGCCCGTCCGGTGAGAAGGTACTGTGGGTGTGATAGTCCGCCAGAAACATTCCATACCGCCATTCGTGCAGGGCGAACAGCGTCCGCCCGTTGTTTACATGAGCCAGTTTTGCTGGGAGAGCCATCTCAGCAGATGCGTCGGGTACCATGTCGGGACCTGTATCCCGGTGAGGGAGGGATAGAACAGGACGAAGAGGAAGACCGCGACTGCGGTGAAGAGGATCATCTGGAAGCGCCCCTTCCGGGGCTCCCGCTCGGTCATTCGGTGGAAGACGTAAGCGACCGCGAGGCAGACAAAGATCATCGAGGGGAAGTAATGGTAGGGGAAGGTGATCCGGCTGATCGGGATCCACGGGACGAGCTGGGAGAGGTAACCCACCAGAATAAAGACTGCCGCGCTGCTGAGCCGCTTGACAGCGCCGACGGCACAGGCGGCGAGAGCGCCGAGCCCCGCCCAAGTGACCAGCGGGTTGGTAAACGCCCAGAGGGAGCCGCGGGTTTGGTCCGCCTCGATCGGGTTCCAGTAGTAGAGGATCGGCTTCCAGTCAACCAGCCATTCATACCAGCGCGCCGCGTAGTTGTGTTCGGCTTCCAGTCCGGAATGGTAGCGGAACATGTGAATCTGATTGTAGTAGAACTCGTTCCATACGGCTTTCAGCCACGCGCCGGCTTTCCCGAAGAAGTCGCCGGTCAGCGAGCTTAATCCGTAGGTGCCGTTCGCCGATGCATAGGGGAAATAGCACGCGACATAGACAACCCCGGGGATCAGGATGAAACCGGCAAACGACAGCAAAAGCGTTTGGAGGAGGTAGGGCAGGAAGGAACGCCCCAGCAATCGGTAGTGCTTCGCACGGTTCCAGAGACAGAGTGTATAGAGGACGAGCAACCCCCCGCCGGCGTAGACGCAGACCCATTTCGCGGCCGCGCCGACTCCGAACGAAATGCCCGCGAGGAGGAGGGAGGGCGCCGACTTCCAAAAGGGTGTGTCGTAGCCGCTTGTGATATAGCGGAACATAAAGAGATACATACAGAGGATGAAAAAGACCGCGTAGACGTCGATCGTCGAGATGCGAGTCTGGACGAAATGCATGAAATCGAAGGTGAAGAGGAGGGTGCCGCAGACCGCCACGGAGGTCTTGCTGAACAGCCACTTGAGGAGGATGAAGATCAGGGGCACCATAAAAACACCGAACAGGGCGGGCATAAACCGCCAGCCGAACGGGGTCATACCGAAGATCGCGATGCCGCTTGCGGTGATCAGTTTCCCAAGCGGCGGGTGGGTCTGCTCGTACGCCGGGACGTTCCGCAGGTGCTCGTATGCCGTCCGGGCGTGGTAGATCTCGTCAAAATGGGTGGAGTTCATCACGTCATACCGCTCGGGTACGACGTCCTGCTCGTCAAACAGCTCCGCCGCGTCTTCCGGGTAGATAAGGTCCTCCGCCGTCAGGATTTTCTCCTCATACAGCGGGACATCGAGGACATCGGGGTTCGGGATGCGCTCCCCCCGGACGGCAATCGAAATTTCGCCAAGCTCCAGCGGTTGATTGACATTCCCCACCCGGAGCGCCGTGATCCGGAGGTAGCGGGCGAGCTGGTTTGGGAGCAGATTTGCCTTGAGCCAACGGAACGTCTCGGAGTATTCCTGTGTCAGGCCGCTCATCCGGGTGGTGGTCGTCTCGCCGTCCTTTTGCTCGGTGCGCTCGCCATACTGCTCCGCCCAGTGGACACCGTCGGTGGAGGTCTCCAAGCTGTACGCCTTCCGGGACGCGCCGTGGTATAGCCCGGAGTAATAGAAGATCCGCTCGATCACCGCCGGTTCCTTCAGCTCGACGACAACTCCTTCGCCGCCCCGCTCAAAGGCGCGAAAGGACTGGGGGGCTTTGGTGTCGCCCAGATAGAGGAAGGTCGTCACGGCGTAGACGGCAGTGATGATCAGGATTGGCAGCGCGTCGGCACGGGTCAGGCGTCCGGCGCGTTTCAGCTCAAAGACGGGCTTCTTCCGGCGCTCCACCCACTCCAAGGTGTGGTCCCGCAGGCGTTCCATACGGTAATAACGATAAAAGAAATAGCAAAGGTAACCGACCGCCGCCAAGGCAATCAGCCGAGGAGCGATCATCCAAAGCGGGATCGAGGCCAGCCAACTGCCCAAGAAAGCACCTCCGATGTGCAGGGGTCGCCGTTCCCGGCGACCCGCAGCATTTGATTTATCGTGTTATATCCATCCGAGCACGCGTCCCACCGACAGCAGGAACCCGGCGGCGACCGCTGAACCGATGACGCCCGCCACGTTCGGACCCATCGCGTGCATCAGGAGGTAGTTGCTCGGATTGTACTTCGCGCCGACATTCTGCGAGACGCGCGCCGCCATCGGGACCGCCGAGACGCCCGCCGAGCCGATCAGCGGATTGACCTTGCCGCCGGTGACGGCGTACATGAGCTTGCCGAAGATGACGCCGCCTGCGGTGGAGAAGCTGAACGCCAGCAAGCCCAGCAGGATGATCAGGATGGTGGAGGTCGAGAGGAAGCCCACGTTGATCACTTCGCCGGTGGCCTTGTCGGTGCCGGCGATGTAGCCGACGCTGGTGGCGCCCACAGTGACGCTCAGGAAGATGGTGACGATATTTAGAAGGTTGTTCTGCGCCGTGTCGCTTAGGCGGTCTACCACGCCGGATTCACGGAAGAGGTTTCCCAGCATGAAGCAGCCGATCAGCGGGGCGACATCGGGCAGCAGCAGGACGCAGAAAACGGTGACCGCGATGGGGAAGATAATCTTGGTGGTCTTGTTCACCGGCTTCGCCTGTGTCATCACCGTCTCGCGCTCTTTCTTGGTGGTGAGCGCTTTCATAATCGGCGGCTGGATCAGCGGGATCAGCGCCATATAGCTGTAGGCCGCCACCGCGATGGGGCCGAGCAGATGGGGCGCTAAGAAGGAGGTGAGGAAGATCGCGGTCGGGCCATCCGCGCCGCCGATGATGCCGATCGACGCCGCCTCATGCCCGCCGAAACCGAAGACTATCGCTAAAATGAACGCGCAGTAGACGCCGAGCTGGGCCGCCGCGCCGAGGATCATCGAGGAGGGGCGGGCGAGCATCGGGCCGAAGTCGGTCATCGCGCCGATCCCCATGAAGATTAAGCAGGGATAGAGGTTCAGCTTGACGCCGAGGTAGAGGACGTCGAGGATACCGCCCTCATGCAGGATCTGCGAGAAGCTGATCTCGCTCAGGCTCTTGCCCGAGAAGAACTCCATGTGCATCATCCCGCTCATCGGGAGGTTCGCCAGCAGCATTCCGAAGGCGATTCCCATCAAAAGGAGCGGCTCGAACCCACGCACAATGGCGAGGTAGAGGAGTACGCACGCGATGACGATCATCACGGCGTTCTCCCAGTGGGTAAAGATCTGGTTGAACCCCGAAGTGTTCCATAAGGTCCGGATGATTTCACCGATATTCATCGTCCGTCCCCCTTACTTCAGCGTGAGCAGGGGCGCGCCGGTCTCCACCACCGAGCCTTTGGAGGTGACAACCTGCGCGACGACGCCGTCACGCGGGGCAAGGACCTCGTTCTCCATCTTCATCGCTTCGATGATCAGCAGAACCTGACCCTTCGTCACCGTGTCCCCCGCCGCGACCTTAACCGCGAGGATGTTGCCGGGGAGCGGGGAGGCGATGACTTCTTCCCCGGCCGCCGGCGCTGCGGCTGCGGGAGCGGCAGGCGCAGCGGCAACGGGCGCGGCAACCGGTGCCGCAGGGACAGGTGCGGCGACAGGCGCCGCCGCGACGGGGGCGTCGGCGACGCTGACCAGAATGGCTTCGCCCTGCTCGACCTCGACTTCGTAAACCTTTTGGTTCAGTGTGATCTTGTATTTCATAAGATTGCTCCTCCTATTTAACTTCACGGATCGAGATAAAGCGAAGGGTGTTCAGCGGGGCTTTCAGGTCATCCGCGACGATTGCCATCAGGAGCGCCGCGGTTTGGTCCTCCACGGTATACAGGTCGATGTCGCCCTCCGAACCAACAGCCGGAACCATAGACCCTTTTCCGGCGACTGGGACAGGCGCCGCAGGAGCATTCCCGGCGGCCGGTGCCGCGAGGACGGGGGCTTGGGGTTGATTCTGCTTGTTACCGCCGGTAACCGCGTTGATCAGCTTGATGACGCCGATCAGCGCCATCAGCGCCAGAAAGACAACCGAAAAGCCGACTAAGCTCAGCAGGAACGCGTCGGGGATAGATACGTCGAACGGGGACGCCGCTGTGAGAAACAGCATATAGAAACTCCTTCCTCTAAGCCTTTACGATGGAGTAACGGACGCGGTTGCGCTCACGCTCCTCCCGCTCGTCCGCGAATTTCTCAAAAACCTGCGGGAAGACGATGTAACTCAGCACGTCTTCGTCGCTCCGCGCTTTGGCGCCGATCTCCTGCTTGCCCTTCTCGAACCCGGGGGCCAGCGTCTCGGCGAACCGCCCGGTGTAGGGCTTTTCATCGCCCAAGACCTTTGTGATCAGGTCTTGGCTGACCTCGCCCGGAGGGGTGCCGTATTCGCCGCGCAGATAGGAGGTGACCTCCTTGGATACGTTCTTGTACCGCTCGCCGACCAAAACATTGGTCGCCGCCTGAACGCCGACGATCTGGCTGGTGGGGGTGACGAGGGGCGGATAGCCCATGTCCTTTCGCACCCGGGGCGTCTCTTCCAGCACTTGCGGGAGCTTATCCATCGCGTTCGCCGCCTTGAGCTGGCTGATCAGGTTGCTGAGCATACCGCCGGGGATTTGGTAGTTCAGCGCGTCGGTGTCGGTCATCATCACCTTGGGGTCGAGGAGACCGTCTTTCACGTAGTCTGCCTGAATCGGGCGGAAATAGTCGTTGATGTTTTGGAGGACCGGATAATCAATCCCGGTTTCGTACCCCAGCTGGTTCAGCGCGAAGGCGAGGGTTTCGGTCGCCGGTTGGCTGGTGCCGCCGGACATGCAGGAAATCGCGGTGTCGATGCCGTCCGCGCCCGCTTCGATCCCCTTCAGGTAGGTCATAAAAGCCAGACCGGTGGTGCTGTGGGTGTGGAGCTGGAGGGGGAGTTTGCAATTCTCTTTAATGGCTTTGACAAGGTCATAGCATTCCTTCGGGCTCATGATTCCAGCCATATCCTTAATACACAACTCGGTCGCGCCCATCTCCTCAATCCGCTTGATCAGCTGGACGTAGTTTTCAAGGGTATGAACCGGGCTGGTGGTGTAGGAGATCGCGACCTGCGCCGTGCCGCCGTGCTTAATCGTTTCCTTGACCGAGACCTCAAGGTTCCGTAAATCGTTCAGCGCGTCAAAAATGCGGATGATGTCGATGCCGCTCTTAACCGAAAGCTCGACGAACTTGCGGACGACATCGTCGGGATAATGCTTGTAGCCCAGAAGGTTCTGCCCTCGCAGGAGCATTTGGAGCTTGGTGTTCTTCACCCGTCTGCGGATGTCGCGGAGACGCTGCCACGGGTCTTCCCCAAGATAGCGGAGGCAGGTGTCGAATGTCGCGCCGCCCCAACACTCCAGAGAGTAATACCCCGCCTTGTCCAGCGTTTCGAGGGCGCCTTCAAACTTCGAATAGGGCAGCCGGGTCGCGATCAGGGATTGTCCCGCGTCCCGCAGGACGGTTTCGGTAAAGCGAACCTTCATGGTCTCAACCATTCCTTTCCTGTCCGGCACCTGCCGGTAGATAAACTAGCGCATTCAAAATGAAGTATATCATACCCGGGGAGAAAAAGATAGATATAATTTCATAAATCTTGCGCGTTTTGGCGAGACGTGGTATACTGCATACGCAGGGAGTGAGGTAATGGCGGCAAAGGACCATTTGATTCCCCTTTTGGAACAGAACCGGGACAGGTTCCTCTCCGGACAGGAGATTGCAAAAAAACTCGGCGTCACAAGAGCCGCCGTATGGAAAGCCGTGCGGCTGATGGAACGGGACGGGTATGTCGTCGAGGCGGTGACCAACCGGGGTTACCGTTTGGCTCCGGAGAGCGGGGTGTTCTCGGCGCAGGCGGTGGCGGCGCTGCTGCCCGAGGGGCTTGCGGACGTGCGTGTCTACCCCTCGCTGGATTCCAGCAATAATAAGGCAAAAGAACTGGCTGCCGCCGGCTGCCCTCATGGGACGGCGGTTTTCGCGGCGACACAGACCGGCGGACGGGGACGGTACGGGCGCGCCTTCGCCTCCCCCGCCGGAGGGATGTATCTGTCGGTAGTGCTGCGGGTGGGAGAACTGCCCGAGACAGAAACGCTGACCGCCGCCGCCGCCGTATCGGTGTGCCGCGCGGTCGAAAGCGTTACCGGGCGGGAGCCGCAGATCAAATGGGTCAACGACGTCTTGCTGGACGGCAAGAAAGTCTGCGGGATCCTGAGCGAAGCGGTGAGCGACTTGGAAAGCGGCGGGATCGAATGGGTCGTCGTCGGGGTGGGGATCAACATCACGCCTGACGGACTTCCCGAGGAGTTGCTCCCGATCGCGGCGGCGCTCTTCCCCAAAGAACCGGGCGGCTTGGTCCGGACCCGGCTTGCCGCCGAGCTGCTGAAAAACATATTGCCCCGCCCGATGTCGGGCGAGGCGATGATCGCAGAGTATAAACGGCGTCTGACCACTCTGGGGCGGGATGTGACGGTGCACGCTCCGGACGGCGCGTACGCGGCGTTCGCCGAAGACCTCGACGAACGCTGCCGGCTGACCGTGCGCCTCCCAGACGGGACGAGGCGTGTCCTGACCGGCGGCGAAGTGTCGGTGAAGCTGGCAAACAACAATCAGTAAAGATAACAGATGACTGTCTGCCAGCCGCCGCATGGCGGTTTTTTTGCGTTGCCAAGGGTTAATGCCCGCATAATCTGTCCACACTCAGAATAGGGTTAATTTACCAAAGATGAAGGGGGAAGGATAGGCTATGCCGACTGCCAAGAAAACCGTTTCGGAACGGGAAGAACTGCTTGAGGAACTGTACGACACACAGTTGCGGCTGCGGAATGCCAACGCACGTTTCAACGAGGTCTCACAGCCGGAGCTGATCGAGTCCTGCGTGTTTGAAATCAACGCTCTGAAGGCGAGGCACGCCTATTATATGCGGGTGCTGCGCGAAGCCGGTGAGGTATCGTGAAAAAAAAAGCATGGAAGGTCATCCTGCATATTTTGCTGGGTTTTGCCGCCCTGTTTCTCTTCAACGCCGTCGGGGGACGGTGGGGGCTGGGGATCGGGTTAAACGCCGTCAACGCCTGTACTGTCGGGGTGCTGGGGGTTTGCGGCTTCGCCCTGCTCCTGATCCTGCAAACAATGTCCCAATGAAGGAGGAGGAACGATGCGCGGTGCCACGCCTGTCTGGAAACGCGGTCTCGCCGCCGCGCTGAGGCCGATTCTGCTGTCCCTCCTCGCTCTCGCGGGCGTCTGGGCCGCCCTCGCAATCCGTGACGGGGCCGCTCTCTCCTTCCGATTCGGCACGGAGGCTTTTTTCGATGCCGAGACGCTGCTCTCGCTGGGGTCGCCCCTTCTCGCCCGCCGAACCGCCGAACCCGAGCCGCTTGAGCCGCCCGAACCGATCCGGTCCGAACCGGGCGAAAGCGGCGATAACGAGCCGCCCGAGATGGTGCCCACCCTCGCGCCGTATATGACGCCGGAGTTGTCGGCGGAGGAGCCGCCCTCACAGAAGATTGAGTTCTGGGACGACCGCGTTTGGTCGATACCCAGCGAGGCCGATCCGAAAGCCCGCCCGGTGCGGGAGATTACTCTGCTGCCGATGAACGGGGACGAATACCTTACCGACGGGACGGTGACAGTCAACAACGACACCCGGTATACCTTGGACATCCCGGCCCTGCTGGAGCGTACGTCCAAGCTGATCCCCGGAGAGGAGGGGCCGCAGATTCTGCTGATCCACACCCACGGTTCCGAGAGTTTCCTGCCCGACGAACGGGATTTTTACATACCCACCGACATCGAGCGGACCGAGGACACCCGGTATAATGTCGTCCGGATTGGCGACGAGATTGAGGCGCGCCTCACCGAAATAGGGCTGGGCGTCGTCCATGACCGCACGATCTACGATTACCCAACCTTCAGCGACTCTTATGTGCGCTCGCTCAGCAGTATCCAAACCTATATTGAGCAGTACCCAACCATTCAAGTGGTGCTGGACATACACCGCGACTCGATCTCCCAAGCGGACGGGACAGCGTATAAGCCGGTCTGCGAGAGTGAATACGGCAAAACCGCGCAGCTGATGTTTGTCGCCGGGAGCGACGATATGGGTCTGCCCCATGACAACTGGCGGGACAATCTCGCTTTCGCGGCGCAATTACAAAGACGGCTGCTTGCGGCCTGCCCCACCCTGATGCGCCCGATCCATCTGCGGGAGGAACGTTTCAACCAGCACGCGACCCCCGGGTCGCTGATCCTTGAGGTCGGCACCGCCGCGAACACCCTGACCGAAGCGCTCCGCGCCGCCAATTTATTCTGCGACGCTGTCGGGGAGTACTTACTGCAATTGACAACACATCATTAACAAGGGACAGCGGTTGGATGGGGGTGACCTATGACATCCAATCGGTAACAGTGAAGCCTTCGATCCGCTGAAATTTGCATGTTGGAGATATAGCTAACGAACTGTACAGCCAGAGTGAGATATGCTATACCAGAGACATGTCATACAGTGAGGATTATTGGAAAAGAGTCAATGCGAGTCAATTGAATATCTGGACGAAGGTCACATATGGGAGGAAGCCCGCAAGACCTTCACAATCAGCATTAAGTTTACGCAAGATAAATAGAATGCCTTTAACTTGGTTAACGTCTTCAAAAAGTCAATTGACATAAAATTATCCGTGTCCCGCATTTTGTTTGCCAATCACCTTGACTGCTCCATGCTGACGCGCTTTTTGGGTGGCAGGCTGCAAAACTAGGGCGTGTTGACGCAAATTTAGCCAGATGATTACAAAGGCGAACTGGATCAACGCAAGGAACATAACATCTGCTTTGTCGTAGCGAGTACACACTTTTCTAAATTCTTTCAATCTTCGAAAAAGGCGCTCCACGACATTCTGCCGCTTATACTTTTCTTTATCGTATTCCCGAGGGTTTTTGCGGTTTTTCCTTCGGCGGAACAATTGGCTCATGCCTCGATGTGGGGAAACTACAACGTTTTGGTAATTTTCAGGGTATTTACTCGTTTTATCTTGCATTTCGCCTGTTGCCACTGCAAAAATAGCGCAAAAACCACTCCGCTTCACTGCTTCTGAACGTAGTAGAAGCCCGGAAGTCTTGCAATTGAAAGACTTCCGGGCTTGAAAGCTTTCTATCAACACCTCCATTTACTTTTGACGGATTTGCCGATTATTAGATATGTGTGTTTCTTATATTGCCCGAGTTTTATAGAGCGAACCAATTACGCAGTATGCTTATTTGCGGCTGTATGATTGGTCGTTAAAACGGGATATTACACGCTTAGCGCCGAATTCCGATGCCTCTTCGCGCATGAATGTTATGCCCCCCGAAGTTCCCCACATACCGCATTTATTAAGAACATCAACGTCCAAGCCAAGCCATAGCATATTAAATATACCTAAAGAGATTCCGTGAGCGACAATAATTATGTTTTCTTCTTTACGAGTCATTATCTCTCTTAAGAACTCAAAGAGACGATTCCAAACATCTCTCATCGACTCTGCGTCCGGATAGGATTTATCATCGATGGTTTTCATTGGCCCTTGGAATATTTTTCGAGATTCTTCTTTTGATACTCCGTTGGCAGCACCGCAACTTATTTCTCTCAACGCGGCGGTCAATATTGGTTCAATGCCTAAATGCTTGCCTACATTTTCTGCTGTTTGCTTTGCACGCAGTAGGTCAGACGAGTACATGATATACTTACTGCCATCAATCTCTTTTGCAATATTCTCACCAATTCGATTAGCCTGCTCAAAGCCAAGCTCTGATAAATTCCAATCTCCCTGTCCCCCTATCATTCCGTTAACATGGTGAACAGATTGTGTGTGCTGTATTGTGATTATATTTTTCATCCTACGCCTCCCGATAATATTAAATACTCTGTGTCCGCAAAGCCCGCTCATGCTTTCAAATACATATTACCACAAAAAATGAAAGAAGCCAATCGTTTTCGCGACAGGCTTCCTTATGGGGAATTATGGTACACCCGGCGGGATTCGAACCCACGGCCTTCAGAGTCGGAGTCTGACACTCTATCCATCTGAGCTACGGGTGCATTTTCAAACTCGCTTCAGGTTCTCCAAACCATTGATATTGCCTGAGGGTTAGGTTCTTTCTGAAAAAGCGTTTTTCAAAAAGGTGTTAGATTTTTCTGAAAAAGTTTGTTAGGCTCGAACCATTTTGTACGTGGGTATACTACAGTATTCTCGATGGTTTGTCAACCCTTATTTCAAGAGCGGGAGTTACCACCGCAGGAGTTTGGAAACTTTCTTCCATGCGCTGATTTGCTCACTGTCCTCGTTGACTGTGAAAACCTGTTCTCATTTGTATACCCACCTGAAACGCCTATGAGAACAGGTTCTAAAACCGCGCATCTACAGCAACGCCCCATTTTGGCCATCTTGGCCATCATGTAATTATGTTACCGCAACAAAACGAAACCTGTGATATACTTATTTGGGGGAATGTATACCCTCGTGACAAATATAATACTTAGGAGGTCTTCCTTGTGAAAAACCTGAAAGTTTCCGCGAAGCTGATCGTCAGTTTCCTGATCGTCATCGTTTTTTCCATTCTTGTCGGTATTATCGGCATTTACGGCATGGC
>JAISVO010000051.1 GCA_031271525.1 Oscillospiraceae bacterium
TCCTCAATCGACTTGATAACCTTGCTGATATTTTGGCTCGCCGTATTGATGTCCCGTACCGCGCCGGTCAGTTCGTTCATCTGCTGGCTGCCCTTTTCGGCGTTTCGCATGATCGTGTCCGCGAGAGCCGCCGCCTTACCCGCCATGTCGGCGTTGGTTTTCGTCTTTTCGGCAATCTCACTGATGGAGGACGACAGCTGCTCCACCGACGCCGCCTGCTCGGTCGATCCCTGCGCCAGAGCCTGCGAGCCGTCCGCGATCTGCTTTGCGCCGGTACTGACTTGGTTGGTAGAGTTGTGGATCTCGCCGAACATGTTGTTGAGGGAGTCCAGCATCGTCTTCAGCGAGGTGCCGATGGTGTCGTTTTCGCTTAGCAGCTTAATATCGGGGGTCAGGTCGCCGTTCGCGATCTTTCTCAGCATGTCGGACATATGGGTGATGTGGAGCAGAAAGGAGGAAGTGTTTTTGATAGTCTCCCCGATTTCATCCCGTATCTGACCGTAGTTCATGGAGGTATCGGCGTCCTCCTGTGTCATCGAGATATCGCCGGTCGATCCGGCTTTCTTCATGAAGTCGGAGAGCGCTCTCAGCGGCTTGCTGATCAACCCCGATATGTAGAAGGCGAGGATCATAGCGATGACGACGGCAATCACCAGCACAACGATGATCATGGTCAGCATGATCTGAGCGAGGACGGTGTTCGCGTCCGAGACGGCGGAGGCGTCCGCGACCTCTATATCCATGCATTGAGCAAAGTTTCCGCTGACGAAGTTGATCATCGGTCCCGAATCAGCGGAAATGGCAAGCACCTGCACCTCATCGAAAGCCAACGCCGCCTGATTGAGGGCATCTATAAAGGGCAGGAACTCGGCTTCATATCTCGTTCTTGCGTCAGTGAAGAGGGTTTCAACCTCCTCGTTGCTGATCAGAGCCTCGTAGGCGTCGAGGTTAGTGGATATGTCCGCCATGAAGCCGTCGATAGCCGTCCGGGCGTTTTCCACCTGCTGTTGGTTGTCGGCGTACGCGCCAATGGTGAACTCGCGGAGGTTAACGCGGATCTGTTGGAACATTGTAGTGACATTGCTCATGTAGGGCAGGGGTACAAGGTTATTGTCATACATGCTTGTGTACTTCTCGTCTAGTTGTAACATTCCGAAGATGCCGACCACACCGACGATAACCGCCAGCGCAATTACAATGATGAAGCTTACGATCAGCTTCGCGGAAACCCGCAAGTTTTTCATTCGTAATTCCCTCCGTGCATTGTTTATTTTGGTCCATATCGACAGTATACGCGCATTTTTGCAGTATGTCAAGGGTTGACATTATAAGACACGTCAAACGCATGTAAAGAGAGTATACCGTTCAGTCTCGGCAGAATGGGGTACTATGTCAACCGAGGTGCAGCGATGAAGATACTGGAACTATTCGCGAGACTGGCAAGAATCATCGATCCATCGCTGTTTCGTTTCTTCATCTCTCATCCCCATCGCCAATATACTAAAAAACTCTATTGGGCAACTTTTTTTGACAGACCACAAAGTACAGCCTGACACTGTCAAGCTATACTTTGTTAAACAAGGGTGGAGAGTGTCTGTTTCTCTAACAAATATCTCACGGCAGCTTAATGCCGTGCCATTCACGTATCGTTTTGCGGAATTCATCATTGCCGTAATCAGGTAATGGAGCGATTGTGCCGTCTGCTTTCAACCCAACGATGTTACCTTGACCCGCAGCAACCGAAACGATATCGGACCAATCAGATACGTCAGGAAGCGGTAAACTCGGTTCGTTGTCCGAGATAACAACCGTACCATCTGATTTTAGTCCGACTGCTGGTATATAGCCGACAGCGGCGGAAATAACATCGCTCCATTTCAATACCTCACGCCATTGAATATCATTCCATTCCCATGCACCTTCGGCATTTGCGATAACGACCTTCCCGTTAGATTTTACTCCGATCGTGTAACGGTCTCCAGACGCAACAGCAACAATATTGCGCCACTTTGACATAGCGTTTCGGTTTCTTTTGTCGAACTTCCCCGCGACAAGTACCGTACCGTTGGATTTTAGGCCGACGGTATAATTGAACCCTGCCGAAACCGCGACAATATCGCTCCACCCGGAAACATCGCACTCTCCGTTTTCATTGTGTCCCGTTGCAACAACTGTGCCGTCAGATTTTAGACCGACAGAATGCCAAATACCCGCCGATATGGCAATAATGTCTTGCCAGTCAGAAACATTGTATTTTCCTGCGGCAGGAATTATGTTGTAATTGCATCTGCTGATAACTGTACCATCCGTTTTTAAGAACAGGTAATAGTTTTCGCCCAACCCTTCTGTTGATATGGCCGAACCTGCTGATACGGCGCTTATGTCCCATAAATCAGATACATCCGCAGATTCGTCAGTAGTAACGACTGTACCGTCTGTTTTGACGGCAAACACATTTCCGGTGTTAGATACACTCACCGTCGTTAAAAGCGGCTTTCTCTCCAAGGATACGGTTGTTATCTCCAGCGGAACCTCCATGATGACATACACGATGGCTGCAATGATCAAGCCAGCTGTGACGAATAGGACAATTTTCTTATATGCCGCTTTGCTTCTGCGGCGCTGTTCAGCATCCGTTGGTTTTGCTATTTGCTCAACGCTATCGGTATGAGCTTCTTTTGCTCGTGCTACCTCCGCATGTTTTTTGCTAGGAGCGCTTTTCTTCGGAAGAGCAAAAATACTCGCCAATCCCAATAACACGGTGACATACACCGGGGTTTTTAAGGATACGCCCATCCACAGCGATGCCAAGCCGCTTGCGTCGTTTGTCAGAAACGCATTGTAAATAAAAGTGAATATAATAAAAAGAACGCCAACCGACAGCGTGTAAATGCCTGCGGCAAAAAGAACAGGGCGGGCGCGATACTTTTTTATGAACAGCATAAATGCGCTTACAATATTCATCACGGGAATGATAAGAAGCGCAACAAAGAGCGCTCGCAGAATGGTAAGCCCTTCGATATGTGCGCCGCTTGCCGCGGCAGACCCGACCGCCTGATTGATTGCCGAGAACGTTGCAAAAACCGTCGCGCCGTCTTTGCCGTCTATCGGAAGCCCTGTAAGGCTTCCCGCAAAGGACAGCCCACTTATGCTAAACCAGTTCAAAACAAACATGATGGCTGCGGCGATATTGATTGCTATGGCGATATAGAGTCTTACATCGGACTCTCCAAAGTTAATAACGACCGTATTCTGCACGGGCGAACGCTCCGGCGCGTTTGTTGGTTGTCCGCACTCAGGGCAAATATTTACGCCATCGTTGATTTTTGATCCGCATTTACTGCAATACATCTGAATCCCTCCGGTTCGTAAAGTGTTGTTTGTTTTCCTCAAGGGCAATATATCCCACCCCGGGCGATCCGCAGCGCGGTAACCTGCTTTTTAGGGCACCTACCCCGCCGCCGTCAACGCCTGATACACTCTCAGCAGGGTGATGATGCTCTGTTGATGGGTATACAGCGTCTTGGGCGAAAAGGTCAGTTTGCCTGATTCAGTGCTGCCCATGATCCCCTGACCGGTGATGAAGTCAACCGCAGATTGCGCCCAGCTTGCGATGTCGCCCCGGTCTGTCCACGCGACGGCCTCCTTCGGTTCGGTATAGAAGCCGACGACAGACCAAACGTTGCGGAGCATCGTCGCCGCCTGTTCCCGGGTCAGCGTACCGTCCGGGTTGAATAGGTTGTTCGCCGTGTCGGATCCGGTGATGATCCCAAGCGAAGCCGCGATCCCGATATCCCGGTCGGTCGTGTCGGCAAAGGTCTTCGGTGTCACGCTATCCGCCGGGTAGCCGACAACCCGCAGCATGTTGACAACCCCACGGCAGAACTCAATTCTGGTGGTGGGTGTTGTGTACCCGTTGCAAAGCTCCGGTGTCGCAAGCCCCAGCGCGGTCGCCGCGTCGATGTCCGCCTTTGCCCAAGGAGCGGGCTGTTCGGCGGGTGCTTTGACAATAAGACCGCCGCAGGTTGTGTCCAGAAACACGATCGGATCGACAAACCCCAATGTGTTGGCGCTGTTCGAGGTGTAGCCGGTATAGCTTAACGCCCTTGTGTTGATTCCGAAGTGCAGGTGTTGGTAGGGGGAGTTCGGGTCCCATAGGGCGACCGCCCCGATTGGGTCCCCCTTCGCTACGGTTTTGCCCTCGGCGATTCCATCGCCGATCTTGATGTGCCCATACAGCGCGTAGAACGGCTTGCCGTCATCGTTCGTATGCTCAATGATCACGACCCCGCCGGGGGATTTCCCAAGGTTACCGTACTCGCCGACTAACTGCGCGCAGACGACCTTTCCGCCACGGACGGCGTACACCGGGGAGTTTTCATAGTGCAAAATGTCAATCCCCAAGTGAAACCTTCCCGCAAACGCACCCCTTTCGGGGACTCCAAGCCACCCAAGGTAGGGGTTCGGATAGATTTCCAACGGAGTGTTGGGGTAGTTGTCCACCGGCTTCGCGTAACCAGTGTCAATGGCGGAGGGTTCGGGCGAGTCCGCTGACTCATCCGTCTGCGCCGCCGCGACCACTGTGACTACGCAGTTCTGCGCCGCTTGCCCGTCCGGGGTTAGTGCGCTGATAACGGTCTGCCCTTCCGACAGGGCTTCAATCGTACCGCCCGAAGCCGTCATGCTGTCGTTGCTCACCGTCGCGACTGCCGGATTTGTGGAGATCCACCGTACGGTAGGATCTGCGCCGCCGGGGCGGACTTGCGCCGTCAGTTTCTTCGTCTGCCCGACCGTTAGGGTAAGCGCCGACTCGCTGAGAGTAATGTGGGTGACGCTTCCGCTGGGTGCTGCGCCGGGAATAAGTATATCATCAAGGATCTTAATGGGTTTCTCTGCGTTAGCCTGTGTTCCGTTCCCGAGCTGCGAATAATCGTTCTCACCCCATCCCCAGAGTGACCCATCAGGCTTCAAAGCAACGACATTACGGAAACCGCAGTCAAGCGCGATTGCGTCCGTCATGGCAAGACCGAACACTCCATCCCGCACCGAGTCCTTATTCAACCCCCGTTGGTTTTCCTCATTGCGTCCCCATGTCCATAACGTTCCGTCGGTTTTGATCGCGGCGCCGAAGTCTGCGCCGCCGCTGATAGCATGTATGTTGTCAAAGCCTCTTATAGCGAAGTCTACCGCGTATGGGGTTGATGACCGCCCAGCCTGCCCATGGTAATTCCATCCCCCCGACCACAATTGCCCGTTCTGATCCACCGCCAACGAGCAGCCGGCAGCCGTATCAATTAAAGATACATTATCCATTACTTTTTGCGGTGTTATTCCATAATCACCGGAGGTTCGGTAACCCAATTGGCCGTGTTTGTTGTGACCCCAGCTCCATAAGCTTCCGTCGGTTCTCAATGCCAAAGCGAAGGAGTTCCCCGCAGATATCGCGCTCACGTCATCCATGACAAACACGGGCGTAGGATTATTTATGTCGGATCCGTCACCGATCGTATAACTGGAGTTTTCGCCCCATGCCCACAGTGTACCATCTGTCTTTACGGCAAAAGAAAAGCTTTCTTTGGAATCTGCGGTTCTGACATCGTTCATGATTTTCACCGGAACACTGCGGTCAATTGTCGTGCCGTCCCCGAGCTGACCGTAGTTGTTACGTCCCCATGCCCACAGGGTTCCGTCTGTCTTTACGGCAAGGGTATGGTATGCGCCGACGCTGACAGACGCATATCCATCCCCGATCTTTTCTGGTATCCTTCCGGTCTTGGTTGCGCCGTTGCCGAGCTGTCCGTAGTTATTCAACCCCCACATCCACAGCGAGCCGTCTGTTTTGATTGCCGCCGTATGTAACCCCGTGCTGAACGTCATAGGTGTTTCAATCTGCACCGCCCTTACCGTCAGCGGCACCGCTGTCACCAGTGTCAATATGAGGGCGAGGGTCATGACCAAGGATGCTAACCGGTTTCTCACTGTCAGTTCCTCCCGATTCGGTTTGGTGAGGGATTATGCTGACCAGTATAGCACATCGCGGGCAATTTGGGAATATTGCCGGTGAACACTTCGTTCATTCTGCGCGGATGTGTGACTTTGCGGACGGACGAAAGCAAGTGTTGGAGAGATACCTGAGTTCTCGCGGGGCTTGACACAGAAGCCCTCTTGCCATATAATTTACACTTAATTGTAGAATTTACGTCAGAGGAGGACCTATCACTATGAAGATCGCGTTTTCAACCATTGCCTGTCCCCGTTCGAGCTGGGAGGAGATCACCTCGGCGGCGAAGGACTTGGGGTACGACGGTATCGAGGTGCGCGGCATCGGGCAGGATCTGCTCGCGATGCGCGCCCAGCCGTTCACCGAAAAACAGCTCCCCGATACGCTCAAAAAACTGAACGCCCTCAAACTCTCCGTCTCCTGCTTCTCCTCGGCGTGCTGCTTAAAGGACACCGAGCAGGAGGAGAGCAATCGGGAGGAGCTCCTCGGCTATATCGAGCTTGCCTCCAAGATGAAGACCCCATTCATCCGGGTACTGGCCGACCGGGACGTTGCGCCGGAGGGAGAGGTGGATGACGACGCCGTGGCGCGGCAACTCCGTGCTATCGCGCCGGCCGCGGCAGAAAAAGGGGTCACCCTTCTGGTCGAGAGCAACGGCGTTTATACCGATACCGCCCGCCTGCGCGACCTCTTGCAAAAAGTCGCGAGCGACGCCGTCGCGGCGCTGTGGGACGCGCACCATCCCTACCGGATCGCGGGTGAGCAGCCCGAGAAGACGCTCCAAAACCTCGGGGCGTATATCAAATACGTACATATGAAGGATTCGGTCGTAGCGCCGAACGGTTCGACCCAATACCGGATGATGGGTGAGGGCGACCTCCCGATCAACGAAATGATGAACGCCCTCCGTTCGATCAACTATGACGGCTACATCTCTTTAGAGTGGGTCAAGCGCTGGGCCGAGGATTTGGAAGACGCCGGCATCGTCCTCCCGCAGTACGCGTGGTTTATGAGCCGGTTCTTAGATAAGCCCTCCGGCGGGTCGGCCTTATATACCAACGCGGACGGTACCGGAAAGTACATTTGGGAGAAGGAGAGCCTGATTGACCTCACCTTCCCGCAGCTTTTGGACCGGGTCGCGGAGGAGTTCCCCGACCAGACGGCGTTCCGGTATACGACGCTGGACTACACCCGTACCTACAGCGAGTTCCGGGACGATGTGGACAGCTTCGCCCGGGCGCTCATCTCCCTTGGCGTCCGCAAGGGGGACAAGGTCGCGATTTGGGCGACCAACGTCCCGGCGTGGTTCATCACCTTTTGGGGAGCGATCAAGGCGGGCGCGGTATTGGTCACCGTCAATTCGGCGTATAAAATCCACGAGGCGGAATACCTCCTCCGGCAGTCGGACACCCACACGCTGGTCCTAATCGACGGGCATAAGGACTCCGACTACCTCGGGATCATCAACGGCATCTGCCCGGAGCTGAAAAACCATACGGCGGGGATTGGAAAACCTCTCCACACGCAAAAACTACCCTTCCTGCGGAACGTGATCACGGCGGAAAGCCGAGCGCCCGGCTGCATTCATTGGGACGACCTTCCGGCACTCGCTGAGGAGACTCCGATTGAAGCAGTTTATTCCCGTTCAGCGATGCTGAACCGTCACGATGTCTGCAATATGCAGTACACTTCGGGCACGACCGGCTTCCCGAAGGGGGTTATGCTGAGCCACTACAACGTCGTAAACAACGGCAAGAATATCGGCGACCGAATGGACCTTTCGACCGCCGACCGATTTTTGATCCATGTGCCGATGTTCCATTGTTTCGGGATGGTACTGTCGATGACCGCCAGCGTCACCCACGGCGCAACGATGGTGCCGCTGCCCGCATACTCGCCCCGGCTCGCGCTGGAGGCGATCAATAAAGAGAAAATCACGGCGGTCAACGGTGTCCCGACGATGTTCATCGCGATGCTGGAGCACGAGCTGTTCTCCTCGACTAATTTTGCACACATGCGGACCGGAATTATGGCGGGTTCCCCCTGCCCGGTCAAGGTGATGCAGGACGTTCTGGAGAAGATGCGGATGCGGGAAATCACCATCGTCTTCGGGCAAACAGAATCGTCCCCCGGCTGCACGATGAGCCGCTCAGACGACCCGATCGACGTCCGCGTCGGCACGGTGGGGCGTCCGCTGCCCGGGATCGAGTGCAAGATCGTCGATCCGGCGACAGGGGAGGATCTGCCGGACGACACCGACGGCGAGTTTGTCGCCCGGGGTTACAACATCATGAGGGGGTATTACAAGATGCCGGCGGCAACCGCCGCAGCGATTGACGAAAACGGCTGGCTCCACACCGGCGACTTGGCCCGACGCCGAACCGACGGCAACTTCCGGATCACCGGGCGGATTAAGGATATGATTATCCGGGGCGGCGAGAACATCTACCCCAAGGAAATCGAGGATTTCATCTATACACACGAAAAAGTGCGGGACGTGCAGGTCATCGGCGTCCCGGACAGCCAATACGGTGAAGAGATCATGGCCTGCGTCGTACTGAAGGAGGGCGCGACCTCAACCGAGGACGATATCAAAGAGTATGTGCGCTCCCATATGGCGAAGCACAAGACCCCCCGCTATGTGCGCTTTGTGGACGGCTTCCCGATGAACGCCGCCGGGAAGATCCTGAAGTATAAGATGGTTGAGGAAGCGACTGAGTTTCTGGGGCTGGCGGTTCATTGACAATGGACACTTTGGGGGAACACCAGACGTTGGGCAAATCGGGGAGATAAGACTGCTAACAACCGTTGGGACGGGGCGGCTCTAAGCCCTTATTCAGGTACATCTGGATGTGGCGCTGTATGGTGCGCGTCAGAGCTTCGTCCGCCTCTTCGTAGGTCGCCCCTTCCGCACAGCAACCATCCAGTTCCGGCGCGTCCGCGAAGAACGCCGTTCCCCCTTCCTCTCCGGTGGGGGTGATGATACGCTTGTAGGGAAAGCACAAAAAATCCGTGATCTTCAGTTCCATCATTTCCTCCCTTCTGTCATAGGAGAAACCTCCTAAACATCTCAAGCAGCTTCTCGGATTTCGCATGGGATAAATATTTTTTATCTTTAGGCAGGTCAAAGGTCGCCATAGGATAGCTCACTTTTATATAACTCTCCAAATTCGGCAGCTGCATCTTCCTGTCTAGTTCAAACCCCATCTTCCATAATAGGAGTCTCGCGTTCTCTACAGAAATCAAAGAGACCACCGTTCCTTTCCTCGAGAAGGAATAACGACATCCATATGCTAACATGCGAGGAAGGTTTTGTCAACCCCTGTCGTAAGAATTTCACAGAAGCCATTTCACCGCCGCAGCCGCCGTGACGTACCCCGCGAAGTCGGCGGTCAATGCCGCAGGGATGATGTAGCGCGTCTTGGTCACACCTGCCGCGCCGCAGATGACGCTGACCGCGTAAAATGTTGTCTCGGTGCTACCGAGCATAACGGCGACCGTTTTCCCGACCACCGACTCCACCCCATACCGGCTCATCAGATCGATCCCCATCGCGAGCGCCCCGCTCCCTGAAAAGGGACGGATGATCAGCAGCGGCGCTGTTTCGGGCGGAATCCCCAAGAGCGCAAAGAGGGGGCGGCAAAGCTCGCTGAACGCGTCCAGCGCCCCGGAGGACCTGAGCATCGTGATCGCCGCGAGCAGCGTCACCAGCGCCGGGACGATCCGAACCAGCACAGCAAGCCCCTCCTTCGCTCCGGCAAGGAACGCCGCGAAGATGTCATGGCCCCGCAAGACGGCATACAGCGACACCCCTAAGATAATCAACGGCGCGATCATCGACCAGATCATTTCCAGATCTTTCGCAGCAATAAACCGCACGCGATCCCGGCGGTACAGCTCACAAATGTCGCAAGCCAAGTAGCCGGGAGGATCTCAAAGGGGTTTTGCGCGTTTAAGGAAGCACGGGCGGCCGCGACCGTCGCCGGGATGAGCTGGAGAGAACCCGCGCCGAGGATGACTAGCATACAGACCGAGTCGGAGGCGACCCCCGTCCGCCCCGCATTGTCGTGGAGTCTGGTGCAGGCACGGATCGATAACGGGGTGGCGGCGTTACCCAGTCCCAGTAGATTGGCGGACACAGACGCCGCTAAATCGCTCCGTAAATCCGGGTCGGTCTTGGTCTCGGGGAAGAGAACGCTCAGCGGACCCTTCAACAGACTGCTCAACTTAAGCATCAGTCCGGATCGGCGCATCACTTCCACCACCCCGCTCCAAAGACAAAGGACGCCCGCCATGCTAATTCCAAGCCGTACGGCAAGCTCCGCACCCTCCAGTAATCCTGCGGACATCTCAGTTACGGTTCCCGCACAAATGGCGTAAACAACGGAGGTCAGCATCATGACCACCAGCAAGACCGACATCGCCATGTGGTTCCTCCAAATTTTCTTCTTTTTTTACAAATTTGATGTTGACAGATATGCAAATTACGTCTATAATTGTCACTAACCGGCGATCTTCCCACATACTGACGCTAGGGAACGCCGAGTTTATTACAAGGAGAACCGTATATGAAATCCACCGGGATCACAAGGAAAGTCGACGAACTGGGACGGATCGTCCTCCCCATCGAACTGCGGCGCACACTGGACATCGCGGAGAAAGACCCCATCGAAATCTATGTTGACGGCAACAGCATCGTCCTAAAGAAGTATGAGCTTTCCTGTGTCTTCTGCGACAACCCGGAAAATCTCACCCTCTACAAAGACAAGTACATCTGCAACAGCTGCCTCGCCCATCTGAAAACCCTCTAAAGCTTCCCCACCCGCACGGAGCGCCGGAACCGGCGCTCCTTATTCATATGTCAACGAACAGATAACAACAGGAGACGCCCTGCTTGCTGTTGTTCCATGCGTTGTCTATTGTTCGTTGTTCGCTGTTCCGGACATCGTCAGCACGCCCAATAACCTCCGGAAAATATCCCACCAAGTGAGCCTTTCCACCCCTTTGGACGCCACGAGGGGGACCCGGATCAGCTCCGCCCCTTCGCATTCCACGACGACCTCGCCGAGCTTCTGACCCAAGGCGACCGGAGCTTTGACCTCGGCATCCAGCATCACCGTCTTCGTGATCAGCGCCTTCTTGTGCTTTTCGTAGATCACCGTCTTGTCCCCCTCGGGGACCGGCTGTACTTCGTTTTGCCGCCCTAGGCGGACCGGCACCGGCAGCAGCGCTTCGTCCGGCCACGCGGTCATCAGCGAAAAACTGGCAAACCCGTAGTCCAGCATTTTGCGGGCGGACTCGTAGCGGTCGTCGGTGCTTCCGGCACCCAGTACGACGGCGATCAGCTCCATACCCTCCCTCTCCGCGGAAGCGGAGATACAGGACCCGGCTTTGCTGGTCGTCCCGGTCTTCAGGCCGGTGCAGCCGTCGTAGTACCGCACCAGACGGTTGGTATTCGCCAGCGTAAACGCGCCGTCGCGGAGGGAATCCAGCCATATCGTCGTGTAATTCTTAATCAGCTTGTGGTCGAGGAGCGCCCGGGACATCGCCGCAATATCCCTCGCTGTTGTGTAGTGGTCCGGATCGTCCAGCCCGTGGCAGTTGACGAAATGTGTGTTCGTCATCCCCAGCTCGGCTGCCCGCTCGTTCATTTTGGCGACGAAGGTGCCCTCCGTCCCGGATACCGCTTCGGCGAGGACGACCGATCCGTCGTTCGCGCTGGCGATGGTCACGGCTTTGAGCATCTCGTCGATGGTATACTGTTCCCCCTCGTGCAGGTAAGCAGTGGAACCGCCCATACTCATCGCGGCTCGGCTGACTGTGATCTTCTGGGTGACGGTCAGCTGACCCCGTTCGATCGCCTCCATTGTCAGCAGCAGGGTCATCACCTTGGTGACACTCGCGGGGGCGAGTCTCCGATCGGCGTCTTTTTCATAAAGCACGGCGCCGGTCGACCGCTCAGTGAGGATCACAGACGGCGCGGGCACGTCCAGCGCTCCCGCTGCGGCGGGGACCGTCTCCGCAGGTACCCATTCATCGACGATTCCGGCATCGTCGGCAACGCTCCACACCGGCAGCAACGCCAATATCAATACGCAGCAAACAAATCTCCGCATGGTCATGCCTCCTATCTGGTTGGAGGATATGTCCAATACAGACAGGTTAGAACCCAACCGTTCAATGCCCCGGCGAACAAAAACAAAGCGCCGCGTTTTACACGCGACGCCCCGGTGTGAACGAAACGGGTCCTACTCCTTCTCTATAAACTCCCCGACATTTTGAGCGAAGGCTTCGGCGTCCTCGTCGGTGCCGTGTAGCTCGACGGTAAACGGCTTGGACAGGTCGAGCGAGAAAATCCCCATAATCGACTTCGCGTCGATGACATACCGCCCGGAGACGATGTCGATGTCGCAGGGCTGGGTGCAGGCGGCGTTGACAAAGTTTTTAACGTCCGCGATCGATTTTAGTTGAACAGAAAAGGTTTTCATGTCCTTGCTTCCTCCCACATTTTACGATATACTTATTATACACCGTAAGAGGGAAAATTCAAGGGTCGTTCCCGCCAAAAAAATCTCTCTATCCTCCCAATAAAGGGATAGAATAACCAAAGGAACCATCATGCGGATTGTGATCACAACTATGGGATGCCGGAGCAACCAAGCGGAAAGCGCCGGTATGGCAGAGTTTCTGCGCCGCCGGGGGCACACCGTCCTCACAGCAGACGAGGCGGACTGCGATGCTGTGGTCGTCAACACCTGCACCGTTACGGGGACGGCGGACAAAAAGTCGCGCAACGCCATACGGCGGATGCGAAAACGCTACCCGGACGCGCTGCTTGCGGTCTGCGGCTGTCTGCCGCAGACGGAGGAACTGACCGGAATCAACGGTATCGACCTCGTCGGTGGCACGTCAAACCGCGCGGCGTTCCTCGCCGCGCTGGAAGAGCACGTATCGGCAAACCTCACGGCGACCTTGCCGGAAGATTTTGAGGACACCCTTCCCGATGCGCGCCCTTTGGGGCGGAGCCGCGCGTATATCCGAATCCAAGAAGGGTGCGACAACCGCTGTACCTATTGCAAGGTACCGGCGGCACGGGGCCGCGCCCGTTCCCGCCCATCCAAGAGCGTCCTTGACGCCGTACGGAGAGCCGTTGAAGACGGCGCTGTCGAGATCATATTGACCGGAACCGAGATCGGCTCCTACCGTCCCTCGCTGCCGATCCTGACTCAAGCGGTCTGCCGCGCCGCCGCGCCGGTCCCTGTGAGGCTCAGTTCGATCGATCCCCGTCATGCCGGCGGCGAGTTGGTCGGCGCGCTAAAAGGCGAGCCGAACTTCCGCCCGGCGTTTCACCTTTCGCTGCAGAGCTGCTGTGACAAAACCCTCGCGGCGATGGGGCGGAGGTATACGGCGGCCGACATCGCTTCGGCGTTCGCGCTTTTGCGGGAAAGCTGGAACGGCGCGGTGATCACAGCCGACATCATTGTCGGCTTCCCCGGAGAGACCGACGATGACTTTCACGAGACCCTCGGTACACTCAAGGAGCTGCGCCCCGAAGGTTTGCATATTTTCCCTTATTCCCGCCGTGCCGGGACCCCGGCGGCGGAGTTGCCGGGCCAGCTCACCCGCGCGGTCAAGGAAGCGCGGGCGAAAGCGCTGTCGGCGGCGTTCCCGAAGGTCAGCCCTTAAGCGGAGCGCGCCTTCTCATAAAACGAGAACACCAGCGTAACGATAGCGGCGGCGGCCAGTGCCTGCCAGAAAGCGAAGGGGTAGGGGGTTGCGAGGGTAATCATCAGCGCATCCAGACAGAGGGTTCCGAAGCCGAACAGAAACATATCCAACGGCACCGCCAACAGACTGTAGATTGGTTTGACCAGCAGATAGAGCGCAGCCAGCAGCGCAGCCCACAAAAGGAGCGACCAGCCAAACTCGATCCGGAAGAGCAAACATACCCCCGCCAGCGCCAATACGCTGCCGACATATCGGTTGACGGCTACAATAGTTGTGTTTTTCACTCTCATTCCTCCTTTCCCATAGCCTCCGCGAAGGAGGGACGACGTCCGTGGTACGGACGCCGGGGGATTTACACCATATGTATCCGAACCTTCACGGTTTCCTTTTTGCTCCGTACATTTACATTGACGTCAAAACCCTCGTCCTGTATCGCGGCCACGGTTTTCTGTAAAAAATCCGAACCAACGCGGGCAGTTCGTCCGGCGGCGAAGGGAATCAGCCCCAGAAGGCCGTCGGCGGAGAGGATCGCGCCTCGCGCCACATGGAGGGAGAGGGGCGGAATCCATATATTCACGCCCCGTTCACCCTCGCTCTTTACTTTAACCCGCACTTTCAGCCAGTGGAACCTATTCCACATATACCCGTACCTTGATGTCGTTCCCATCCGCCTTGACATCCACATTGACGATGTCCTCGTCCAAATCGGTCAGGGTATCCACGATCTCGCCGAGTTTCAGCGCGCTTAAGTCG
>JAISVO010000073.1 GCA_031271525.1 Oscillospiraceae bacterium
ATCGCGTGCGGCCCGGTGTTTGAGAGTTTCGGGCCCGGCTATACCCGCCGGGGACGCCACGATGTGAGCGAGGATGTCATCGAAAATATACAGACCTGCTTCTTCTGCTCCAAAGACCGGGGGCTGACTTGGAGCCAGCCGCACTATGTGCTGCCGGGAATTCAGGCGCGGGAGCCGGATTTTGTCGATCTGGGGGACGGCAGCATATTGTTTGTCAACTCGGATGTCTATGCCGCCCGATCGGTGCGCCAAGTGGTGCGGAACACCCGCTTCGGCTATGTAAACGAGCCGCTGCGGGCGATCTTCTACGGCGCGGAGAGCGTCAACGGTTCGCTGGACGGCTATGTCCCCGAGACGGTCGCCCAGATGGAAAACGGGCTGCTGATCGGCGCCCGCCGCCACGCGCCCTATGCCGTTTCCAACGATATGGGGGAGAACTGGCACCGGATCGACGCCCCCGACTGTGAGTATCAGCCCTCCCTTGAGGTGATGCCGGACGGCGAGGTGGTGACGGTGTGGCACCACGGCGGCGACTCCCCCTTCGGTCAGAGGGATATGCACATCGGCCTGCACCGCTTCTACCTGAAGGAAGACCTGCCGAAACCGATCAAACTCCGGGCGGAGCGGATGCTGTCCCCGGACGGATCGTACTTCGACAACCGGTTCCTCTTTGCGCTGACCAGCGCGGACAAGCCGCTGGCGGGGCAGACGCTGACCGTTCGCTACCAGTGGGCATGGAACGAGGACGGCACCTACAACACAAAACCCCTCTCGGAGTTTGCGAGCGAAATAACCGTCGTCACCGACGGGAACGGGGAAGCCGTGGCGGACCTGACTTTTTTGGAAAAAACGGCGGACATTTTCAAGGGCTACAGCGTGGACTGCGTCTACGCCGGCGGCTGCGCCGAGACGCGGAGCGACTGCCTCTACTGCTATGTGATGAGCCCGAAACGGGGGGTCGGCGATCGGTATCCCTTCTACCTGATGAACGGGGTGCTGGTGCTGTCGCCCGCCGCCGCGAAGGAGTTCCCCTTCATTAAGAAGGCGTTCCGCGACCTGCCCTGCGAAAACGGCGTCTTCACCGAGGAGGCGTGGCTCCTCGCCTGCCGGTCAGCCCCCGGCGCGGTCCGCGCGCTGGAGGCGCTTCGGAACGCGCATATCGTCGAGGAAGCGCCGGGGGGATACCGTTGCTGCCGCTCGACCCACCAGACGAGCGACTGTATCCGGGAATGCCGGGTTTCCGGCAACCGGGTCGTGCTGACTTGACATTAGAGGAGATTGTGGATTGATTGATGAGCCAGAAGATCAACACGGTATTCCTTACCTTCGGTTGCCCGGTCTGCCGGGAAATCCAAGGGAAGATCAACTGGGCGTGGCTCGATTGCAAGGTTGTCGGGAGCGCCGAGACAGGGGAGGAGGGCCTTCGGGTGCTCTCCGAACAGTCCCCGGAGCTAGCGATCTGCTGCGCCGCGCCCGGGGAACGGGAAGCGTTCGAACGGCGGATGAGCGACGCGCACCCCTTTGTCGTGACCCTTTGGGCGGACGCGAAGGAGTATTCCGACGACCCGGAACGGTATATCGGGAAGCTGATCAACCGGGTGAAGGGCGCAGTCAGCGATATCGAGGAAGTGCGGCACGGCGGCCTGCGGGACGCCGGGTATGTGTCTAAGCAGACCGAGACGGCGGCGCAGAGCTTAAGCGAGCTCGCGGAAGCGGGGGACTACGACGGGCTTCGGAGCCTAGTATTCTCCTATATCGACCGGATTACGGCGTGGAGCGGCGGCGACCGCCTGTATATCTACATGAAGATCATGGAGCTGATCATGCTGGCGGACTACCGCCCGGGGAAAAACGGCTCCAGCTTCGAGCGGCTGCTCCGGAGCGACTTTTCGCGCAAGCTCCAGCAGATGCTGCTGCAGGATTCCGCCGGTGGGATCGACCGGTTCTTATACCGCTCGATCTGCGACAGCATCCCGATGTCGGCCCGCAGACGGGAGGAGGAGCTGAATTTCTCCCTCTTCGAGAAGGCGATCGCCTACATCGCGGAGCATTACCGGAGGAAACTGACGCTGGACGAGGTGGCGCGGCAGGTGTTCATCTCCCCGAGCTACTTCAGCAACTGCTTCCATCAGCGGATGGGGGTCACCTTCAGCGAGTATCTCTCCCAGATCCGGATCGATAAGGCGAAGGAACTGCTCAACGACACAAACCTCAAAATCTACGAGGTCGCCGAAAAGAGCGGCTACGAGGATTTCCGCCACTTCGGAAAGATGTTCAAGAAGTACGTCGGCACAACGCCGGCGCAATATCGCAGAGCGCATGGGGATAACCAAGGATGATCAAACAGTTTATAAGGCAGATTGCCTCGCGGGCGCGGGGCGGCCGGGACGCGCAGGACCGGAACTCGATGCGCTATTATATCACCGACGCGGTCCACGCGGTCGCCGTGCTGTTCTGTACCGGGACAGTCCTCCAAACCTTCTTGAAGACATCCGGCGTCTCGGACGCGCAGATCGGGGCGTTGGCTTCCGCCGCCAACCTGACCCAAGCGGCGGTCTTCATCGTCTTCGGAGGGATGATCGACCGGGTCAGCCGGATCCGCAGAGCGACCACCGCGTTCTCGGCGGCGCAGGTGCTCCTGCCGCTGGTCCTCCTCTCCTTCCTGCTGACCGGCCATACGGCGGCCTCTCTGCTCTTTTCGGCGGTACTGCTGGCGACGGTTTTCCAGAATATCCTCGGGGGGCTTAAGGTTCTGCTTTCCTACCGGTTTCTGTATCAGGTGATCGACCAGAACCGCTACGGGCGGCTGTTCGGCATCGACGGGATCATCACCGGGGTCACATGCGCCGCGGCCGGCATCCTTCTGACGGTCATCACCGCGCGGGCGTCCGTGGCGGGGTATAGGCAAAGCATGCTGCCGGTGGTTGGAACCGCCGCGGTGTGCTACCTCCTGACGGCGTTTGTCAACAGCCGGTATGAGGTCATTTTCCCCGACCGGGCCGTTGTTCCGAAACGGGGCGGTCTTAGCCAGATGAGGGAGCTGCTGAAAAGCCCGAGTTTCCGGAAGCTCGTCTCGGCGTTCGCGACCCGGGGGCTGTCCAGCGGCGCGATCGGGTTTATGGCGGTCTACGGGATGAGCCACGCGGGGCTGACCGAGACGGAGACGCCGCTGATGGTCATCGCCGCGATGGGCGCCGCGATCCTCGGAAGCTGGCTCTATAAGGTCCTCCGGCAGCATTTTTCGGACGAGCTGCTCACCTTCTGGGGGAACGCCGGGAGCGCCGTGGGATTCGTCTTCATGCTCCTGATCGGCGGAAAGGCCTTTTTCATCGGGTTCTATTTCCTTGCCTACCTCGGGCTTCAGGTGGTCAACTGCGCCGTTCCGGTGCTGGTTTATGACATCGTCCCCCCCGAGCTGATGGGGGCGTACACCGCCGGGCGCTCGATGGTCTGTATGGCGGGGATGAGCGTTACCACCGCCGTATTGGGCATCCTCAGCGGGCGGGTTGCGCCGCAGATTTTGATGACCGCCGTCGCCTGCCTGTTTATCGTCTCGGGCGTATTCTTCCTGCGGCGGACCGAGCCGCTGCGAAAAATCTTGAAAGGGGAGTTATCCGGATGAAACTGATGGTCCGCACCGACATGGAGGGAGCCAGCGGGATCGTGAGCTATTGCCAAGCCGAGGTGGGCGCGGCCGAGTATGCCGAGGGCCGGCGGTTTTTCCTCAGCGACCTCCGCGCCCTGCTGCGGGGCCTTAACGCGGGCTCCGGCACCGAGGTCGTAATTTACGACGAGCACTTCTATGGGCGGAACATCCCGCCGGATGAGGTCCCGCGCGGGGTGAACGTGTACTGCGGGAAACCGCCGTATACCGCCGGATGGGCGGGGGGGCTGGACAGCGGCTTTGACGGGCTGGTCCTGCTGGGGTTTCACTCCAAGGCGGGGACCCCGGGCGCGCTTCTGCCCCACAGCTACGAGCTAACCAACCGGGACATTCGGGTGGACGGACTGTCGGTCGGCGAGATCGGGCTGGAGGCGATGATCGCCGGGGAGCTTGGGGTGCCGGCCCTGCTGATGGTTGGCGACGACGCGGGGTGCCGGGAGGCGAAGGCGCTGATGCCGGGTATCCCCTGCGTCGAGACGAAGAAGGGTTTCTGCGAAACGGGGGGATGCATCCGCCCGCTGCAGGACACCGCTGCGGAGATCACCGAAGCCGCCCGCAAGCTTCTGGCGGGGACATCGCCGGTGGTTAAACCCCTTGTACCCGGTAAAAACCCCACGCTGGAGATCGACCTCGCCGAGGGCAGCTTTTGCGATATGACAGCGAAGCTGTACCCGGGGAGTTACAAGGACGGGACGGTCACTCTCAAAGCGCCCACATTGTGCGGCGCGTGGGGCGAATTCTGGCGGATGAAGCTTGCGGCGCAGGCTGCCCTTCAGGGTTAGCGCGATGGACTATACGCTGGGGTTTGTCCACCACATGCTCTATCCGGGCTACGCCGCCGATCAGGCGTACCACGCCGGCACCGTGCTGGCCCTTTCGGGGCGGGACGACATCGGCTGCTTTGACTGCTGCCTGCCGGTTGACCCGGTTCAACGCAAACGGGCCGCTCTGGGTCTGCGGGGCTGCGGCAAGCAGATCACTTACGTGAACCACCTCTTTCCGGCGGGGAAGCTCTCCCTCGGCTCGGCTGACTTCGCGATTCAGCATATTGTCAAAGAGTTTTTGAAGAGGGAAGTGGACGCGGCGGCGGAGATCGGTGCGGACAGCTTTCTCTTTGTGTCCGGCGCGGACGTGCCGGACGGCCGGGGCGACGCCGTGAAGCGGTTCGGGGAAGTCGCCGTCTGGCTCTGCGGATTGCTGGCCGAACACGGGTTAACCGGGCTTCTGGAGCCACTGGATACCGGGCTGGACAAGCGCTTTCTGCTTGGCTCCACCGACGATTGCGTCCGATTTATCGAAGGACTGGGTGTTCAAAACCTCAAGCTGGAGGTGGATATGGGGCATATCCCCTGTCTGTTTGAGACGTTCGAGGACTCTTACCGGCGCGCCGCGAAACTGCTTGGGCGGGTGCATCTGTCAAACTGCGTGCTGAAGGATCCGGGCGACCCCTTCTTCGGCGACCGTCACCCCTCCTTCTTCCACCCAAGCGGGCATCTGGGGCTGGGCGACCTCGTGCGCGTCCTGCGGGCGCTCCGGGAGGTTGGGTTCATCGGCGGGGAAAACGGGCATATGGTCTTTGAGGTGAACCCCTTGGCCGGCGAGGACGCCGAAGAAACCGTCCGGGCACATCTGGGGTTATTCAACGAGGCGCTGTCCAAAATTTAATGCAAGGAGGTTGTCGGCAATGAAATTGCTGATCGTGGGAATGGGGCTTCGGGCTTCGGTGATGCTCAAAGAGATGCGGAAGCTGGAGCCGGATTTGGAGGTTTGCGCCGTCTGCGACCCCGACCCGGCCGCGAGGGACCGGCTCGCGGAGGCGTATACCGGGGAGGCGCGCTTCTTCGGGAACCTGACCGACGCGCTGGACTGGCAAACCTACGACGGGGCGATGCTCGCGACCCGGTGCAATCTGCATACCGAGCTTGCGTCCCTCATCATGGAACGGAACCTGCCCCTCTTCTTTGAAAAACCGGTGGGGATCAGTGAAAGCCAAATCGCGGCGCTGGAGAACGCCGCGAAGAGCTATACCTCTCAGGCGGTCTGCTCGTTCCCGTTGCGGGTCAGCCCGCTCTGTACCTTGGCGAGGGAGATTGTCCTCTCGGGGGCTCTCGGCGAGGTGGAGCAGGCGCAGGCGGTCAACAATGTGCCCTACGGCGGGGTGTACTACCACAACTGGTACCGGGACGACTCGGTCACCGGGGGGCTGTGGCTCCAGAAGGCGACCCACGATTTCGACTACGCGATCTTCCTTCTGGGACGTCAACCCGCCGAAATCTGCGCGATGGACGCGAAGCGGGTTTTTTCCGGCTCCAAACCGGCGGGGCTGCTTTGTAAGGACTGTGAAGAGTACCGGACCTGCCCGGAAAGCCCGTATGTATTAAAAAACATACGGTACGAGGAGGTGACCGGAGAGTATTGCTGCTTTGGCGAAGATGTCGGGAACCAAGACTCGGGGTCGGCGCTGCTGCGCTTTGACACCGGGATGCACATGGCGTACAGCCAGAATTTTTACGCCCGGAAAGCGGCGGCGAAGCGGGGGATCCGGTTGCTCGGGACCCGGGGGACGCTGGAGTTCGACTGGTACGCCGGTGAGCTGGCTGTCTACTCCCACGAAATGCCCAAGGTTGAGCGGCACAGCTTCGACGCAAAGAAGATGGGCCACTTTGGGGGCGACCGGGCGCTGGCGGGCAACTTCCTTGACGTGGTCCGGGGCGGGGAGTCGGCGGCGCCGCTCGGCGCCGGAATCCTCAGCGCGAAGGTTTGTCTGGCGGCCGAGAAATCCAGCCGGGAGAACCGGTTTGTAGCGGTCTGAAAAATTGAAGGGAAAGGCGGCGCGCACCGTGTCAAAAGAGCCTATGAAGCTGGTGTTTATCGGGGCGGGGAGCATGAGCTTCGGCATCCCGATGTTCCGCGACATCTTTGTAAACCCGATGATGGCGGGTTCGACGCTGGCGCTGGTGGATATTGATCCGGAGAATCTGGACCGCATGACAAGGCTTGCCCACAGGATGAACGAGGTCAGCGGCTTGGGGCTGAAGGTCGTCGCGTCCGCCGACCGCCGTTCGGCACTGCGGGGGGCGCACTTCGTGGTCAGCAGCATCGCGATCGAGCGCTGCGAACTGTGGAAGAAAGATTTTTTAATTCCAAAGAGGTATGGGGTGCGGCATTGCCTCGGGGAGAACGGGGGGCCGGGCGCCCTCTTCTTTGGGATGCGTACCATCCCGGTTGTGATGGACATCGTCCGGGATATGGAGGAGCTATGCCCGGAAGCGTATTTCCTCAACTTCTCTAACCCCGAGACCCGGATTGTGCTGGCGGTCAGCAAGTACTCAAAGATCAAGTGCATCGGGCTGTGCCACGGCGTCTTCATGACGCTGAACGACCTCGCGAAAATGCTGAACCGCGCGCCGGACAGCATGAAGGCGCTGGCCGCCGGAATGAACCACTTCCAGTGGCTTATAAAGCTTCAAGACGCCCGTACGGGGAAAAACCTCTACCCGGAGCTGGCGGAGGCCGACCGGACGTTTGACCCGGCGTTTGAGCCGTATACCCGCCGGATGTACCGGGCGTTCGGGCTGTGGCCCACCTGCTCGGATACCCACTTAGGCGAATACCAAGCATACGGCTACGAGGCGGGGGAGCAAGGCTACGATTTCGACGGGGACGCCCGCGACCGCGTTCAAACCGCAAACGACATCGAGCGGGCCGTGCGGGGAGAGGCCAACCTCGCGGAGTGGCTCACCCCGTCCGGGGAGAAGGCGGTGGAGGTGATCACCTCTCTATACTTCGACCAGCCGAAAATCATCCCCTCCGCGATTGTGTACAACGACGGGGCGATCAGCAACCTCCCCGGCGACATCGCGGTGGAGGTGCCGGTTGCGGCGGACGGCACCGGGATTCATAAGTTCCACATCGGGGAGGTACCCCTCGCGGTCAAGAACCTGATGAACCTGCAGGTCGGTCCGCAGCAGCTGGCGGTGGAGGCCGCCGTGCGCGGCTCGAAGGAAATCGCCCTGCAGGCGCTGCTGTGCGACCCGGTGACCAACAGCTGCCGCGCCGCCATGGCGCTGCTGGACGAGCTGTGGGAGGCCAACAAAGAATACATCCGATATTGCCTGTAGAAGGAAGGTCAGCGTTTATGTTCCAATCAACCGCGCTCTCCCTGCGGGACCTGCTGGGTTCCGAGTATATCGAGGCCGCCGTTGCCGGCGCGTCGTTCCTTACCGGACAACCGGCGGAGACGTTCTTAGCCGCCGCCGACGAGAAAGTGGCGCTGTATCCGGAGGCGCACCGGCAAAGGCTGGACGAGCTGAGCGCGTATGTCGGCAAGAATGTCGCTCCCGGGCTGGAAGCCTCGCCGGACGGCGCCGCCACCGACAGCTTCCGCAAAGTCTTCGATCGGGCGGCGAGTCCGGTCAGCTGTTTCGGCCCCTACCGGGTCGGCGAGTCGGGGAAACTGTACTTCACCGGCAAGAGCGAGCATTACCACACCCCGCTGGGTCATGCCTTCCCCGGGTTCAAGCTGGTGGAAAACGCCAAAAAACTTTTGATCGGCAACGCGACCCACAACAACACCCGGGGTTACGTTACCCGCCTGATGGAACGGGAGCTTGTCCGCTGCGCGAACGGGGGCGCGCTGCCGCAGCCCGACGCGTCCGGCGTTCTGAACCGGGTGCTCAGCTTGGAGACGGGGTCCCTCGCGGTGGAAGCCGGGATCAAGATGATGCTGGCGCGGTTTTTCCGATATGAAGCCGCCGACAGCGCGCCCGTCCACTCTGGGAAGACCCCCGTCTTTTTGGTGATGGGGGACGGAGGCGCGAACTATCACGGCACCACCGTCCTTGCCCAGACGCTTCGCGGACTGTGGCCCGAAATACCCGAAAAAGCCGGGGACCTGTACCGCGTCGCCTATGTAACCCCGAACGATCCCGGCGACTTCGCCGAGAAGATCCGGCGGAACAATCAGGGGTCGCTAAAGACGGCGGGATTCCTCCACGAAATCGTTATGATGAACCACGGCGGACTCCGCCTGACCGACGGATACCTGCAAGGCTGTTACGCGCTGTGCCGCGAGTACGGAACCCCAACCCTCTGCGACGAGATCCAGAGCTGTCTCTGGACGGAGGAACTGCTCCTGTTCAAGCGGGTGGGCATACGGCCCGACTGTGTGGCGGTGGGCAAAGGGTTCCCGGCGGGCGAGTATCCGGCGTCCCGGCTGATCCTCACCAAGGAGATGGACAGCCTCGCCCAGTTCGGCGCGCTGGTCACAAACGGGCAGGAGGAGCTGGCGTCCCTCGTCTACCTCATCTCGATGGCGTTCTGCCGCCTCAACGGCGAGCACATCCGCACGGTGGGCGAAGCTTATCACAGGGGGCTTGAGGCGCTGGTTGAAGGGTACCCGGCGCTGCTGACCGCCGCCGAAGGCGAAGGGTTTTTATCGTCGCTTACCTTCAAAACGATGGAATCCGCGGTCCTCTTTGCGAAGGGGATGTCGGCGTCCTGCGTGGATGTCAGCGCCCAGACGTATAAGAAATCAACGCCGCCCGCCGTCCTGACAAAGCTTCCGGTCATCACGACAGAGGTGATGGCGGATATGGTGCTTTCAAAAATGGAGGGCGTTTTGCGCTCAATCGGAGGGGACAATGGCTGAGAAAATTCGTTTCGGGCTGATCGGCTGCGGCTTGATGGGCAAGGAGTTCGCGTCGGCGTGCGCCCGGTGGTTCCACCTCGGCGCCGGTCTGCCCCGCCCCGAGATCATGGCCGTCTGCGACGTGAACAAAGACAATACCCTCTGGTTTACCCAAAACGTGCCGACTGTCACAAATGCCTTTACCGACTATCGTGAGCTGCTCAAACAGGACTCGCTGGACGCGGTCTACGCCGCGGTGCCGCACTTTTTGCACGAGGAGATCTATACGGCGGTGATTGAAGCGGGCAAACACCTGCTGGGGGAGAAGCCCTTTGGGATGGACCGGAAACAAAATGCCGCGATCCTTGCCGCGCTGCAACGCCGTCCGGAGGTTTTCGCGCGCTGCACCGGGGAGTATCCCTACTTCCCCGGCGCGCAGAGGGTGATTGAGCGGTTCCGTTCGGGTCGGCTCGGGACGATTATGGAGGTCCGTTCGGGCATCCGCCACGCGAGCGACCTCGACCCCCGGAAGCCGATCAACTGGAAGCGTGTCGCGAAATTCAACGGGGAATACGGCTGTATGGGCGACCTCGGCGCGCATACCCACCATATCCCTCTGCGGTTGGGGTTCGCTCCGCATAATGTCCGGGCGGTGCTGCAGAATATAACGAAGACCCGGCCCGACGGCAAGGGCGGCGTCGTCCCCTGCGACACATGGGACAACGCGACCCTTCTCTGCGAGTGCGGAGCGCCGGGGGAGGCCTTCCCGATGCTGCTGGAAACTAAGCGGATGTCCCCCGGGAGCACCAGCGACTGGTTTATTGAAATCTACGGCACCGAGGCGTCGGCGCGCTTTTCCTCAGCGGACCCGGCGGCGTTCCACTATTGCGTTAACAACGTCTGGAGCCGGGAACTGATCGGGCAGAAGACGATGCTGCCGTCGATCACGGGGGGGACGTTTGAGTTCGGCTTCGGCGACGCGCTGCTACAGATGTACGGCGCGTTTGTCGCCGAGCTGAGCGGGGCTGATGTCCCCTTCGGCCTGATGACCCCGGAGGAGACCGGACGCTCCCACGCCCTCCTGACAGCGGCCCTGCGCTCCCACGAGACGGGGTCGGCGGCGGAGATTGAATGATGGAGCATGTTTTGACGCTGGACGTTGGGACGACCTCGGTGAAGGCCGCCCTGTGGGACAGGGAACTCAATCTGGTGTCCCTCTCCCTGCGGGAATACGGCTTGCTCTACCCGAAACCCAATTGGGTGGAGGTAAACCCCGAGGCGTATTGGGACGCCGCTACGGACGGCACCAAGGAGGTGCTGGCGAAGTCGGGTGTCAGCCCCGGCGATGTCTGCTCCGTTGCGTGCACCACCCAAGGCGAGACATTGATCCCTGTGGGGGCTGACGGAGAACCGATCGGGAACGCCATCGTCTGGCTGGATGAGAGGGCGGGGGACGAAGCCGCCCGGTTGGAGCGAACCTTCGGGACCGAACTGTTCTTTTCCAAAACCGGGCTGCCCGAGCTGACGGGGGCCTGCCCCGCCGCAAAGGCGCTCTGGCTCCGCAAGCGGCCCGAATACGCGGGGATGCGGAAACTCCTCCTGCCGGAGGACTACCTCATCCACAAGATGACGGGGGCGCCGGTGAGCAACCCCGCCCTCGTCACCTCCGCCGGATGGCTGGACATCCGGGCGGACAAGCTTTGGGACGGGATGCTCTCGGAGATTTTACTCCCCCCGTCCTATCTGCCGGAAATGCGGGAACCCGGAACCGCCGCGGGGACGCTGACCCGCGAAGCCGCCGCCGCGCTGGGGCTGCGTGAGGGAACCCCTGTCGCGGTCGGCGCGATGGATCAGGTCGCTTCCGCGCTGGGCGCGGGAAACGGGGATCCGGGGATCGTCTTCGAGACATCCGGCACCGCTCTGGTCGCCTCCTGTGTCACCGACCGCTTTGACGGGGTTTTACGCGCGCCCGCGACCTTTTACCGGTTTACCGAACCGGGAAAATTCTTGCTCCTGAGCTTTGAGCCGTCCGCCGGGCTGTGGCTCAAGTGGTTCCGGGACGCGTTCTGCCCCGAACTCGCCGGGCGGGCCGACGCCTACGCCGTGATGGACTCTTGGGCGGCCGACGCTTCCTCGGCCGTGCGTTTCGACGGGTCGGGCCTGACACGCGGGTTGTCCGGGCTGACCCTGTCGTCAACGCGGGGCGGCTGTGTCCGGGCGATTCTGGAAGCCCTCGCCGAGAGCCTGAAAGAACATTTGGAACGGATCGAGACCTACGGCATCCGGGCCGGCGAGGTGCGTTCCCTCGGCGGCGGCGCGAAGAGCCGTCTCTGGCGGGAGATTAAGTCAAAAATCTGCGGCGTGCCGGTCACCGTCGGCCCGGTCACCGAAACGGCGTCGCTCGGCGCCGCGATGTTAGCCTCCGGCGTCTTGAGAACCTTTTTGAAAAAAAGTTCTCAATGAATCCCCCAAAAATTTCATGGAAGGTGAACACCATGCCCGTACCGCATAAACCCCGCATCGGACTACTGGCGCTGATGCTGCGGGACTACGAACCGATCTTCCCGGGGATCATCGA
>JAISVO010000159.1 GCA_031271525.1 Oscillospiraceae bacterium
AGTGCAAAAAAGTACAGGCGTGTCCTGCAAAAAGGGTTAGGTTACACGCCTGTATTCTGTTATCCCGTAAGCATTGGGGATTGCTGCCTGATTGTGTAACCCCGCTCAATTCTCCTTTAAGAAATTAAATACCTCGAACAGGTTCAGCTTCCCGTAGCCCCATTGGGTATTCGGGTAACTGATGCTGTCTTCCCGCACACAGCCGTTGATCAGCAGTGCGCGCATCCGGCCTTGGTCGAGAGCGTGTTCGTTGCCGTTGATCAGCGCCCATTGCAGGAGGAGGGCGCAAGCGCCCGCCGTCACGGCGGCGGAGGCACTGGTTCCGGTCATCTCGCCCGGGCCGGTGGGATAGAAACCCCGCACATTGACGCCGGGCGCGACAAAATCCGGTTTCATCCGGTTCTCCCGATTCGGACCCCATGAGGACGAGATGTACAGACTATTGTCAAAACTGCTGTAACCGCCGCAGCAGATCACTCCGGGGGAAGTTGCCGGAATGACGATTGTGGTGTTCGGCGTCGGGTTTAGGAACTCCACCGAAGCGCCGCTTGAAATCGGCATCCACGCGTGATAGGTCCCGTCGACGATCGAGTCCCCGTATAGCAGGACGTTCCAAATGCCCGGGGTCGGCTTGGTGATCGAGATCATCGCCACATTGTGCGCGTTGGTGTGGTACCGGATCGAAATTACCGAGCTGCTCATCTTCAGCCTGCTCCCGTAAACATCGTCGAACCGGACGGGGACCCGGCTGGTGGTTTCCCCGATCGGCGAAATCACCTCCACCGAGATCTTGTCAAAGGAGTCGTTCCAGATATAGAGCCACGTGGTGTCGGTATTCCCCCCGATGTTGATGTTCAGCTCGACCTTGTCCCCGGTCTTCGCGATCTTCCCGTCGGTATGATGCTTCCGGTTGCTCTCGTTGCCCGCCGCCGCGACCGCGATGATCCCAACCCGACGGGTGATGATCGACAGATAGTCCTCTAAAAAGGTGTCCCCCGAGTGGCTCCCGAAATTGCTTCCCATCCCGATACACAGGACGACCGGACGGTTCAGTTCGCCCGCCCGGTCGATGATGAAATTGATCCCCAGCATAAAGTCCGCCGACGAGTAGATGGCTTCTATATCCTTCGCGTTAAACGTCTCGGTGAGGTACGGGTTTGCCGGTTTCAGCCTGACCGCGATGATCTCGGCGTCGGGGGCCGCGCCGGAATACTCGCCGCTGTCCCGGCCTCCCGCGGCGGACGCGAGGAAGGTCCCGTGCCCATGTTCGTCCCTAGTCGGTACGACCGAGTACGGATCGGCAGAGGCGAGCGCCTTGTTTATGTCATCCTGAGTATATACCGAGCCGAAGCGGATCGTTTCGGGCGGATTCCCATTGATTGTCTGATCCCAGATGTACTTAATTTTGCTTGTCTTGTTCTCATATTGGAAGGTCTGCTTGGTATAGTCGATCCCGGTATCAACAAACCCCAGCAGGACGCCGCTGCCCCGCAGACTGAGGAAGGGCTGCTGCCAGACCGCCGTGATCCCGGCGGCGGCGTTGGCTTCGGAGCCAAGCGGTACGAGGGGTTGGGGGAAGACTCCGACGAAATCACTCCCCAAATCCTTCAGCACGCCTTCTATATAAGGCCGGGTGGTGTACGCCACCGCATAGTCGCTCTCCTTGAGAACGGTGCCGATCCGTATGTAGGGCTTGTTTTTGATGTAGGATTGGAATTGCTGGGTGTTGACATAGGTAAACTCCACCGCGTCGGGCTGCGCGATGAATTCGTCCAGCGTCAATCCGGCGGTATTGTCCATCCGTTCGCCTCCTAACAATAAGACAGGACACTGTCTGACCGGAAGGAAACGCCGCTCCATTTACTCCCGTTCCACCCGTATCCGGTCAGGGTACCGCCCGAAATCTCTTCCGGGTAGAACCAGAATTCCCGGTTGTTTTTCAGCCAGACATAGACAAAGCAGCCGGCGGTATTCCGGATCGTATCGCAGAGCCCGGGCGGAACCCCAGCCGAAGGCTTCGGTATATAATTCGGCGCCGTAATCCAATATGTCCGGGACCCGATAATTTTAAGCTTGGCTTCTTCCGGCATAAAAAATACTCCCCCATCAGGAGGAGTATATTCAACTGCACGTTGGGGCTATTCCTTCTTTTTCACCTTTGACAACGGGTTGGCGCGTGCCGCGAGGCGGAGTTCGGCGTTATCCACATGGGTATAAATCTGCGTTGTATTGAGGTGCTCGTGCCCCAGTACTTCTTGGAGGGTACGGACATCGACGCCGTTTTGCAGCATCAGGGTCGCCGCCGTATGACGCAGCTTATGGGATGAAAACCGTTCGGGGTCAAGCCCCGCTTGGAGGAGACGTTTCTTGACCAGCGCGTGGATGGTGCTTGGGTGTATCCTCTGGTGTTTTCCGGTCTTGCTTGTTCCGGAGAGAAAGAGCGCCTTTTCTCCCGTCACTTCCGGACGGACCTTTTTCCAGCTCTCCAGTGCCGCAATACAAGCTTCGTTCTGGTATAGGATACGCTCTTTGTTCCCCTTGCCCAGCACCCGGACCGTTTCACCCTCCACATCGGCGAGGTTGAGTCCCGCGAGTTCCGACCGCCGCAGTCCGCAGTTGAGGAAGAGGGTCAGTATGGCGTAGTCCCGCTCCGCGTTTTGCCCCGCCACACTGTCCAGCAGGGCGAGGCTTTCCCGTTCTGTGAGGTAGCGGGGGAGCGCTTTTTTCTGGCGAGGGGACTCCAGTTCCTTCATCGGGTTGTCCTCAATGACCCGGGATTTTGCGAGGTACTTAAAAAACGACCGTATCGCGGCAATTTTCCGCGCTCGGGCGGCGGAGCCAAGCCCCGGTTCATGCTGTCCGTTAGGGCGGTCCCGTCCTAAGTACCGGATGAAATCATAAACCTCGTTTAAGGTGATGGTCCGCAAAAAAGCCCCGTCCACAGAAAATATAGGAATTTCCTCCAAGGGTAGGGCAGGGGAGACCTCACCCCGGTTTTTCCGGAGGAAGCGGAAGAAGAGCCGCAGATCGAGGAAGTACTCGTCCGACGTCTTCTTAGAGTGCCCGGCGATTGTCTCATGGTAAATGAGAAAATCCTTCAGCACTTGTGGTGCCATCAACAGATCCTCACGTTTCATCGGCGTTCCAGCTCCAGAAGGGTTTTCTTGCGTTCCAAACCGCCGCCATAGCCGGTCAGCGAACCGTCCGAGCCGACAACCCGATGGCACGGCAGAACGATATTGATCCGATTTTTCCCGACGGCCTGTCCAACGGCAATCGCGGCCGACCCAACCCGGCTTGCGATCTGCGCGTAGGTTGCCGTTTCGCCGTACGGAATCCCGAGGAGCGCTTCCCAGACTTTCCGCTGGTGGTCTGTACCGTTGAACGCGATAGGCACGGCGAACGTTTTACGGACGCCTGCGAAATACTCCTCCAATTCGGCGCGCAGCTCTTCCAGTACGGGGTCGGACGTCCCGCTGTCAGGCAGCACGTCCGGGGAGTATAGGATATGTGTGACCGCGCCGTCTGCCGCGGCGCAGTACAGGTCGCCGACCGGCGACGGGATTATTGTTGTCTTACTGGACAAAATCGAACAAGGCTTTGCCAAATCCATTTGTGGACGCACGATTTTGTACGCTCCTTCCTGTAAGAATGAAGTCAGTGTATCACTGTGACGGCAACTGGTCAAGGGTTTTTGTGGCGTCGATCGCCGGAATAAGCGTCCTATGATTATGGAAGCAAGTTATCCTTCACAGCGTTTGTCAAATTCAGCAATTGAATTGAGCAAAATAAAAATTTTGGTCAATTCAATTGCATTGTATCCCATTTTCAATAAAGCCCCTCCCATAAGCCCCAGCTACAGAAGATTG
>JAISVO010000015.1 GCA_031271525.1 Oscillospiraceae bacterium
CCCGCGTCGGCGCAGGATATTGTCAACGTCACCGACTACTGCGACGCCACCGACAACGCCGGGGAGGGCGAGGCTCCCGCCGAAACGGAACCCGCGCCCGCGCTCGGTGAATCGGGCGATAACGGGGAAATCAGCGAGACCGAGCTGCTTGTGGCAATGGAGGCGTGGCTGGATAGCCAGCGGCTTATTGCGCCCCGTATGCTTCGCGCCGCTCCCGGCGACACAGGCTCCATCACACATTCCACTATTTCCATAAAGCCCTATGACGTTACCATTCCCGACGTGGGCTGCGCCTACGGCTCGGTTATCTGGAAGATGAACATTAACGGCGAAACCGCCTTTTGTTTGGAAATCTGGAAATTGGCGGGAGGCACATACACGGCGGGCAACGCCACCAGCGGCAACGGCCAGACGGCGCAATATATCGCAAACTATATGGCGTCGGGCAAAAGCAACGCCGATTATGTGGCGGCGCAAGTGCTGGTATGGGAGTCCCTTTACGGCGACATCGGTATCTTCGACCAGTCTATCCGGGGGACGAATTTTGAAAGCGCCTACAACGCTATGAAAAGCGCGTCCGCTGACGTTGCCGAGCTTACCTACTGGTCCGAGGTGACAGGATTTAAATTGATACACGCTAAATCCGCCTCTCAGATAGTATATCATAGGGTGCCCCGCACAAAATAGTCCCGCATTACCGATAGAACTTCATCGTGAACACTGCGCCATACCCGTCGCCTCCGTCCACCTCGATGTCGCCATTTTGCCCGCGCAGGATGGCGAGAGCGAGGGGAAGGCCGATGCCGTAGCCCGCCGCGTTCCGCGAGCCGGTAAACCGTTTGAAGAGCCGGGAAATTTCCCTCGGCTTCAGTCCCGGGCCGCTGTCCGCGACCGAGACCCACGAGCAGATGGGGTTTGTGCCCGATTCGATCCGGATAACACCGCCGTCCGGCGAGTACTCGGAGGCGTTCTTGATCACGTTCGCCAGCGCTTCAGCGGTCCAGCGCTTGTCGCAAACGATTTCGGCGTCCCCCGCCACCTCGGCCGTCTGATTCTTCAGCTCCAGCAGGATCTTTAACGGGATTAACGCGGCTTCGGCTAAAACAGACGCCGGGACGAGCTCTCGGGTAAAGGAGACCGCGCCGGCGTCGAACTTCGCCATTTTCAGGAGGGCGGACACCAGCCACTCCATCCGGGTCAGCCCGGTTTTGATGTTCTCAATGAACTCGGCGCGGCGGTCCTCGGGAGCGCTCTCCAGCAGGTCCGCCATGATCATCATCGAGGTAAGAGGCGTTTTGAGCTGATGGGAGATGTCCGCAAGGGTGTCGCTCAGCACAAGCCGGTCATGCCGCAGTGCTTCCACTTGCTCGTTTTTCAGCTCGGACAGGGTATAGATGTCATTTTTAAGGATAGAAAGGACACCCTCGCGATGGTCGCGAAGGTCAACCTCCTGCCCGTCAATAATCCTGCGGATTCCGGCGGACAGCTCCTTCAGCTTCTTCTTACGGATCGGCACGGTATCCAAACCCCCGCACAGTCTCGATGTTTGCCGCGCCGCCCAGTTTCTCCCGCAGACGCTTGATATATACGGTCAGGGTGTTGTCCTCGACGAAGTTGCCCGAGGAGTCCCAGATGCTCTCCAGAATCTGCGAGCGGGTCAGTATCTGCCCCTTGTTCACGGCGAACGTCAGAAGCAGACGGTATTCCAGCGCGGTCAGCTCCACAGGAGAGCCGCCGATGATCGCTTTTCCGGCGGCGGTGTCTATCGCGACCCCGCCCAGCGTCAGCACCTCATGGCGCCGCGCCGTCAGGATCCGTTTGATCCGCGCCAGCAGTTCGCGGAGCCGGAAGGGTTTTGTGATGTAGTCCTCCGCGCCGCCTTCGAAGGCGCGCACGATGTTGCCCTCGTCGTCCACCACGGTCAGGAAGAGGACAGGGGTGGCTGTCAGCTCCTCAAGCAGATCAAACCCGGTGCCGTCCGGAAGCTGCATGTCCAGCACGGCGAGGTCGAAGGGTCCGTCTTCGGCGGCGCTCCGCGCCTCCCGTACGCTTGCCGCGTGGGTGACCGCGTAGCCCTCCTGCCCGAGCGCGTAGACAAGCCCGGACGCGATGATCGCGTCATCCTCCGCCAGCAGGATCCTCATCCGTCCGCCCTCCTTTTGTACAGTAATCCCATTGTACCCCCGGAAGGCCGGCAGCGTCAACACCGAAATTCGGCTGGGAACAGACCCCTTACCCGTTCCCCTTGGGCTTTAAGTACCGCATCATTGTCTTCAGCAGCGCCGCCATACTCAGCGGTTTGCCGAGGTGCGCGTTCATCCCGGCTTCGAGGCAACGCTCCACGTCTTCCTTGAAGACATTCGCCGTCATCGCGATGATCGGGATTTCGCGCGCGCACAAAAGGCCTGAGGAACGGATACTCCGGGTCGCGTCATACCCGTCCATGACGGGCATCTGTACATCCATGAAAATCATGTCGTACCGATCGGGGTCTTTCTTGAACATCATAACGGCTTCATAGCCGTTCACGGCGCATTCCAGCGACACTTTGGTCGGCTCAAGGAGGGTCTGCACGATCTCGAAATTGATCGGCACATCCTCGGCGAACAGAATCCGCTGCCCCTCGAAAAGCCCTCGGATGTCGGCTGGGATTTCGTCCAGCCTCTCCCGCGCGTTCCCGATGCACTCATTGATGACGTCGGCAATTGCCGAGGGGAAGATCGGCTTCAGCAGGAACTTATCCACGCCGGCTTCCCGCGCCTCCTCCTCCACACCGCTCAGGTCGGCGGAGGAGATCATGATGACGATCGAGTGCCTGTCCTTCTCGCGCGCCCGTATTTTCTTTGTCAGGGCTATTCCGTCGACACCCGGCATCCGGAGGTCGATGAAGTAGATGTTGTAGTCGCCGTTGTCTTCCACAAGCTTCAACGCTTCCCCGGCGTCCGCCGCGACCTCGCAGTCCGTGCCGAGCCGGTTGATAATCTCATGGAAATACTCCCGGATGTCACGGTCGTCGTCTACCGTGAGGATCCGGACATTCTCCCAGCCGATGCCGCTCAACGACAACCCGTATTTCGTATCGTCCCCGATTGAAACCTTTACGGTGAAGCCGAACGTCGAGCCTTGCCCCGGTGCGGAGTTCACCCAGATCGTCCCGCCCATCAGCTCGACGATGCCCTTCGAGATCGAAAGCCCCAGTCCCGTGCCGCCGTATCGTCTGGTCGTCGAGGATTCCGCCTGCACGAAGTTTTGGAACAGCTTCGCCTGCTGCTCCGGGTTGATGCCGATCCCCTCGTCGGTCACCTCCATCCGCAGCGTACACGTTTCGCCGGTTTGGTCCAGCAGACGGGTATTCAGCGTGATCGCGCTGTTTTCGGGGGAGAACTTGACCGCGTTGCTGAGTAAATTCGTCAGAACCTGCGCCAAACGCTGGTCGTCGCCGTACAGCACGGGCGGAATCTTCGGGTCTATATAGACGGAAAGCTTCTGCTGCCGTTCATCCACCCGGAAGGTGACGACATTGACAACCTGCTGAAGCATCTTCTCAAAGAGGAAATCGGTGGGGGACAGCTCGATCTTGTTCGCCTCAATTTTGGAAATATCGAGGATGTCGCTGATTACGCCCAGCAGATGCCGGGACGCGTCGTCGATTTTATTGAAACAGTAATCCTTGCGCTCCACCGAACCGACTGTCTTGCCGAT
>JAISVO010000064.1 GCA_031271525.1 Oscillospiraceae bacterium
ACGGGAATCAACGAGAGTACCCAACTGGTGGGAGATATCGCAAGGAGCTCGGAGGAACAGAGCCTTGGGATTACGCAGATCAACAAGGGAATTGACCAAGTAGCGCAGGTCATCCAGCAGAACAGTGCCACGGCGGAAGAGAGCGCCGCCGCGAGCGAGGAGATGAGCGGTCAGTCCATCATGCTGGAGGAGCTGATCGCGCAGTTCAAGCTCAAAGACGACGGCAGTCATAAGCGGATTCCGGCCGGCGGAGCGGCCACGAGGAGGCAGATCGCGATGCCGGAGAAGACGTCCTATAACGCGAACGGGGACTTCGGAAAGTACTAAAAATTAGCAAAGTACGGGTAGTTGAGCAACTACCCGTACTTTTTTTGCGAAAAAAGTCACAAATTGTAGACAAGCCGAATGGATTGTGCTATAATCACAGTATCCGATTGATTAAGGGGAGGGTTCGCCATGAAAAACTTGCGTATCTCGCAAAAACTTTTTGTAGGGTTTCTCGTCGTCACCCTGCTGTCCGTCCTGCTGGCCGGACTGGGCATCTTCTCAAACACATCCATCAACGGGGACTACACCTATCTCTTGGAGGGTCCGATTGAGCGGGAAAGGTACCTGCGGGACCTGCAGTACCAATTCACCATGATGCGGTACCGCACCGCGAACTACATCATGAACAGCGGGGACGCGGAGTACATCACCAATACGGCGGCGGTCCAGTTCAGCGACGCCTACGCCATTGTCGACCAGAACCTCACCGCGTATGTCGCGAGCTGCGAGAATGCCACCGGGACCGACCCCGCAGTCATTCAAGGGCTTGTCAGCAACGCGGACCAACTAGACACCATGCTGACCCAATATATCGCGATGTCCGAGATCACCAAGCAGCTGTCGATTGAGGGGGACGCCAAAGTCGCGGACGCCTCGCTGAAAGACGCCATTCCGCTGACGACTGAAATCAACACGCTGATCGGAGAGATGCTGATCCCGTCGATTGATTTGGTCCGCAGCGAGTCGGAGAGGATGGACGCCGCCGCAAATATCCTGACGATCGTCCTCATCGCGGTGACGGTCATCTGTGTGGTCATCTCGATCGCCCTCGCCCTTTACATATCCGGATCGATCAGCAAACCCCTCACCGTGATCAAAGACGCCCTGCATCGTCTGGGGACCTCCGGCGAACTCAAAATGAACGAAGAGGACCGGGTGATGATCGGCAAGTACGGCAAATACGAAGATGAGATCGGGCAGGTGATCCGGAACACTGTCCTGTTCGTGGATCGTATAGTCGAGGTAAGCCGGGAACTGGAAGAGGTGAGCGAGGGCGACCTGACGCTGGACATCGTCCCGCTGTCGGAGCGGGATACGATGGGCAACGCCCTGCATAAGATGGTGATGAGCCTTGGCGATATGTTCACGGAGATTCGCCGATCCACCCTTGAGGTGGCGAACGAGGCAAAGCAATTGGCCGACGGTTCGCAGACGCTGGCGCAGGGATCGACCGAGCAGGCGGCGTCGATCGAGCAGCTCTCCAGCTCAATCGCGGAGATTGCAAACAAGACCCAGCAGAGCGCCGCGATGGCGGACCAAGCGGCGGTCCTCGCGAACACCATCAAGGGGAACGCCGAAAAGGGAAGCCTCCAGATGGGTGAGATGATGAGCGCCGTGAAGGAGATTAACACGGCTAGCCACAACATCAGCAAGGTCATCAAAGCGATTGAGGACATTGCGTTCCAGACCAATATCTTGGCGCTCAACGCCTCGGTGGAGGCGGCGCGCGCCGGACAGCACGGAAAGGGCTTTGCCGTCGTCGCCGAGGAGGTGCGAAACCTCGCGACCAAGAGTTCGGATGCCGCCCATGATACCGGCGCGCTGATCGCGAACTCGATCGAAAAAGCGGAGCTGGGCGCGCGGATCGCCGGGGAGACATCCGCCAGCCTGACCGAGATTGTCGCCGGGATCAACGAAAGTAGCCAGCTTGTCGGGGAAATCGCGAAGAGCTCGGAAGAACAGCGGCTCGGCATAGCGCAGATCAACAAGGGGATCGACCAAGTGGCGCAGGTGATTCAGCAGAACAGCGCCACCGCCGAGGAGAGCGCCGCTGCGAGCCAGCAGATGAGCAGTCAGTCCCACATGCTGGAGGAAATGATCGACCAGTTCAAACTCAAGGACGAGAAAGCCAAGAAGGGGTTCGGCGGTCCTTCTCCCAAACGGCCTATTGCGATGCCGGAGAAAACGGAGTATACTGCAAACGGGGACTTCGGGAAGTATTGAGCAAGCCAAAACCGGACGGGTCATCCCCGCCCGGTTTTGTTTTTGAAGGGGATTTACGATGGAATGCAGGGGGAAGTGCTTGGAATGCGGACGGTGCGGGAACGCGCCTATCCTTACGTCCTATGCGGACAGGGGGATTCCTTTGGAGCCCCGCCCGGGGTTTGGCGTTGCGGTGGACTTAGGGACCACCAGCGTGGTGATGGCACAACTCGACCTCACGACAGGACGGACGCTGGCGCGGCACAGCTTCCTCAACCCGCAGCGCAGGTTTGGGGCAGACGTACTGTCCCGGATACAGGCCGCAAACAACGGCGCGGCGGAAGAGCTGCGGAAGAGTATCGCCGACGGGATATGGTCGGGCCTTGCCGTGTTGCAGGAATCCTGCGGCGGCGCGGCGGAGATTGTGGTTGCCTGCAATACTGTGATGGCGCATTTACTTTTGGGCGTGTCCTGCGAGAGCTTGGGAGCCGCCCCTTTTAAGCCTACCTATACGTTGAAAGAAAGCTATGCATTCGGCGAGGTCTTCAGCACGGACCATCCCGGTACGGTGCGGATTGTACCGTGGTTTAGCGCTTTCGTCGGCGGCGATATCGCCGCCGGGTTATTGCATATCGGGAGCAAAAGTCCTTACCTGCTGATCGACCTTGGTACCAATGGGGAACTGGCGAGGTTTGACGGCGGCAAGCTGACCGTTACCGCGGCGGCGGCGGGTCCGGCGTTTGAGGGTTCGGGGAAGCCGGGTGGCGCTTCCAAGGTTCTGGACGACCTCGCGTCCCTGCTTCGCCGAGGGCTATTGGACGAGACAGGACGGGTTGCGGACGGAGCGGGTTATACCCAGCGGGAGATCCGGGACTTGCAGTTTGCGAAGTCGGCGGTCCGTTCGGGCTTTGAGATTCTGACGGACGGCAAAAACCCCGGCGTCGTCTACCTCGCCGGAGGGATGGGGCAGGCGATGAACCCTGAAAGCGCCGTCGCTGTCGGGCTGCTTCCGCCGGACTTAACCGTTCGGGCGGCGGGCAACGCGTCCCTCGGCGGCGCTGTCCGGCTGCTTCTGGCCCCAATGGCGTCCGGCACGGCGCTGCGGAGCTTATTCGGGAACGTCACCATGAGGAACTTGGCGGATCATCCGGATTTTGAAGGGTTATTTATAAAACACATGTCTTTTTGATTTCTACATAACGATCGTGGGCGCGCTTGACCAGCTTCTCCCACGGCAAATAGACCTGCTCCGCAGCCGCTTGGGAAATCCGCTGATGCCGGGCGGGGTCGCGGAACGCGTCCTTCACCCCATCGGCGACGCTCTCCGGCGTTTCCTCGGAGTAGAAGCCGTTGATGCCGTCCTCGATGATCTCGGCGGTTGAGCTGCCCCGCACCACAAGGGACGGACAGGCGCACGCGGCGGCTTCCAGTACGGTGAGCGGCGCGTTATCGTAGACCGATGGGAGGATGAAGAGGTCCGCCCGGGTGTAGTACGCCCGCAGTTCCTCCCGATCGGTAATCCGCCCGGTGAAGCGCACCATACCGCTTAACCCTTTATCCTCAACCAGTTTTTGCGCCTTGCCAAGGTCCTCGCCGTCGCCGACAAAGAACATCCGGAAGTCGAACCCGCCCTTGCGGAGAACCTCCAGCGCGTCAATTGTGATTCCGATCCCCTTATACATCATCATCCGGCAGACACAGATCAACACGGGAACCTTCCCGGGCAGGTTGTATTTGCGGTTGATACCCGCGAGGCGTTCGGGATCGGCGGGGCGCTGCGGGAAATCCGTGGCGTTTGGCATAACAATATAGCTGCCCTTATAACCCCGGGAAATCAGGTGCTCGCCGGTACCCCGGCTGACCGCCCACACCTCGTCGGCCTTCGCGATATTGCTGTAGGCGAAGCGCTCGATACGCCGCTGGAGCGGTTTTGTGGGGACGGCGCAGGCGATGTCATAGTCCCATTTTGTGTGCTGGGTGAAGACCACCGGGATATGAAGGGCGCGGCGGAGCCGGGACGCGATCGTCATTGAAACGAAGGGGCTGTGGGCGTGGATGAGTCCGATCTCCATTTCGGCGAACAGCCGCCGAAGCTTTGGCATATACGGAAGTCCGGCGCGGTACTCGTGGTACGGCAGTCCGACCGAAGAAAACCCATAGAACCGGAACGGGTAATCATACCGCACTTTGGGCATACGCGGCGCAACGACAAGCACCTTCCCATACCCGCCCTCTTGCAGCGCTTTCGCGTATCCCAATGCGCAGCGGCTCACGCCATCCACCATCGGCGGGAACGAATCGGTGATAATCGCGACGTTCATCCTATACCCCCTTCATGAATGAACCCATTATACAACAGAACCATCCGCTTGTACAGGGGATACCATAAAATAACGATTAGGAAGGTGAAGTCCGGCGGTTGATTTACACCACCAACGCGGTGGAAGGGTTCCACAGGATGCTGCGTACGTTCACCAAGACCAAGGTGATTTACCCCACCGACGACTCGCTGCGTAAATCCATTTATCTTTCAATACAGGATGTCAGCAGGTAATGGACGATGCCGACCCGAATTTGGGCGTCATGCATGATTGAGTAGCTGATGATTTTTTTGAAGACCGGCTCAAAGATTTGAAGACAGCGCAAGCGATACATCGCGGGACACTACCCCGCACCCCGAGGTTTTCCGCTGGGGACTTACCGGCAGATAAGCAAAAACCGCAAGGCTATTTCACTTTACGGTCTGTTGTTTAAGCCGCAGCATGCATCGAGTTGATCCTCATCGCTGCTCTGTTTATACCGCAATCATAATATTCCAGAATCAATGGACGATTATACCACTTACACGGGGTGAACAACACTCCTAGCTACTGATTGATGCGATTATTTTTGCTTTGGACAGCATTTCATCTTCCGATGTTTCTGGTTGGTTTTCTCATGATGGATACCAGCTACC
>JAISVO010000146.1 GCA_031271525.1 Oscillospiraceae bacterium
TTTGGTGCGGATAGTGGGATTCGAACCCACATGCTTTCGCACCGGCTCCTAAGACCGGCGTGTCTGCCAGTTCCACCATATCCGCGAATGGGCGATATACAGGGGCTCCGCCTCCCCGGCGCCCCGTGGTATGGACGCCGGGAGACGCCGCACGGGCAGACAAAGCTACTCTTTCTTCTCCCGTCCGGCCGCGATCGCCACCATCAGCTTGATTGCGGCATAGAAGATCGCGAGCGCCGAAAAGACGCCGGCCAGCCCATACAGCATCAGCTGAAACGCCAAGTTTATCATACCATTCCCTCCCTACTGTTACGAACCGAGCAGCCACGGGACCAGTGCCAGAACGATCCCGCCGGCGATGGCCGAAGCGACTTGCCCCGCGACATTCGCGGAAACCGCCGGCATCAGGATGAAGTTCTGCGGGTCCTCCTTGGTCGCCATTTTCTGTACCACACGGGCGGACATCGGGAAGGCCGAAATACCCGCCGCGCCGATCATCGGATTCATCTTGTCCTTGCTGAACAGGTTCAGAAACTTCACGAACAGGACGCCGCCGGCGGTGTCGAAGACGAACGCCACAAAGCCCAAGGCGAGGATCAGCAAGGTCATCGGCTTCAAAAAGTTCTCGGCCTGCATCGTCGCGCCGATCGAGATCCCCAGAAGGAGGGTCACGAGGTTTGCCAGCTCGTTCTGCGCCGACTTGGACAGCCGCTCCAAAACGCCGCTCTCCCGGATCAGGTTGCCGAACATTAGCAGGCCGACCAGCGGGGCGCAGATGGGTGCCAAAATGCCGGAAATCACCGTCACAAGGACCGGGAAGAGGATCAGGACCACCTTCGGGATCTTCTTTTCGGTGTTGTCCATCCGGATCAGGCGCTCGTGCTTGGTGGTCAGCGCCTTGATGACCGGCGGCTGGATGATCGGCACCAACGCCATATAGGAGTATGCGGCGACCGAAATCGGACCGATAAACTGCGCCGCGAACTTCATCGCGACAAAGATCGAGGTCGGCCCGTCGGCCGCACCGATGATCCCAATCGAGGCGGCGCTTTTGAGGTCGATCCCGAGCGACGGGAACGCCTCACCGATCGCCGCGACCGCCGCGATGGTGGCGAAGATGCCGAACTGCGCGGCGGCCCCCAAAAAGAGCATCTTCGGACGCCGCATCAGGGGCGAAAAGTCGATCATCGCGCCGACCGCGACGAAGATGAGGACCGGGAAGACCTCGGTGACAATGCCGATCTTGTAGAAGATCTGCAAAACGCCCTCGGTGCCCTCAAAGTCCCAGACCGCCGACATCGGCAGGTTGACCAGAATCGCGCCGAACCCGATCGGCAGTAGCAGCATCGGCTCGTAATCCTTCCTGATCGCGAGGAAAATCAGCAGGCCGCCGATGGCGTACATCACAAACGACTGCCATGTCAGGTGCGTGAACCCTTGCAGGAGCGCTTCCATAAGCCGTCCCATCCCTCTTTCTTTCTGACTGAGCCGTCTCAGTATACCACAGGATCCGGTTTTCAGTCAAGCGATTCACAAATTAGAAGCCGCAAAGATTCCGGCGGCCTTCGTGACGTCGAAATACTGTTTTTTCGCAAACACCCCATCTATATATCGGGTAAAACGGGCGAGGTTCTCCCCCCGGATGATATCGCGGACATTCCCGATCCCCCGCAAGGACAAAACGTAATCGACAAGCGGCTCCGCGTCCGTGATATGCAGGCTGTCCTCATACCGAACCATCCCGACGGAATGGAAATGCCCGCTCAGCTTCGCGCCGCCGTTTTCCAGCCCGAACGCGTCCGTTACGGTTCCCTGCGCGAAGTCGATCATGTCGTCGAAGCCGCGCAGGAGCGCGGCGATCTCCTTGAGGTTATCGCGTCCGACCGTCGTCGCGTAAAAGGTTCCGCCCGGCTTGAGCACCCGGCTGACCTCCGAGAGCGCTTTGTCTATTTCGGGGACATGGTAGAGCATGTGGTTCGCGATCACAACGTCGAAAGCCTCAGCGTCATACGGGATTTCCTGCGCGTCGATGATCCGGTACTCCGCAGAAACCAGCCCTTTTGTATTCGCTTCAGCGGCCTCCAGCATTCCCTCCGAAAGGTCGGACAGGATCAGCTTCACGCCCCTTGGAATCTGGTCCGCGTTGGTCCTCCAAATCCGGGCGGTCCCGCAGCCCAGCTCAAGGATAGATTGGTTCTCCCTAAGCTGATATTGCTGAAAAACCCAGTTCCCAAAGCCAAGCTTGTTTGTGCTGTACCGCTGATGCAGATACATCCGGCTGTTCAGGTTCTCCGGCGACCCGTACTGCCGCTTCACGTCCTCCGGATTGCGGACATCTCCCATACGCCCCTACGCCAGCAGTTCCAGCACGGTGGTTATGGCGGTGGTCCCGGTGCGGCACAGCTCGAGGATGGTGTGCCCGGAAAGACGTTCGAGGAACGCCTCGCATTCGGCGGGGGACCCAGCGAACTCCAGAATCACCCGGCCCTCCACGTCGTACGGAACCCGACAGTCAAACTCTTTGACCGCTTCCAGCAGCGCGTCGTGGCGGGCGGGGGTAACCACCAGCTTGCAGAGCAGCAGCTCCCGCGCGACCGTCTCGCCGCCGGGCAGCAGCGCGACCGTTTTAACGTCCTCCAGCTTCTCCAGCTGACGCACGATCTGACGCGCCGCCGGCCCGTCGGTGCGGGTCTCGATGGTGATCCGCGAGGTTTCGGGGTCGGCGGTCTCGCCCACCGACAGGGTTGCGATGTTGTAGCCCCGTCTGCTGAACAGCCCGGTCACCCGGGTCAGGACGCCGAAATGGTTGTTGACCAGCAGCGCGATGATGAAGGTGTCCATAGTCTTGTTATCCTCCGTTCGCCGTTGTGCGCGGGTATTCTTTGTATGCCTTGCCGGGGAATTGGGGAGACGCCGTGTTCGCCGTCATTCTTCCCGCGTGAACTCCATCCTCTCCAGCAGCCGCACGGCGCAGGTCACAAGGCAGGGGCAGACCGGCTTGCGCGCCGCCTGCGCCCCCGGGGCGTCGCGGCCGTCCGGGCAGCGGACGTCGGAGCGGAGCAGCTCCCGGCAGTTCAAAGAGCCGTTCGCCTCTTTGAACTTCTCCACAAACTCGCGGGTCTTTTGGTAGCAGTACCCCTTTTGCTGAAGGTCCTTCTCCGTATGGAAGCCGCACAGCAGCCCGATCGCCATCACCCCACCGCTCACCGCGCCGCACAGCTCCCCGGCGCGGACGCCGCCGCCGAACCCGCTCGAGAGCTTCAGCGCCGTGGCGCGGTCCAGCCCCAGCTCGTCGCTGAACGCCCCGAACACCGCCTGCGCGCAGTTGAAACCGCCGGAAAACAGCCCGGCCGCCCTCTCCGCCTTGGTCATAAAGGATCAACCTCCTTGCCGCTTTAATGGAATCGCGGCGTTTTTCTCCCCGTTCACCTCTGACTGTCAGTATACCAGAACAAGGGGAATTACGCAAGGGAAACCCAGCAGGACCTTGGGCTACCGGGCGGAGGTACTGCCCGGACCGCCGGACGGGCTGGGGATCTCCTGAAACTCGGTCAGGTGCTTCCGGTAGCGCAGCGGCACAAACTGCTGCTGCAGCTTCAGATTTTGGCGCGCGGGGTTGGCGATCGCCTTGAAGTAGCCCCGCCAGAGGTCCTCAAACTCGCCGTCGTCCGGGAGGGGCGGCAGCTCCTCCCCGGGGGAAAGCTCCCGGATGAACCAGCCCTCCTGCCGGCTGACCAGCACCAGACGGCGCGTCAAGTCGCGGATCAGCAGCCGCTGGTCGTTGAATCGCCCGTGGAAGTGGTTCCCGATCAGGGTCAGGACGTTGCACTTCGGCTCGATATCGGCGACGTAGATCCCCTCCGGCGTCCGGACAAACCGAATAAACTGCAGCATCCGGTGGGCTTCCCAGCCGGCGTCCTTCGCGGCCTTCTGGACGCGGGCCGTGACCGGGTCGGTCAGGTTGCCGCGCGGGTCGCGGTTTGCGGCGAACCCGGCGTCGAGCAGCGCGATCAGGTCGTCCTCGACGGCGGGGTGTTCCGAGAGCCATGCTGTATAGACCGTCTCGGACAGGGTCGGGGAGAGCCGTCCCATCCCGGCTTCCACCCGCCGCGCTTTCTCCGGGTCGGTTTCCACCGTCTCGGAGGGGAAGAGGCTGACGCCGTCCCGCCCGCGCGGATGCCGGACCGACAGCGTGACCCCCTTGCGCTTTCGGTCGAACACCGTGAAGACGGCGGTGAGGAATCCCTCCCATGTCGGGGGGTAATAGAGCAGCGTCATCGGCTCATCAGCTGCAAAAGGGACGGCTGTTCGGGAAGTCTTACCGGCGACGGGGGCTGTACCGCCGCCGGCGGGAGGGCCGGGGCGGAGGGAGGGGCGAACAGGGAGGTCTGCCCGTTGTCGTACCGGTCGCTCAGCAGTTCCCTCAGAAAGGGATGATCGTGGCGGGCCTCGCCCTCGTATTTGCCGAGGGCCGTGAGGAAGAAGCGGGCGCGTTTCATCACGATGCCGAGCTTCCGGAGGTTTTCGGCGCGGACCGGGCCGAACCGCCGCGCCTCGATGATCCGGTCGGCGGACTTGATCCCGACGCCGGGGACCCGCAGCAGCGTCTCGCGGTCGGCGCGGTTGACCTCGACCGGGAAGAATTCGGGGTGGCGGAGGGCCCACGCGCACTTGGGATCGACCTCGGTGTCGAGCTTCTCGCCCTCCTCGGTGATCTCGTCGGCGGTGAAGGAGTAGAAGCGCATCAACCAGTCGGATTGGTAGAGCCGGTGCTCCCGCAGCAGCGGGACGGCGGCAGTCTCTTTCGGCGGGAGGGCCGGGTGGGTGCCGACCGGCACATAGGCGGAGAAATAGACCCGTTTCAGGCGGAATTTCTGGTACAGCCCGCCTGAAAGGCGGAGGATGGTCCGGTCGGTATCGCCGGTCGCGCCGACGATCATCTGGGTGGACTGCCCCGCCGGGGCGAACAGCGGCGCGTTTTGGTGCTTCCTGCCGTCCTCCAGCGCCGAGCGGCGCATCGTCTCAATCCCCCGCATCGGGGAGAAGATCATCTCCGGTTTTTTATCCGGCGCCAAGAGGGAGAGGGACCCCGACGACGGCAGTTCGATGTTGACGCTGACCCGGTCGGCCAGCAGCCCCGCCGCCTCAACCAGCTTCAGGTCGGCTCCGGGGATGGTCTTTACGTGGATGTAGCCGCCGAACCGGTGGGTTTCCCGGAGGATCCGCATCACCCGGATCATCCGCTCCATCGTGTGATCGGCCCCTCGCACGACGCCCGAGCTGAGGAACAGCCCTTCGATGTAGTTCCGGCGGTAGAACTGGATGGTCAGCTCGGCCAGCTCCTCGGGTTGGAAGGTCGCCCGGGGGATGTCGTTTGAACGCCTGTTTTGGCAGTATTGGCAGTCGTAGATACAGGCGTTGGAGAGGAGCACTTTCAGCAGGCAGACGCAGCGCCCATCCGCCGCCCACGTGTGGCAGATGCCAGAGGAGAACGCGTTGCCCAGCTGGCCCGGCTTCCCCGCACGCCCGCTTCCGCTGGACGCGCAGGAGGCGTCGAACTTCGCCGCGTCCCCGAGGATGCTGAGTTTTTCCATC
>JAISVO010000024.1 GCA_031271525.1 Oscillospiraceae bacterium
CGCTGAAAGAGGCCGGGCGGCTGACCAAAGCGTGGTTTGCGGGATGGTTCCCGTTTTCCGGACTACCCGCCCTTGCCGGGGTTGTTGGGTCGCTGATCGCCGGGGGGCGGCGGCAGACCCTCAAGAAAATCCTGATCGGGGTCACGGTCACCATACCGCTGCTCGGAGTGTTGGTCACGCTTCTGGCCGGCGCGGACCGAGTTTTCGGCTACTGGGCGGAAACCCTTCTCTCGGGCTGGAACCTTCCCTCGCTGATCCGGCATTTGTTCATTACCTTAGCCGCCGGCTCGCTCTTCTACGCGTTTTTGTGGAAGATGAAATTTAACAAGCGGGATGACCCGGCGCCGCAGGGATCGGGCAGGATAGACGTCGTCATTTGCTGTATCGTGCTGGGAGCGGTGTCGCTCCTCTACCTGCTCTACTGCGGCATTCAATTTACCTACCTTTTCGCCCGCGCCGGACTTCCCAACGGGCTGACCTATTCGGGGTACGCCCGCGAGGGCTTCGCGCAGACTGTCGTCGTAACCGCCGTCAACCTCATCCTGTTCGGTCTCTTTCTCCGGTACGGGAAAAGCAGTAAACCCGTAAAAGCTCTGCTGGCAGGGCTTTTAGGGCTTACAGGCGTGATTTTGGTTTCGGGCTGTGTCCGGCTGGGGCTGTATATCGAAGCCTATGGGCTGACGTGGCTGCGGTTCCTCTCCGCGTGGTTTATCGTCTATTTAGCGGCGGTTTTGGTCATCTGCGCCGTTCGGATGTTCAGCGAGAAACTTCCGGCAATCGCCCTTGCGGCGCTTCTGCTGCTTTGCTGGACGGTCGCGCTGGGCTACGCCAACCCCGACCGGTTTGTGGAGCGGTACAATGAGGGTCACGGGGCGCTGAGGGACCAACTCTCGCCGCTAGACCACAATGTCAAAAGGGAATACGGCGTATTTTAATGATCTCCGGCTAGCCTTTTTTATTTTTTCATCACCAAGCTGCACCCGTATTCGGTGAACTCGGAGCTGGTGTCAAGGGAGTTGACGACCTCGGCGAGCAGCTGCGTATGTTTTTCGCCGATCTTCAGCCGCAGCGCGAAGATGCTTCCGATTGCCATCGTGTGCCAAGGGGCGCGGATCCGCACGCCGCCGGCGCTGATGTTGATCAGATGGACTTGGATGGGGGTTTGCAGCCGGGTTGTTCCGATGTGTTCGATCACCGCCAACCCATCCAGCTTATAGCGGGTGCTCCGGCGGTTTTCCTTCTCTTTGCCATGATACAGGGCGAGGGTCACGAACTTTCCGCCCCGCGCGCGTATCGTCGCCATAAATTCATAAGGGGTGGGGGAGGTCAGTATGATGACCTTGCAAGTTTCGCCGTTGATCAAGTCGGGGTGCGCCCGTACCTCGATCTCCATCGCGTCGGAGTAAGAATCCGCGATGGTCGTTTCCGTCATCAGCTCGTCTTTCAGATTGTAGATGTATGCCTTGCATCCGTCCAGCGATTGCGTTGCCATGTCGATTCCTCACTATTGTCCAATCAGTATGTCTTTACCTTTGAGCGTTAAATACACGACGCCAATGTACAGTCCTCACCCGGCGTCTCAAACTCAATGGTCGCGTGTTCCGCGCCCAATTCCGCCAGCAGGGCGCGCACGGTGCCTTTCAGCGCCGCCAAGCCGTCCGGCGGGAGGACTTCGGCGAGGACGAGATGAACGGTGAGGATCACCGTCTCCTCATCGAGCGACCAAATGTGGAGGTCGTGGAGAGCGCTTACCTGCCGGAGCGCCGTCAGCTTTGCCGCTATCTCCTCCCGGTCAAGTTCGGCGGGGGTGCCTTGCAGCAGGATCGGCAGTACCTGCCGGATGTTCCGGAAGACGTTGGTCAGCACAAAGACCGCGATGACGACCGACAGGATCGGGTCGATTACGGTCAGTCCGGTGAAGTGGATGACGGCCGAACCGACCAACACGGCGGCCCAACCCAGTACATCCTCCAGAAGGTGGAGGGAGACGACCTTTTCGTTGACCGACGCGCCCTTACGGGTACGCAGCGCCGCAGCGCCGTTGACCAAGATACCGATGACAGCGAGGAGGAACATCCCGCCGGCGTTGGTTTCCTGCGGCGTAAAGATCCTCGGGACCGCTTCGGTGAGGATGTAGACGCTCCCGACCGACAGGACCACCGCGTTGATGATCGCGCCCAGCAGGGAGACGCGTGTGTAGCCATAGGGGTACTGCTTGTTGCTGCCCTTGCGGGCACGCTTTTGAAAATACCATGCGAGCCCGAGCGACAGGCTGTCCCCGAAATCGTGCGCGGCGTCCGACAGGATCGCGACGCTGTTGGTGAACAGTCCGCCGACCAGCTCGACAACGGTGAAGGAGAGGTTGAGGAAAAACGCCGCGCCGATATGCCCGCCGCCGTGGTGACGCGTATGATCGTGGTGGCCGTGGGTGTGCGGCATACGCTGTTCCTCCTCTCTGTTTATCCCTCATAAATTTCCGCCAGCGCGTTTTCCTCCACCGGGACGACCGTGCCGTCGATCAGGGCGTTGCGGAAGGCGGCTAGGCTCACGGACGCGCCTATTCCGGCGGACGTTGGGTGGACGCCGAGGACGCCGCTGTCAAGACCCAGACGGAAGTGCGTCTTCTCCGGGGGAGACCCGCTCTCGATGATCCCCCGCGTCAGCTTCCGGTAGAACTCCTCCCAGTGCCAAGCCGCCGCCGCGAGCGTTTCGGTCAGCTGCCCGGACGGGCTGAGGGAGCACAAATGCGCGTAAACCCCGGGGAAGGACTTGATCGGGGGTCGGAACGCCCCGAACGGGGGGTTCGGCAGAAAGACGGTGTCCACCCCTCTCTCGCCCCATGTGCGGAGAAGCTCTGCCGGGTATTCGCCCGGTTTGCCCGCGTAGACCCGAAGATAGGGGCGGGCCGCCCGTGCGCCCTGCGCGAACGCTTGCAGATCGTGCCGTCTGCCGCTGAAATCCCGGGGAAACCGCACCCATCCGATCCGCGCCGAGCGGGACAGGGTTCCGGCGAGGACCCCCATCAGGAAGGAGGCTCCCTCGGTGTTCGCGAAGTATGTCCCGGTCACCCCCACCGGTTCCTCATGGTAGAGCAATACCGACGCGTTCCGGTTCTCCAAGGCGACCCGCAGAGCAAGCCCCGAGAGGACGGGATCGGTGGCAAAGACGAGGTTCGCCTTGCCGAGTTCGGGAAGCTCATGGTTGTCCCCCCGCAGACCGTCGATGACCGTAAGCGGCAGGTCGGGGAATTCCCGGCGGAGGGCATACCGGCCGATGTCGTGCGCCGCTGTCGAAAGCCTTGTCTTCACCGTGCCGCGATGGAGGAACGCCACCTGTGGCGGCGCGCCCCGCAAAAGGCGGCGGCTGCCCGGTTCGGAGGGATCGGACACCGTCTTGACCGGAGCGGGATGTGCCAGCATTTCCCATTGCGGGCGGCAGCGGGCGAGGTTGTCAATATCGTCGTAAGGATAAATCTTCGCGTACTGCCAAAAGGCGTCGCCTGTGGTGATGGCGGGTATAGACTGATGGAAACCCTGCCGGTGGTACTCAGTGCGGAAATCGGTAAACGCGCTTTCGAGCTTTTCCTCGTCTCCGCCGGTCAGCGCGCGGAGCTCGGTCACCCTCCCCGGTTTGGAAAACCACATATGCCGGATAACTCTCCGTTTATTCTCCCCCAGAATCTCGAAAAACACCTCGTGTTCGGGCGATGTCGCCCCCGACTGCGGGAAAAGGCGGGTCACCTCGGCGAAGAGGGAATACATCGACAAAACCCGGGCGACGCTGACCCGCTTATGGCCTTCCAAAACGTAATAGTAGCCCAGATACTCATAAACCCGGATCGGGTCGGTGATCCCCTTTTGGAGTGAGGAGTTGTACAACGCTTCCCACTTGGCGGCAAATTCGCTCTCTTCCTTCAGGAGCGGCATGAAGTCCCCGGACAGCGCTCCGGCCCGTCCGGCGGCGTAGGTCCCCTTGACCTTCTTCAGGGGCACTTCGTACAATCCCAGCGGCATTTCCCCGCACATTTCGGTCAGCAGCGGTTCCAGCACGGTCAGAAGCCCGGACTCGCGGTGACCCTGCCGCTCCGCGACAAACCGGCGGCCCTGCCGGAGCGCCTGTCGGTAACTCTCGTGGGCGCTCGGCGCCGAGTAATCCATCATCTATCCGCCGTATTTCTGCAGCAGGGCCGCTTCGTCCAAGTTCTCCGGCTCGGGGTACACGAACCATTCCTCTTCATGGGTGGCGCTCTGCCCGTCCATCAGGGTGGACAGGGGAGCGAGGCTCTCTATCTCAATGAAGTGCTTGTTGGTGTAGGTCTCAAAGTTGCATCCGTAGTCGGGGTACTCGGCGCTCGGCAGGGAGTTCCACATCTTCTTGAAGACAACCCCCTTGTTGTGGTAGAGCGCGTAGCCCGGACGATTGTGGGTGCCGACCTTGAGGGGGCGGGGAGTCTTGTCGGGGCGCAGGGCGACAAACTCGTCGCTCCATGTCAGGCGGCGGTCGCCCATATCGGTATACGGCCAGACGACAAAGACGCGGTCGGGGAGGAGGGCAATCTCCTGCTTTGATTGGGGGAAGACCTCCACGCCGCCGGTCGCGAGCTGGGTGATCGCCCACGGCGCGATGGTGACGACCCCGCCGCCGACGTTTTGGATGCGGTGGCGTACCGAAACCCTCGCCCGTTCGGGGTCCATCCGCACCTCCATCGTGAACTGGAGGCGGGTGCCCTTTTGGGCCGGAGGGGTGAGAATGCACCCGTTGGCGGTGATTGCGGTTTCCACAGTCTCATCGTCGGGATAATATGAGTTGACGGTATGTTCGGGGCTTCCCCACAGGCGGTGGCCGCCGAGCAGGTGATAGGTGTCGCCTTTGCCAAAGGCCAGATCCAGCCCGGGGACGTGAATATCCGCCGCCCCTTCCGGATCGGTCCAGAACAGGTTCTCGCCGCCGCACAGGGAGAGGTGGATGATCCGGGGTCCGAGACCCGTCGTCGCGTAAAGCTCGATCAAACCGTTCGTGACATGGACACAGGCGCCGAAAGTCTCATATTGCTCCGCTTTGGTAACGGTTACCGGCATGACAAAAGCCCCCTTAAAGTTGTGGTAAGGCTATTATACCCAATCTATGGGGATTTGGCAAGAGGCAAAACGTTTCCGTCCTCCGTAATAAGCGCGTTCGGCGAGCGGTCCCGCCACTCCTGCAGCAGCGAATCCCGCTGATCGGGGTCGGACAGGGAGACGAGGTTGCGCGCCTCGACGCGGCAGGGGACGGCTTGCATCGCGACCTTTCCGTTATGGAGGCGGAGGATGGCGAAGCCCGTATTGTCGTTTGGGTTCCGCATCAGGAAATTCCCGAGGCTGTAGGCGATGGGCGTTCCGTTATAGACCTCGAAGCTCTGCACGACGTGGGGATGCGCCCCGAGGACGGCGTCCGCCCCGGAATCCGCCAGCGCATGGGCGGTGCGGATCTGCTCCTCGCTCGGGAGGAACTCATATTCCTCCCCCCAGTGTATGTACGTAATTACGTAGTCGTAAGCTTCCTTCGCCTTCCGTATCGCCGCCGCTAAGAGTGTCGTGTCGTAGCACATCAGCAGTCCGGGCCGGTCCTCCTTCGCGTACCATTCCATATTGGGCGCGTGCTGGCACGCCGCTAGGAACGCGACCGTTTCGCCGTTCACCGTGAAAACCGCCGGTTCGGAAGCCTGCCCGAGGTCGCGCCCCCCGCCGGCGGCGGCGATTCCGGCGGCCGCGAGCCGGTCGAGGGTGTCGAAGAACGCCTCGGTGCCGTAGTCTATCGTGTGGTTGTTTGCCACCGAGACGCCGTCCGCGCCCACTGTGTCCCGCAGGAAGGGGAGGATCGCGGGGTCCGCGCGGAGGGTGTAGTCTTTGCCCGGCCAAGGCGTGCCCATGTTGCTGACCGCCGACTCCAGATTCATCAGGGCTATGTCGGCGTCCCGGAATATCTTCGCGACGCCTTCGTCGATCAGCGCCTCCGGTCCGCCGGCTGAAAAGACCTCGCCCAAGATCCCGTAGATCGCGACATCCCCGCCGACCGCGATGTCGATGACGGAGCTATGGTAGACGGGAACCCCGTTATCGTCAACGGCGCCGGCCAAAGCCGACGCCGCTAAGGGCACGTTGTTCCGCTCTTCGGGGCAGTAGACGGCGGCGGCGTCCATCAGGGGTGCGAGCCATTTCCGGTGACCCCGCAAGGAGTTGCCGTCGATAAACTGGCGGTCCATAAAGACGAATCGCTCGTATTTTTTGTAGTAGGGGGGCATTCCGACGCCGCAGAGGATGTTGAAGCCCCCCGCGAGGATGGCCTCCGCCTTTTCTCCGCCGTGCTCCGGCCATTCGCCGTAGGGATAGATAAATATCCGTGTGTCGCCCACAAGCGGACCGACTTCATCCCGCCAGCGCCGGATGTCGCTCTTCACTTTTTCGGCGTCCACCTTGTCGCTCTTGAGGTGGAAGTGGCTGTAGCTGTGCGACCCAAAGTACCAGCCGGCGTCCAGAAGCGCCTGCACGACGGGCTTCACGGCTTCAATCTCGCTTTCGCGGTTTGGGCTGCCCGCCTGCGTGCGGTACCCGAGGATTCCGTCGAAGCCGGTGATCGACAGTAGCCCCTTCGCCCCGAAGGGGGAGAAGTCGGGGTGCTCCTCGACGAAAGCCTCCAGCAGCGGGATGACGTCGTTGTCGTAGGTCACCAGCAGACTTCCGTCCGGCTGTTTCGTCTGCATCGCGAGCTTGCCGTTTTCGTCGAGAATGACTTTGTCGCAGATCCCTTTACCGAGGTTTTGGTGGTAGTAGTTGATGTCGTCGAAGCTGATAACAATCGGCTTTTTCCCGACCGGAACCTGAATCGGTTTGCCGACAATCGTGCCGTCCGCGCCAACCTCGTTGTAGTCGTTGAGGTTGACCAGCACGAAGTCGTTCCTGTGCAGCTCCTCCAGTGAGGACCAAAACTCCCGGGGGCCGACGCAGACCTCGTCCAAGTCGTCGCCGTAGCTCGTTTGGAACGCGACCTCCGGGAAGGCGTTGAGAAAGTGGTAGAAGACGTGATAGAGCGCGCCGTCGTAGCTCTCGGTCGCGATCGGCGAGGGCGAGGGCGAAGGCGCGGGAGTCGGAGTCGGGCTGGGCGTCTGTTCCGGCGAAGGCGGCGGCTCTTGAGCGGGCGGCGGGTCGGGGGAGGGGAGGACATCGGGTACCGGTGAGTCTTCGGCGCTCGGCGTCGTCATTTGCGGGGTGGGGGAGCCCGGGGGCGGCGCGCAGGAAGAGAGCAGCGCGAATAGGAGTGCCGCGGCGAGGATTCTCTTAGCCATTCTGTTCATTACCCCATATCACTTCTACAGTTTCTTTCCATGCCCTCATGGCGGACGGCAGCGGGAGGTCCGCGAAATCCCGGCGCCAGAGATAGTTTTCCGGAGGCGAAGCCCTCTCGGCTTTGGCTCTGTAGCCTTTCATCAGCCAGACGATGTGTGTAAAGACATGCTTTGCGCTCCGCAGGGGCTTTGAATCCCGGACGACGGTGAAGCCGTCCAAGGTCAGCTGTTCTTCGGTGGGGAACTCCCACATGCCGTGGAGCAGACGCTCGGTGCGTCTGCGGAGCAGGACCCGGTTATTGTGGTCGGTTACGATGCAAATCATACGTTCTTCCACACGCTTCTCGGGTTTTGCTCTTTTTTTGGGGAACTCGTCAACCCGTCCGGCGGAAAACGCTTCGCAAAAGGAGGCGACCGGGCAGCTCCCGCATTTCGGGGAGGACGGGGTGCAGACGAGCGCTCCCAGTTCCATCAGCGACTCGGTGACGACAGTCGGCGGCGCTTTGTCCATCAACGACCGCACCCAACCGGCCGCGTCCCCGCCGTCCCGCGCGAAGAGGCGGGCATAGACGCGGCGTACGTTGCCGTCCACAGCCGGGGTTGGGAGGTTGAACGCGATCGAGGCGACCGCCCCCGCCGTGTAGTCGCCGATCCCCGGCAAGGACCGCAGCGCGGCCGGGTCGGGCGGGAGGGACCCGCCGTAGGCTTCCGCGACCGCCTTCGCGGTCCTGTGGAGCGCCCTCGCCCGGGAATAGTAACCCAGCCCCGCCCAGAGGGCGAGGACATCCGTTTCCGAAGCTTCGGCGAGGGCGCCCACATCGGGGAAACGCTCGATGAAGCGGTTGTAGTAGGGGACCAGCGCCGACATCCGGGTCTGCTGCGCCATCGTCTCGCTGACCAGAATCGCGTAGGGGTCCCCGAGACCCCGGAAGGGCAGCTCCCGCCGGTTTTTGCCGAACCAATCCGTTAACCTGTCAATCAAAACCTATAAACCGATCACTTTCAGAGCGCCGTCCCGGACGACCGCCTTCATGTGGGTGACCGGGGCTTTGTACCCGTCGATCACAAGGTTCGCGATGGCGTCCTCGACTTCTTTCTGGATCAGGCGGCGGAGGTTCCGCGCGCCGTATTTCTGAGAGTAGGATTTCTGCGCGAGGAGGGCCGCCGCCTCATCGTCCCACGTAAAATGCAGGTTTCGCTCGATTAAGCTGTCGGCAAGCTCCTTGAGCATCAGCCCGGCGATTGTCGCAAAGCTCGACTGGTCCAGCGGGCGGAACGCCACCACCTCGTCCACCCGGTTGATGAACTCGGGGCGGAGGAAATCGCTCAGCGCCTTCATCGCCTTGTCGCGGCTCTGTTCCTCCGCCGTACGGGAGTAGCCGATCGGGGCGTTGTTCTTGTCGCTGCCCGCGTTGGAGGTCATGATCACGACGGTGTTCTCAAAATTGACCAGCCGCCCGTGCGCGTCGGTGATGTGCCCGTCGTCCAGAATCTGGAGCATAATATTCAAAACGTCCGGGTGCGCCTTCTCGATCTCGTCAAACAGGATGACGCAATACGGCTTCCGGCGGACTTTTTCGGTTAGCTGCCCCGCCTCGTCGTAACCGACATATCCCGGCGGTGCCCCGATGATCCGGCTTACCGCGTGCTTCTCCATAAACTCGGACATATCTAACCGAATCAACGCTTCGGGCGCGTCGAACAGGTCTTCCGCGAGGTACTTTACCAGACCGGTTTTCCCCACGCCTGTCGGCCCGGTAAAGATAAACGACACCGGCTTCCGCTTCGCGGACACCCCCGCCCGTCCCCGCCGTATCGCGGCGGCGACCGCCGCCACGGCTTCGTCTTGGCCGATAATCTTGGTTTTCAGCCGCTCCTCCAGACCGGCGAGCCGGGAAAACTCCTGCTCCCGGATCCGGGACGCCGGAATCTTGGTCCATTGCTCGATGACGGTCGCGAGGTTCTCCACGCTCAGCTCGGGCACCGGCACGGTTGTATCCAGCGTTTCGCTTAAGCGGATCTCCCGGCTCCGGAGGTTTGCGAGGCGTTCGTACGCCTCGGGGGAGCGGTCGCTCAACAGCGTGTCCCGCTCGGTCTTGATTTCGGCGAGCTCTCTTTTCGCGGCGTCGTTTTCGTGGATTGCCGGGGTTTTCAGGTTGAGGTCGCTGCAAGCCTCGTCGATGAGGTCGATCGCTTTATCCGGCAGGAACCGGTCGGTGATATACCGTTCGGAGAGGAGGACCGCCTGCCGAGCGGTTTCGGCTGGGATACGGACCCCGTGGAACTCCTCATAGTAGGGGGCGATTCCCCGGAGAATCTCCACCGACTCGGCGATCGACGGCTCGGCGACGGTCACCGGTTGGAAGCGGCGCTCCAGCGCGGCGTCCCGCTCAATGTGCTTCCGGTACTCGTTGAAGGTGGTCGCGCCGATCACCTGAATCTCCCCCCGGGACAGGGCGGGCTTTAGGATATTCGCGGCGTTCATCGAGCCTTCGGCGTCCCCCGCGCCGACGAGGTTGTGGACTTCGTCGATGACCAGAATGATGTTGCCGAGCTTCCGGATCTCCTCGATCAGGCCCTTCATCCGGCTCTCGAACTGTCCCCGGAACTGTGTGCCCGCCACGAGGGCTGTCAGGTCGAGCAGGTAGACCTCCTTGCCGCGGAGCTTGGAGGGGACGTTCCCGTCCGATATGCTCTGCGCCAGCCCCTCTGCGATCGCGGTCTTGCCGACCCCCGGTTCGCCGATCAGGCAGGGGTTGTTCTTCTGGCGGCGGTTGAGGATTTGAATCACCCGGGCGATTTCGACGCTCCGCCCGACGACCCGGTCGAGCTTGCCCTCCTTTGCCCGCTGGGTGAGACAGATACAGTAGTTTTCCAAAAATTTGCGTTTTGGCGGCGCGTCCCGCCCCTCCCGCTGCTGGCGCTGGCCCTGCTGCGGCTCTCCTTGGGGGAGCGCTTCCTGCGGCGTTCCGAAGAAGCGGTTGAGGAAGGGGAAGGTCGCGGTTTTCCCTTCGTCGTCAAGGGTGTCGTCCCCCTCGATCTCCAAAAGCCCCTTCAGGTCCTCGGGGGAGTTGATCACCTCCAGCATCTCGCCGGCCATCGTATCAACGTCCTCCTCGGTGATCCCGAGCCGCTTCATGATGTCGTTCATCGGCTGGATCCCCATCTCGCGGGCGCACTTCAGGCACAGCCCCTCGTTGGAGGTGACGCCGTTCTCAATTTTTGTGACGAAGACCATCGCCATATTCTTTTTGCATCGGCTACAAAGCATCGGCTGCATACGTTTTTTACTCCCTATTTTCCGACTTGGTATTCCGCCCTTTGAACAAGTACCCGACATAGATGCAGAGGGCCGCGATATTCAGCGCCAGCGCCAGCGCGAACGCCGCGGTGTTCACAGTCCCGGCGTAGCGGTACTCGATGTCCTGAAACACCATCACGAGGAAACAGACCGAGAAGAAGACGGTGGTGGACAGTTTCCCCAAGATATTGGACGGCGGCACGTCGCTGATTTTCTTATAGACCACAAGGGCGCCCAGCCCCATACAGGCTTCCTTGAAGAAGACTGCGATCCCCGCCCAGAGGGGGGCGTGCCCCGCGACGATCAGGCAGACCAGAACGCAGAACGCCATCAGCTTATCCGCCAGCGGGTCGAGGATCCGTCCGAGGCGGGTGATCAGGTTGTATTTCCGTGCAATGTAGCCGTCAAGGATGTCGGTGGCGCTCGCCGCCAGATAGATCAGGGCGGCGATCCGGTTCGCGCCGGTCAGGCCGGAGAAATAGATGAGCGGGACCAGCGGGACGGCGCAGAGGCGCAGCAAGGACAGCGTGTTTGGAACGTTCATACTCTCTCCCTAAACGAAAGCAGTCCGGCCAACACATTATGGTTGACAAAGAGCTTGAGAATTGTTGTCTGCTCCACCAGCTCGGGAGCCGCGAGGATGCCGAGGTACCGGACGGCCCACCCGATGGCGCAGAGGATCAAGACGCCGTATAAAGCGCCGGCGGCGCTCCCGCCGATTTTATCAATCAGGTTCAGGATCGGCAGCTTGAAGATCGCCGCGATGAAGTGGATCAGGAGGGTCAGCGCCACCATGCAGACAATAAACCCAAACAGGCAGAGGAGGGCGTACGCGACCATGTAGAGGGCTGTCTTCCCGATCGTCTCTTGGAGCTGGCTCCCTTCAATCGCGAGGTTCCTCAGCACCCGGTCGATCATCTTGTCGATTTCGAGCTCGGAGACGCCGAGATTCTCAAAGGTTCCCTTGGCGACCTCGGTGATGGTGGAAATGTCCGATTTCTCGATCTCATTGACCCTGCCCTTGCCCTCCATCGCCTCGTCGATGGCGTCGTCGGCCAGCCAGCTCATGATGGGGTAGAGCTGTGTGCTCACCGGTTCGGCGTACGCGTCGGCGATCTTCCCGGCGAGGAACGCCGCGATGAAGATGATCAGCACTCCGGCGACCGTCAGGATCAGCCCCTTCCGGAACCCCTGCCAGATGCAGAACGCCAGTATCCCCGCCAGCAGCAAGTCAATCATAAAGCCTGTCATCCAATCACCTCATTAAACGTCTCACCCATTATACCATTCAGCATAGCCGGAATACAAGAGCAGGATTCGTCCGTCGGAAGAAACCAGTAACCCCCGCGCGGCGCACGGGCCTAATTCTTCGGCGGCGAGCGCCCCCCCGTCCAAGGTAAAACGGGTTAAAACCCCGGCTTCCAGAACGGCGCAAACCCTTCCCTCCGCGGCAATCGCGGTCGGCCCCTCGGTGAAGGACACCCGCCCCAGCTCGGCCCCGGTATAGCTCAGGCAGATCAGCTGGGAATACTGTCCGCCGGTGTTCCTTCCGAGGGTTAAAAAAACCGCCTCGGAGGTCGCGATCGGGGTGCCGAGGAGGGTCTGCCCGCCGTAGCCGGTCCGGCCCAGCGCCAGCCCGTCGTCGGTATAGAAGCTGACGCCCGATTCGGTGATTACGCAGACATGGTTGTTGTCGGGCGACGCCAGCGCGAGGGGCAGCTCGTCCGGAATTTCCGCCTCGCCCAGAATTTCCTCGCTTGAGGTATCCAGAAAGGTGAGGCGGAGCCCGACGGTCTGCCCGCTTTCTCCCGTCGGCGCGGCGACGGCCATCCGCCGTCCCGACGGCGACAGCGACGCCGCCCAGATCATCCGCTCCCCCGATTTCCATTGGAAACGCGGGCGGTTTTTGCTGTCGTACAGCCGGGCGACGCTGCGGTAACCGATTTCGTCGGTCACCAGCACATATTCGCCCCGTTCGTTGCCGGCGGCGTTCAGTACGGGGATCTTCTCTTCGTTCCCGATCCCGTCCGCGTCCGCCGCGTAGACGCTCTGCCCGTCCCGGTCGTAGGCGAGCACCTTGTCCCCCGCGACGGTCAGCGCGGGGCTGTCAAACGCCACCGAACGGGAATCCCTCTCGGTCCCGTTCCGGTCGTACAGCACCAGCCGGTCCTTGGAGAGGGCGACCAGCCGGCTGCCGCAGAGGGCGAAGATGTTCCCCTCGTCGAAGGTGATCCGCCCCTCCTCCTCGCTCTCGCTTCCGCCGCCGAAGAGCCGGGAGATAAACCCGCCTTCGGTGATCTCGTCCCGGTAGACGACAAAGAGGATGACGACGGTCATCACGGCGGCCGCCATCAGCAGATAGGTGATCAGCTTTCGCATTCCGTCCCCTTCCTAGTACGTTACTCCCGTCATATACAGCCCGTGCGGGGGGAGGACGGGGCCGGCGCCGCTCCGGTTCCCCGAGGCGATCAGCGCGGGAATATCGGTCACCTTTCCCTCGCTGACCCAAACCAGCGTCCCGGCCAGCGCCCGCGCCATATTATACAGGAACCCGTCGGCTCTCATAATAAGCTCGATCATCCCGTCCCGTTCGGCGACCTCAAAGCTGAGCATGGTCCGCACCGTGCTCTTCACCGGCGTCCCGAGCGTCCGCACGCAGGAAAAGTCATGCTTGCCGGCAAACTCCCGGGCGGCGTCCCGCATCCTCCCTAAGTCCAGCGGACGGGGGCGGTGGTAGGCCCGCCTTTCTAAAAAAGGATCCCGCACCGCCCCCGTATAGATCCGGTAGGTGTACTCCTTCTCCCTGCACGAGTTCAGGGCGTGGAAGCTGTCGGGGACGGCGGCTGCGGACAGTACGGCGATGTCTCGGGGCAGCAGGGCGTTGAGCGCGAGGGGGAGTTTATCCGGCGGGACGCCGCACCCGCCCCGGAAATTCGCGGTATAGAGTTCGGCGTGGACCCCCGCGTCGGTCCGTCCGCATCCGTGCAGGGTGACGTCGCGTCTAAGGATCCGCTCCAGCGCGGTTTTCACCGTCCCGCAGACGCTCACGGCGTTCTTTTGGATCTGCCAGCCGTGGTAGGCGCTTCCGTCAAAGCGGAGCGTTAACGCGGTGTTCACGGCAGAAGCCACCCGAAGCGCCCCCAAACGGTGATCCCGGTCAGGAAGGCCGTACTCAGCGCCAGCGTCCAGACGTCACGCGCCGTCAGGCTTAGTTGGTTCATCCGGGTCCGTCCCTCGCCGCCGGTGTAGCAGCGGCACTCCATCGCGACCGCCAGCTCGTCGGCGCGGCGGAACGCGCTGATGAAGAGGGGCACCAGCAGCGGTATCAGCGCCTTTGCGCGGCGGAAGAGGTTCCCCGTCTCAAAGTCCGCGCCCCGCGCCTTCTGCGCGTTCATGATCTTGTCCGTCTCTTCGATGATGGTCGGGATAAACCGCATCGCGATCGTCATCATCATCGCGAACTCATGCACCGGCACCTTGATCTTCGCCAGCGGGCTCAAAAGCCTCGCCAGCGCGTCGGAGAGCGCCAAGGGGCTTGTGGTGTAGGTTAAGAGGAAGGTGGCGGACACCAGCATCATCAGCCGCAGGATCATAAAGACCGCCCGTTCGATCCCCTCGGCGGAGATTTTGAAGATCCAAAAGGTAACCAGCGCCTCTCCGGGCGTATAGAAGATATTCAGAACAGCCGTAAAGAGGATGATGAACAGCATCGGGCGCAGCCCCCGGACCAGCGCGCCGAGTTTGATGTTCGAGACAACCACCGACAAAGCGAGGTAGAGGAGCACCAAGCCGTAGGTCAGCGGGTGGTTCGCCGTCAGCAGCGCCGTGATAAAAACGATCAGCAGCGCCATCTTGACGCGGGGGTCGAGGCGGTGGACAATGGTATTCCCCGGGAAAAACTGCCCGAGGGTGATGTCCTTCAACATCCTCTCACCGCCTTCACGGCCCGGACGGCCTCCTCTAAGGT
>JAISVO010000029.1 GCA_031271525.1 Oscillospiraceae bacterium
TACACCAAGTGGCGCTCCTCCAGCGCGCGGCGCAGGCCTAGGCAGTCCTTCCCCGCTAACCTCGGGGCGAAGCGCGCCGGTTTTTTCCGGTAGCCGGGGTTCTGTGTCAGCACGACGACATGGAAGGCGTTGCCGTCCTCGATCGACTTATCGATCGGGATGGGGGACGCCACCCCGCCGTCCGCGAACCGGTAACCCTCGAACTTCACCGGCGGCGTGACAAAGGGGACCGAGCAGGAGGCGCGGGTGAGGGTGAATTTCCGGTCGATCCGTCCCTTTGGGAACCAAAACGCCTGCCCGGAGCGGCAATCGGTCACCCCGGTGAGGAAGGCGACGTCGGTTTCGTCAAAGCTCTCCCAGTCAAAAAAGACGTGCTTTTGCGGGACCTCCTCAAAAATGAAATCCATTCCGAAGAAGGAGCCTTTCAGCATGTTGCGGTACCCGAGGTACCGTGGATCGCCGACATAGTGCTCCACAATGTCACGGCTGCGGAGCCTCTGCCCCGATATATAGGAGAGGGCGTTCGCGGCGCCCGCCGACACCCCGATGATATAGGGGAACATCCACCCGGCGTCCATAAACGCCTCGAAAACGCCCGAGCTGTAAAACCCCCGGGTGCCGCCGCCCTCGCAGACAAGCGCCGTCCCGTCCGGAAGGGTCGTCCGGAACGGTTCCCCCTTGATGATCGGACGGGTATAACTGTCCATAGTAGCCACCCCCTTGAAAGAGTATACCATAGACTTTCAGAAATTACTATAAAAAGAAAGAAGGGATGCGGGTATGCATACATATGAAAATCCGGTGATCAAGGGGTTTAACCCCGACCCGAGCGTCTGCCGCGCCGGCGACGAGTTCTACTTGGTGACTTCCACCTTTGAATTCTTCCCCGGCGTACCCGTCTATCGCAGCAAAAACCTCGCGAACTGGGAGTTAGCGGGGCACTGCCTGACCCGCAGGAGCCAGCTGGAGCTGATGGGCGCCCGCCCCTCCGGCGGCGTCTACGCGCCCACCATCCGGTTTCACAACGGGACCTTTTACATGACGACAACCAATGTGAGCCACAGGGGAAATTTTATCGTGACGGCGGCAGACCCGCTCGGGGAGTGGTCGGACCCCGTCTGGGTCGATCAGGGCGGTATCGACCCATCCCTCTTCTTCGACGATAACGGATCGGTGTATTTCACCTCAACCGGTTCGTCGGACGGCAGGACGGGGATTTATTGCTGCGAGCTGGACCCCGTGACGCTGACGCGGGTCAGCGAGTCGGTCTGTCTGACGCTCGGGAGCGGCGGGCGGTTTGCCGAAGCGCCGCACCTGTATAAAAATGGGAAATATTACTATTTGTTATTGGCCGAAGGGGGGACCGAGTTTGGGCACATGGTCACCGTCTTCCGAAGCGGTTCGGCGGCGGGGCCGTATCAGCCCTGCCCCCGCAACCCGATCCTCACTCACCGGGGCGCGGACGCGCAAAGCTGCCCGCTGCAATGCGCCGGGCACGCCGACCTGTTTAGCGACCGGTACGGCAATTGGTGGATGGCGGCGCTCGCCGTCCGTCCGCTGTCTGGCGTCATGCTGCACAATCTGGGGCGGGAGACCTGCCTCGCTCCGGTGATCTGGGAGGACGGCTGGCCCGTTGTCAACGACGGGAAACCGCTGGATATACGAATGTCGGGTCCCTTGCCGGAGACGCCGGAAGCGCGGAATGAGAGCTTTTACGACGACTTTTCCGCACCGAACCCCGAGTATCTGTTTATCCGTAACCCGGACGGGGATCGGTACCGCCGGGATGGGAAGACGCTGACGCTGCGGGGGAACGGGGCGGCGCTGTCGTCTTTGGACGGGGAGCCGCCGGTCTTCTTGGGGGTTCGGCAGAAGGAGTTTTTCTCGGCCGCCGAGGCTGCGGTGTCCGTCGGGGACGGAGGAATCGGCGGGATTGCGGCCTACTACGGTCCCGGCTATTTCTTCGCTGTTTTGGCTGAGCGGGACGGCGGTCGGACCTCCGTGCGGACCGTTCTGAGGGTGCACGGCATCGAGGCGGTGAGCGCCCCGGTATCGCTGCCGGACGGTCCGGCGACCCTGCGGATCGAGGCGGGGACGGACGCCTACCGGCTGGGGTATGTTGACGGCGGCAAATTCATTGAGCTGGCGCGGGGAGCGTCCGCCGGGCTTTGCACCGAGGGAACGGCGTCGATGACGTTCACCGGGACGCTGTTCGGGATGTTCTGCGAGAAGGGCGAAGCGGCTTTCCGCAGGTTTCGGGTGACGGTTGGTTAACGGGGGCGGCCGGCGTAAGAAAACCGCAAAAATTCAACCTGATGTGCGGAGTGGTTCCTAATTCTTGACCGCTTCCCCTCCTTGTGGTATACTGTCCCTATCCTATGATACGGGAGTACGGAACAATGTTCATTGATACCGCCGTGATCTCGGTCCGGGCAGGCCGGGGCGGCGACGGCTCGGTCTCCTTCCGGCGGGAGAAATATGTTCCGGCGGGCGGACCGGACGGCGGCGACGGGGGCCGGGGCGGACATGTCCTCCTCCGTGCGGACGAAAAGCTGAGCAACCTCTCCGACTACCGCTATAAGACCAAATACGCCGCGCCGGATGGCGAACGGGGAGGACCCGTCCAGCGCGCCGGGACGAGCGGCGAAGACCTGACCCTCCGCGTCCCGGTCGGTACCCTTGTCTACGACGACGAGTCCGGCGCACTGCTCGCCGACCTGTCAGGCGGCGAACCGCAGTTACTGTGCAAAGGCGGCCGGGGCGGCTGGGGGAACAAGAAATTCGCCAATGCCTCCCGGCAAGCGCCGCGCTTTGCGAAAGCCGGGGTCGAGGGGGAAGCCCTGCGGATCCGCCTTGAGGTGAAGCTGCTGGCGGACATCGGTTTGGTGGGGTTTCCCAACGCCGGGAAGAGCACCCTCTTGTCGTCGATCTCGGCGGCGCGCCCCAAGATCGCCGATTACCCGTTTACCACCCTGAACCCCCATTTGGGCGTCGTCACGGCGGACGCCGACACAAGCTTTCTCTGCGCCGATATTCCGGGGCTGATCGAGGGGGCCGCCGGCGGTGCGGGGCTTGGTCACGCTTTCCTCCGCCATATCGAACGGTGCCGCCTCCTTCTCCATGTCGTGGACGCCGCCGGAACCGAAGGGCGGGATCCCCCGGCCGATATCGACGCCATCGACAAGGAGCTGCTCGCCCATAGCCCGGAGCTTGCCGAGCGGGAACAGATCGTCGTCGCGAACAAGCTGGACGCAATCGCCGACAGATCCGTGCTGGACCGTCTGCGGGAGCGCGCCGCCCCCCGGGAGTTGGTGGTGATCTCCGCCGCCACCGGGCAGGGTGTCCGGGAGCTGGTTACCCTGTGCGCGAGGAAACTTGCGGAACTGCCGCCGATTAAGGTTTTCAGCCCCGACCCGAAGCCGGACGAAGCCGCGGCAAAAGAACTGCCGGCGAAAACCGAAATAACGCAGGAGGACGGCGTCTGGGCGGTGACCGGCGAGTGGCTGAAGCGTCTGATGCGGGATATTAACTTCGACGATATGGAGTCGCTCGCCTACTTCGAGCGGCGGCTGACCGACGGTGGCGTCTACGGCAAGCTGGAGGAGCTCGGTATCGCAGAGGGCGACACGGTGGAGATCTACGGACTGACCTTTGAATATGTGAGGTGAGCGGTTGTGTCCTTATTAAAACTCAACTTTTTCTCAGAGGCGCTCGGGCGGGCGGTCTACGTCAATGTCCTGCTGCCGCAGGCGACCACCGGAAAGGGACGGGGCTGGAAGGCCTTTGAGACCAAGCCGCCCTTCCCGGTCCTGTACCTCCTCCACGGGCTGAGCGACGATCAGGACGGCTGGCTCCGGCAGACGAGCATCGAGCGGTACGCCGAGAAGCGGAACCTCGCCGTCGTCCTGCCGACAACCGACCGGGGTTTCTACACCGACACGGCCTACGGAACAAACTATTTTACCTATATCAGCGAGGAACTGCCATCTGTCCTCAAGCAGTACCTTCCCCTGTCGGAGCGGCGGGAGGACACCTACGCCGCCGGACTTTCGATGGGCGGCTACGGCGCGCTGAAGCTGGCGCTGCGGCTCCCGCAGAGATTCTCGTTCGCGGCCTCGCTGTCGGGCGCCGCGAATATTGCGGCGCGGATCAACAACGGGCACATCACCGGCGACTTCCTCAAAGAGATGCAATCTATCTTCGGCGAGACAATCAAGCCGGAGGACGATGTCTTCTCCCTGCTGGAAACGGCGTCGCCCAAGCCCAAACTGTTTGTTTGCTGCGGCACCGACGACGCGCTGTACGAGTCAAACGACGCCTTCCGGACCCGCGCCGGGGAGCTGGGCTACGATATAACATGGCGGAGCGACGAGGGCGACGCCCACGAGTGGGGCTACTGGGACCGGATGATCCAAGTCGCTTTGAATCTCTTGCCGGAACAAACATATCTGAGGTGACACACTATGTCAGGACATTCCAAATGGAAGAATATCGCGCATAAAAAGGAGAAGACCGACGCCCAGCGGGCGAAGATCTTCACCAAGCTCTCCCGGGAAATCATCGTCGCCGTGCGGGAGGGGGGAACCGACCCGAACGCCAACTCCCGCCTGAAAGACTGCATCACAAAAGCCCGCCAGAGCAACGTTCCGAGCGACAACATCAAGCGGGTCATCGAGCGGGCGGCGGGTTCCGGAGGCGCGGAGAACTACGAATCGGTGCAGTACGAAGGGTATGGGCCGGGCGGCACGGCGGTCATCGTCGAGGCGATGACCGATAACCGCAACCGCACCGCCGGGGAGGTGCGCCATTACTTTGATAAGTTCGGAGGAAATCTGGGCGCCGCCGGATGCGTGTCATGGTTTTTCGATCAAAAGGGTATACTGGTTATCGAGGACGACGGTCTTGACGAGGATGCCCTGATGATGGCCGCGCTGGATGCCGGCGCTTCGGATGTCACCTCCGCGGACGGTGTCATTGAGATCGAGACCGAGCCGGACGCTTTTTCCGCCGTCCGGGACGCGCTGGAAGGGCGCTCCCTCCTGTCGGCCGAGGTGGAGAAGGTTCCGCAAAACTGGGTCACCCTGACCGAAGAGGAAGACATTAAGAAAATGCGCCGTTTGCTGGATGCGCTGGAAGACAATGAGGATGTGCAAAACGTATGGCACAATTGGGAGAACGAGGAATAAGCGATAAAAGCCCCGGGTTCGTCGAGCGGACCCTTTATGCAGCCGCGGTGGCGGTCGGGCTGTGTATCATCCTGTTCGCCGTGTCGCCCGTCCCCGAGCGGGGGGAAGCCGCTGTCATGGCGGCCGCCTTCGGGCTTCTCGGCGGGTTACTGATCTTCTCATTCTGCGGGGAGGTTCGTCCGCCCGCCGTACTGATCTTTTTCGCCGGCGCCGTAGCCGCCGGGATGGTGCTGCGTACGGTCAGCCTGACCCAAAGCAACAACACCGACTACCTCTCCTGCCTGCAGCCGTGGGCGCGGGACTTCCGGGAGCTTGGCTGGAAGGCGATTGTCGAGACGTGGTCGGACTACAACATGCCCTACCTCTATATCATCGGGCTGATCGCCCGGGTGCCGATGAACGACCTCTACCTCTACAAGCTGGTCAGCGTCCTCTTCGACTGCGGGCTGGTGTTGATGGCGCTCCGTTTGTCTTCCCGGTTCCGCCTTGGCTCGCTGCGTAAAATGGCGCTGGGCGCCGCAGTCTTCCTCGCGCCGACCGTCTGGCTCAACAGCTCGTTCTGGGGGCAGTGCGACTCGATCTATGTCTTCTTTTGCCTCTCGGCCTTCACCTTCGCGCTGGAGGACAAACCCGGCTTGTCGGTCGCGGCGGCCGCTGTCGCTTTCTCGTTTAAGCTCCAGACGGTCTTCTTTCTCCCGATCTACCTTGTACTCTGGATCGGCAAGCGGGTAAAACTCCGGCAGATACCCGTCTTCCTTGCGGTGTTTGTCGGGATGTACCTCCCCGCGTGGGCGCTGGGACGTCCGTTCGCCGATATTGTCCGTATCTATGCCCGTCAGTCGTCCCAGTACGCGAACCGCTTAAACCTGAACTCCCCCTCGGCGTACGCCCTGCTCAACGCGAGTGAGCCGCACGACATCTTGTTCGGCGCGGGACTTGTGATGGCGTTCCTCTTCCTTGGGATGCTGGTTCTGTTCGCGTGGCTCCGCCGGGACCGCCTCAGCGACAGGACTCTATTGCTGATCACCCTTGCGATGGTGCTGGGCATCCCGTGGTTTTTACCCAGTATGCACGACCGGTATTTCTATTTGGCGGACATCTTCTGTCTCTTCGTCGCGGTTTTAATCCCGGAAAAATGGTACTTCGCCCCCTTCTGCGTCCTCTCCTCCTACGCGGGCTACCACGCTTTCCTGTTCGGCGCGTATATTCCGTATTTCGGGTTGCAGATCCCCTCGCTGATCATCCTCTTCCTCACCGGCAGCGCCGTGTATATGGTAAGCCAAGCGCTGACCGGCCCGGCTGAGGGAGAGAGGAGGGTTGCCGGATGAAGAAAATCTTAGGGAGAATCCTGATAGGCGGGGGGATCCTAATCGTGCTCCTCACCGTCTTGTCCCTCACCGTCCTAAACGGCCAATTCAAGCCCAACCGAGAGACTGTTTTTATGCGGGCCGGGCGGCTTGCCGCCGCAGACCGGGATTACACGAGCGCCATTGACTATTACCGGATGGCGATCGGGCTGGACCGCCGGAACACGGAGGCGTACCGGAGATTAGCGGAGTCTTGCGTCTACGACAATGATGTGGAGAGCGCGCTGTATTACTTAGAGCTGGGGATTGAACATACCGGAAGCGAGGCGCTTCGGGAGGCGCTGAACGCGCTGCTCGCGGAAATCGCCGCGCAGGAAGCGGAGCAGCCCCCGCCGCCGCCCGAGACTGACATATCGCCTGCGCCAATGCCCTCGCCGGCGGTTGAACCGTCGGTCGCGGAAGCAGCCGACCCCGGCGTGTCCCCCGATATTTCGCCTAGCTCCGACGCGCTCCCCGACCCGGGAGCGGAAGGTACGCCGGATGTGTCGCCATACCCGTCGCCGATGCCCGAACCTTCGGTCGCGGGTGTGCCGGAGGAGCCGGTGACGTCGGCGCAGGCGATCTAAAAAAACGTGTCCCAACTTCGACTGGATATCTCCTTTAGACTGTGATATACTAACCATAACACTGAAGAGAGGGGGAGTAGACGTATGGCGAAAATCGCCGAACTGGACGCCGAGGCACTCCGGCTGCTTCAAACGTACGAGCAGGAGATGCAGTCCAAAGGGCTTGACGTAGTCTTGGTAGCTTACGAGAAAACAGAGCAGTAAGGAAAGACGCTCCCCTAACCGGGAGCGTCTCAAACCGAAGACGAAAACGTCATTTATAGCGACGGGCACAGCTCAGCAAAAGCATTGAAGACGCCAGTCTTTTCAATGCTTTTGTGGTATAATAGTAGTTAATAATGGAAAAACCCTTACAATATGCCCGGCATACTGTTTAACCGCAGCCGCGAAACGCTCCGTCGCACGTCTGACGGCTGCGGTGTGCCTTCTACCCCATCTCCCGCTCCGTGAACTCCTTATTCGCGGCGATCTTCGCGGCGCACTGCGCTTCGTTCGCTCCGCGAACCATGATGTACACCTTCAGCTTCGGCTCGGTACCGGACGGGCGGACGAGGTACAGCGTACCGTCGCTCAGTTCATAGCACAGCACATCCGATCCCGAAGGCCGGATTGCTTCGGTCGACCCGTCCGCGAAACTACGGCGAATACCCGGCAGGTAGTCCCGCAGGGCGACGGTTTTGACCCCGGCGATCTCGCCGTACGGCTCCTCACGGAGCCGTTTCATCAGCGCCTTCATATTCTCGATTCCGTCCACACCCGGCATGACGACCGAAACCGTCTCCTCGGCATACCGCCCGTGGTCGGCGTACAGCGCTTCCATCGCGTCGTGCAGGGTCATCCCCTTGGTTTTGTAGTATGCCGCCATCTCGGCAATCAGCATCGTCGCGACGACAGCATCCTTGTCCCGCGCTTGGTCGCCCGCGAGGTAGCCGTACGACTCCTCATAGGCAAGGAGGAACTGCACTCCCTCCTTTTCCAGCTCGCCGATCTTCTCGGCAAGGAACTTGAAGCCGGTGAAGGTGTCAAAAGACGGTACCCCGGCTTTTTCGGCGACCGCCGCCGCCATAGGGGTGGTGACAATCGTCTTGATGAACGCCGGCTTCACGGGCATGGTACCGTTTTCCCGACGCGCCTTCAGGATGTAGTCCAGCAGCAGCACCCCCGTCTGGTTGCCGGATAGGGTGACATACCCGCCGTTTGCGCGGATGACGATCCCCACGCGGTCGGCATCCGGGTCGGTGCCGATGATTAGGTCGGCGCCCTCCTTCTCAGCCAGTGCGACGGCAAGGGCAAACCCCTCTTTGTTCTCGGGGTTGGGGGACGCCACCGTCGGGAAGTTTCCGTCCGGGGTCATCTGCTCGGCGACCGGCAGGACATTTTCAAACCCGGCGCGGCGCAGGATACGGGGCACCAGCTCCCGCCCGCAGCCGTGGAAGGGGGTATAGACCAGCTTCATGCCGCGCGCCGCGCGGCGGGTTTCCTCCCCCGCGAGCGACTGGGTAAACACCTCGTCCAAATACGCGGCGTCGGTCTCCTCGCCCATCATCGTGATTAGGTTTCCGGCTTCCTCCCGGCTGATATGCTTCACACCCTCGAAGACGGACACCCTGTCCCGCTCCCGGGCGACAATGTCGGCGTGGCGCGGGGGGAGCTGCGCCCCGTCGCTCCAATAGACCTTGTAGCCGTTGTACTGCTTCGGGTTGTGGCTCGCCGTGATGTTGATCCCCGCCGCGCAGCCGTAGCGCCGGATCGCAAACGACAGCTCGGGTGTTGGCCGGGGGGCGGAAAACAGCCGCACGGCTACGCCGTTCGCAGCCAACACGAGCGCCGCCTCCAGCGCGAAAAACTCCGAATTGTTCCGGGTGTCGTAGCAGACCGCGACGCCCTTGTCCGCGATGCCCTCGGCGACCACCAGCTCCGCCAGCGCTTGGGTCGTGCGCCGGACAATATGCCGGTTCATCCGGTATAAACCCGTCTGCATTACGCCGCGCAGCCCCGCCGTGCCAAATTCCAACGGCGCGAAGAAACGCTCCTCGATCTCCTTGGGGTCATTTGCGATAGCGAGCAGTTCCTCCCGCTCGTCCTCGCTCAGCGCGGGGCTGTACAGCCAAAGTTTGTACGATTCCTTTGCCGTCATGTGAACTCCACCCTTTCTGATCTCTGCTTATGGTATTTCCTGTATTCTAAAGAACTAAACGACCGATAGGTCTGCTCCGGCCTGTTTTGCGTGACATGGGCATAAACGCTGAGGGTCGGTTGCACCGTTGCGTGACCGGCTAGATCTTTAAACCTTGTTGTAAAGGCGCTCACCCCAATCACCTCTACCCGAACAATAACACGTATCGTGTTTTTTTGTCAAGCCTTGAACACAATTTGTTCCCTATATACAAAAACCAGCTCGAATTTC
>JAISVO010000044.1 GCA_031271525.1 Oscillospiraceae bacterium
GCGAACGAGATGCTGGAAAACAGCATAATGACCCCTCCAAAGCTCAGTTTACGGGGATATTATACCTCTGCCCACGGGATATATCCAGTGATTTTATCACAGCAAAACAAGAGCGCCCCGTCTTAGCCGCCCAAAAGATAAGGGGATTCGCTTGTGCGTTTACTTAATACAGATCCGGGTAAATTGTCCGGCTGACCTCACCGAGGTATTCGCCGCGTATTTGGATGAGTTCTTTCATCTTGAGGATCTCGATCCGGCCCCGCAGCAGGGCGACGACCCCATCCTGCTGGAATTGGTTTAAGAGCCTTGTGACGACCTCTCGCGCGGTGCCAAGATCCGCCGCGATCCGTTCATGGGTGATCGCGAACATCGAAGAAGACGCGAAGTGGCTCTGCTCGATCAATTCGTTCGCGAGTCTCGCTCCCATGCCGCTGAACGCGACCGACTCCATAATCCGCAGAACCTGCGAAAACCGATGCTGCATCTCGCGGATCAAGACGTCTTTCACCGCAGGGCTACCGCACAATTCCCGGCATACCGAGCGCGGGATCACAAGGAACTCACAAGCGCTCTCGGTCTCTATGCTCAGCGGACCCGGAGGATCCAGCAACCCACTGATCCCAAACGTGTAAACATCCCCGGGTAAAATCCGTTTCAAGGTCAGCTGTTTGCCGTCCGGGGAACTGATAAACACACGCGCCATCCCCTGCCGGAGGACCTGTATACCGGGACTCAAGTCATCTGTGCCGCTGGGGATAATTGTCTTTGGCTTATATATGTTCAGCTTGGCGCTGCTTACAGCCTTATTCTGATCCTGTGCCGACAAGCAGTCCCAATAGGGTAGCCCTTTCCGGAGAATATCCCGAAAACCAGTCTGATCCATCCTGCACACCCCTATCTTCAGTAATAACAGTATAAGGTATGCAGTGACTGCCGGGTCAAGGGTTATCTTGTAAAAGTGTGGGCTTATTTGGTCTTTCCATACAGCCGGGCGGGAACCGGTTGGTCCTGAGGAGTTTTTTGTGAGCATTATGAAGACCTTTGCCACTTTAAAAAGTTTCGGCGGCTTATTGTTACAATTTGTGACCTTTCTCGGGGAATTGGACGGGATTATCGGCAAAAACCGAAAAATATTCGGTGAGAACTGAGGTCAGGTCCTTCTCCCCCGCGTGGGTGACGGTTACCGTCACGCCGTCCTGTGTTTGAAATGTGTCTGGCTTTTCCATTTTTCAGTCGCCTCCCGGTTGTGTTTCGTTTTAGCCCCAGCCGCGCCGTTCGAGGAAATTCCGCGCGCGAAGGAGGTGAGGTAATATGTCAATGCCCGCGTTCCCCGACCCGGGGTCGATTGTCACCCGCGAAGAAGCCGTGAATGCCGTTTTGATTTCCATCGCGCTGGAGGAGACCGCCCTAAGCCACATCATCAATGCCGAGGGGGAGAAGATCCAAGCGGCTCTGGAGCACGCCGATATGACGACGGTGCTGGAGGTCAACAAGAGTGTTGCGGTTGTGCTGGAGCAGATCACCGACATGCAGCTTGTTCTGACAAGGAAGCTCGATAAGCTCCTGCGTTACAAGTCGGCGGACCTCCCGGATCCCCCGGCTCAGCAGCGTCCGCCCTGTCCGCCGCCGGGGCCGGCAAGGCCCTGCAGGTAAAGTATAGAGGTGACGGCGAGTCTCTATGCCGCGCGCCGTCATAAGGGGTAAATCCAGCGGTTTCCGCGACAGACTGCGGCCATAAAATTGAGTGGAAGGGAGGAGGAAAAGGTGAAAAGGGAATGGCGGGTGATCGCCTACGTCCGTTTGAGCGACGAGGACCGGGAAAAGCAGGAGGAGAGTCGGAGCATCGAGAACCAGCGGAAGTATCTGGAGCTGTACATCGAATCGATGAAGGCGCGGGGCGAGGTTATTACCGAGCACACCGTCATCAGCGATGACGGGAAGACGGGGACCGATACGGATCGTACGGGATTCCATCAGGTTATAGAGTTTTTACGCGCGAAGAAATACAACTGCCTGCTGGTCAGCGATTTGTCCCGGGGCTTTCGGAACATCAGCGACCAGACTTACTATTTGGAGGAATACTTCCCCCTGCACGGAATCCGCTTTATCAGCACAACCCTGCAGTATGTTGACAGCTTCCTCCTCCCCGGCTCGGCGATGAACCTCGGCGTCAAGATTCAGGGGATCACAAATGAGCAGTTCGCCTACGACACCTCGGTGAAGATACGCAGTAAGTTCGATTTGAAACGGAAGCTCGGGGAGTTCATCGGGGCCTTTGCGCCGTATGGATACAGCAAAGCCCCCGGCAACAGCGACCTCCTTGTCGTTGATCCCGAGGCGGCGGGCGTCGTCCGGGACATTTTCCGTTGGTACACGGAAGACCTGAGCAGTATGAGCGCCATCGTGCGGAAACTGAACGCCATCGGCATCCCCAACCCAACGAAGTATAAAAACGAGCGAGGGGAGAATCTGCGAAACCCGCTGGGAAACGACGGGCTTTGGAGCGCAAGCTCGGTGCGCCGGGTATTGACAAACGAGGTCTACCTCGGGCGGATGGTGCAGGGCCGGGAGGAAATCATCAATTACAAGGTGCATAAATCGCGCAAGCTTCCCAAAGAGGATTGGGTCGTCGTCGAAGGGACACACGAGCCGGTGGTCGCCGCAGAGATTTTCGAGAAAGCACGGCAGTTGTTGAGTTTGAATGTCCGGGCTTGCTCGGACGGTTCCGTCTACCCTCTGGCGGGGCTTTTGAAGTGCGGACAGTGCCGCAAGGCAATGAGCCGGAAGTCGTCCAAGGGGCGGGTGTACTACTGCTGCCGGACCTACCGGGAAAAAGGGAAGCAGTTCTGCTCGCCCCACTCCATCCGGGAGGATGTCCTCTTTTCGGCCGTGCTGGAGGCCGTCAACCGTCAGGTGCGGGGGCATGGCCCCCTCCTGCCCCGTCTCCTCGCGGCTTCTCCCCGGCCGTCTTCGGCCCGGCTCCGGACCGACACATGGAAGCGGACCGAACAAGCCCTCGCGACCGAGCTTTCGGTCTTCGACAAGGTCTACTACGACTACGCGAAGGGACTCATCTCACAAGAACAGTTTCTGCGGATCCGAACGCTGTGCGAAAAACGCCAAACCGAGCTGGAAGCCCTGCTGGAGTCGGCGAAGGACACCGAAGAAACAAAAAGCGCAGCCCCTGAATCGGCAGAGCTGCAATCGTTTATCGAGACCTCGCGGTTTACCGGGCTGACCCGACGGCTCGCGTTCCACTTGATCGAGTCGGTACAAGTTCACGGCGGCGGACTTGTGGAGGTGCGGTTTACCTTCGCCGAACCTGCGGTGTGCTTATAAAACGCCGCTGCTGGTACGTTGGGCGGATGCCCGCCCGCTCGGGAAAATCTTCGTTAGGCATCAAAGATGTCCGAATCCGCCCAGAGTGCGGGATAGAGCAGCCCGTTCCCTCCGGTGGTGCCGTCCACGCCCGCTTGGAATACCTTTCCGGAGGCGCTGAGGCTTGACACCATGTCGCTTGTCGTTCCGGGGGAACGGAGCCAGAGCTGGTTTCCCTCCGGGATCGAGAGCTTCGCGAAGTTGCTCTGCGCCGCTTGCGTACTGTCGGAGACATTGTCGCCGCCCCAGCCATATTGGTTAGAGATAAAATTAGCCGCTTCGCCGTAGCTCAGCGCGAAGGCGACATCCTGCCCGGCGGGGTCGACGCTGTCCGTAGGCTTGCTGAAGCTGTCATCCTTGCCGCCGGGACCTGCCGTGCCGACGCCCGTTTTCGTGAGCGCGTCGCTCTTGACGGCAAAGCTTCGCAGGTTGGCGTTTGCCGGAAGTTTATCCGCGCTGGCAGAACCCATGAACCAATCGTTGATCTTCTGACGGGTCCGGGAGTTGTCATAACTGTTGTCGGTGCCGAACACCCCCGCCTGATAGTCCGGGTTGCCTTGCTGCGCTCCCGCCGCGAAGGTGTTGATGAACTGCGTACGAACGAGCAGCGAGTAGCCGCCGTTCCGGGCGATCTCCACCCAAGGCGCGCCGTCGCCGGTCTGCTCGGGGGTCAGGATCCTGCCTTCAATCGGGGTCGGGGTGTCGGTGATCGGCGGCTTCTCCGGTTTTTTCGGCGGCGTGTCGGCTCCGGTGGCGCCGGGGGGCTGCCGGTTCTTGAAATAGGCGCTCAACGCCGAGGTCATCTTCGCGAAGAGGAACATTTGGTTTTGGCTCACCGCCTCCAGCATCTCCTTGATGCTTTCGTTCACCTCCAGAATTTCGGCGATGGTGGGGGTTTCGGTCAGCTTGACGTTTTCCAAGGTGCCCAAAATGTATTGCAGCTTCTCCCCCTCCGAGTTGAGGATGTGGCTCAGGCCGATTTCCTCCATCGCGATGGAGGTGAGGATTTGGGAGATCGAATCCTCGACGGTGTACCCTTCCGGCTTATCCGGAAACGTTGGCAATGACAAAGTGTATCTTCCCCTTTACAAAAGTTTAGAGGTCTCCTTTGTCATAGTATGACAGGGCGCGTTTGTGTTGCTACGCCGCGAATACATAATACGCAAGTCCCGAGATGGTAAACCGCCAGCAGGGTGTCAGGCGGATCGCGTCGGTGGCGTAAGACTCTGCGGAATAACCCAGTTCGCACAGCTCCAGCGTCTGCCCGGTCAGGCTCCAGCTCTCGGTCAGGCGGAGCAGACAGGCTCCGGCGGATAAGGATTCCCTGCCGTCCACCGGAAGCTCGGTCCCCCACGCCTGTCCTGCCGCAGGCGATACGGTCTCCGAGGAAACCGGGCTGACGGTCTGCTCCCACACCGGGAGTCCGTTGACTTCGGTTTTGAGCGCGCCGCCGGGGATTTGCTCCGCGTCGTAGGTCATTGAGGTGATTTTCGGGAGCTGCTCTGGCTCCGCGTGAAGCCCGTTCTGTTCCAGAAGGGCGCATAGCTCGACCCCGGCGCGGGTTTCCCCCGTCCGCATCTGCGTCTCCCGATAGAGCCACAACCCCCCAAGGATTAGATTGACCGCGAGCAGGAGGAGGAGGAGCACCGTCTTGGCTGTTTTCCAGTTCATCCGATCACCGCCCAAGCGACGGCGGCGGAGCCGTCCGACACTTCCCGGTAACAAAGCCCGAGTCGTTCCGTCTTTGCGGTCAGGAGAGCCGCGTGGTTGGGATCCAAGGGCTTCACGCTTTCGGCCACAAACGCCGCCGAACAGAGCTTGAGCGAGAGGCTCGCGATCCGCCCGTTCTCCGTCACGACGACCGCCGGTTCGACCGCAAGGGGGATTCTCCCCACCGTTACCATAAAGGTGACGGTCAGCTTCTCCCCGTCCCGTTCGACCCCCCGCAGGGTAAACTCGGCGGCGCCCATCGTCTGGGCGAGCGCCGTCACGGTATCATAGGCGCGAAGGACGCTCAGTGCGTCGGGTTCGCGGTTCCCCGAGGCTGTCGGAACGCTCCCAGTATAGAAGACCGAGCCGTCCGACGCGATCTCGCAGCTTCGGTTCCCCTCCGCGTCGATATAAACCCGGGAACCGCCGGCGGTGTAAAACCCGGTGCTGAGCGGAGGCATTCCGAGAACCTCCATGAAGGGCGTGTAGGCCGCGAGGTCCTCCGCGATGTCGGGGGGCGGCAGCAGCGAGACGCCGGGGTAGGCGGCGTCGTCCTCGACAGTCAGAAGCCACCCGGAGGGATCAAACGAGCAGGCGCTGAGCGATTCGGTCAACCCCGGCCACTCCGCATTCCGAGGCCCCGCCTTGGCGCACCACACCGAACCGTCGGTTTCCCGCCAATAGAGATCTGTCTGGTCCCGGTCGAAGGCGAGCCCGAGCGCCGTGACATCCCCGCTCTCGGGACCCTCCTTCACAGAGAGCCATGCGCAGAGCAGGGAGAGGGGGTATGAACCGGTGTATTCAAAATACACGCCGTCCCGCGCCATAAGCGCTCCCCATTCGCTTTCGGCGAGTCTGCGGGGGGACGACGCGGCGCTCAGGTGCTCCGCGAGGAAGGGCCGGAAGGATTGATAGACCCCCCGGACGACGGAGGAATACTGCGCTCCTTTCCGTACGCCGTCCGCCGTGACGGCGCACCGGCTGGGGGTCACCGCCGCCCTGCCGTAATCCTGACGCGCGGGCGCCCACTCCGCGGGCTCTTCGGCGGATTCCCGCTCCATGTCGTAAACCCATGTCCGGCTGAGCAGGAAGAGGGCCGAAAGACCCAACAAGACGATCAGCGCGGTTTTTACCTTCTCCCACACAGCGTTACCCGTCCTCCTTCAGCGGCAGGAGGAGGGAGACTGTCGTCCCCTTCCCCAGTTCGCTCTCAATGACAAGTCGCCCCTTATGTTTCTCGACGATCTCCCGGGCGATGGCAAGCCCCAGACCGGTTCCCCCCATCGAGCGGGATCTGGCTTTATCAACCCGGTAGAACCGCTCGAAGATGAAGGGGAGGTCTTCCTCCGGGATACCAATGCCGTTATCCCGCACCGAAATACGGACCCAGCCGGCGGAGCTGTTGGCATCGATGTCGATCCTCCCTCCGTCCGGGGTGTAACGGATGGCGTTTGTGATGATGTTGATCAGGACCTGCTCGATCTGGTCCCGATCCCCCCGCACCGTCTCGGAAAAACTCGCGACCGACAGGCTGAGCTTATGATGGCGGCTGTTCGCCTCGACACGGAGGAGGTCGTGGATCCTGCGGAGAAGCTCCGAAATATCGAAGTCGGCGGCACTCCAGTCGGCTTTGCCATAATCAAAGCGGGAGAGAGTGAGGAGGTCGTGGACAAGTCTCGTCATCCGGTCGGCTTCATCCACGATCACCGAGGAGAAGCGGGTGATTTCCTCGTGGGTCAGTCCCTCCGGCTCCATTAGTGTTTCGGCGTAGCTCTTGATCCCGGTCAAGGGGGTACGAAGTTCATGGGAGACATTGGAGACGAACTCCCGGCGAAGCCCCTCCAGCCGGTTCATCTCGGTGAAGTCATGGAGGACGACCATCAGACCGCCTTCCGCCACCGTGCCGTATGGCACGAAATACAGTTTTAGGTCCCGGGTTCCCGCCCGCATATCCCGCACCAGATAATTGGGCGGCTTCAACGCCCCAGCTTCGGCGAAGGGGACAATGTGCTCAAAGCGGTCGTAGGTCAGGAGGTCATTCTCCCTCATTCCGAGCAGACGAAGGGCCGCCAGATTCACGCGCTGCAGATCCCCCTCGTGGGAGAACGCCGCGACGCCGTCGGTCATGTGGAGGAAAAGGGCGCTTAGCTTATCCCGCTCCCCCTCGGTCGCTTGGGTGGATTCCCGCAGAACGTCCGCCATATGGTTAAACGCGCCGGTGAGAACGCCGATCTCGTCCCGGGAGTGGACCTCCAGCTTGCTGGAAAAGTCCCCCGAGGCGAGCCGCGCCGCGCCTTGAGTGAGGTCTTTGATGGGAGCTGTGATGGTGCGGGAGAGAAGAAGGGAGAGGAGGAGGGAGATGGTCATACCGATTAAAACCGCTTGAAGGATAACAAAAAAGAGGTCCCGGCTCTGCGAGGCCAGACCCTGCTTGAGGTCGCGGATATAAACGATATAGGAAAAAGACCCGGCGGCGTCGGTCACCAGCGGGACGGCGCAGTCGAAGTAGTCATAGCCCAGCCGCTGTACCGACCCGGGTTCGCCCCTCAGCGCCGTGATGATGTTCGGGGTGAGGTCAATCGAGTCTTCCGGCTTTTCGGAATACAGAAGCTCCCCGGTTCTGCCGTCTAGGATGTAAGCCCGGCGGTTGGCGCTGATCCCAAGGGAATCGTTATACGTCTGAACCCGGGAAAAGATCGCGCCGGCGGCGTCGGGGATGACCGCAGCCTCCCGGAGAGTTTGTATAAAGTCGGCGTTGGAAAAGGCCGTTTCCATCTGGGTGTTAAACTCGTTGATGAAGAATCCGGCGACGGCGCTGTTCAGCACCGCTCCGGTCACGGCCATCAGCGAGACGATGAGGAGAAGCAGGATCAACACCAGCTTCATGTAGAGGCTCTTAAGCATGGACCTCACCCGAGAAGAGGTATCCGACCCCGCGTTTTGTCAGGATGTATACCGGCTCGGCGGGCACCGGCTCGATTTTCTCGCGCAGCCGCCGCACGGCGACATCCACCACCCGCAGGTCGCCGACATAGTCGTAGTTCCAGACCTTGTGCATCAGTTCCTCCCGGCTGACGACCCCGCCTGTGTGGTTCATCAGGTAGAGGAGGAGGTCGTATTCTCGCTGGCTCAGCTCAACCGGCGAACCGTCCACCGAGACTTCCATCCGTCCGGTATGTACCTTGAGCCGCCCGTACTCCAAGTTTTCCGCCGGGGCCGGGTCCTCCCGGGTGACCGACACCCGCCGGATGTTCGCCCCGACCCGCGCCAGCAGTTCCTTCACCGAAAAGGGTTTTGTGATGTAGTCGTCCGCGCCCAGCTCCAACCCCATCACCTTGTCGCTCTCGTCCTCACGGGCGGTCAGCATCAGGATCGGCACGGCGGGGTCCTCCTTGCGAACGGCCTTGCAGACGCCGAAGCCGTCCATCTTGGGCAGCATGACATCCAAAAGGATCAAGTCCGGCTTCCGGCCAAGTGCCAGCGCCAAGCCGCTCTCGCCGTCAAACGCGGTCAGCGGCACGTAGCCCGAACGCTTTAGGTGGAAGACCAGAATATCGACAATCGGCTTCTCGTCCTCGACAATCAGCACCGTCCTACCGCTCATGCGCCCCCTCCTTCAACAAGACGTACTTCATCAGCCCGAAAGCTGTTTTCCCGTCCTCGATCTCCCCGCGCAACACCATAGCGACGGCTTCCCCCAGCGGCACCAGCGTGGGGCAGACCAACTCCCCGTCGTCCGGGTGGGGATCGCCCGCCGTTAAGCCGGTCGCGAGACAGAGGTGGATTACCTCGCTCACATACCCTCCGGTGGGGACCATTCTGCCGAACGGCGTAACCGAAGCCGCCCGATAGCCGGTCTCCTCCGATAATTCCCTCGCGCCCGCAGCAAGGACATCTTCCCCCGGCTCCAGCCTCCCAGCCGGCAGCTCCAGCAAGGTGCGCCCGGCGGCGTAGCGGTATTGGCTAACCATCACGACCCGGTTGTCCTGATCCAGCGCCAGTACGGCGACTCCGCCGGGGTGGCGCACCACCTCGCGTTTCGCGAGCCGCCCGTTCTGCTCGATGGTATCCACAGCCACCGAGAAGACCCGTCCGCTAAACACCGTCTCGCCCGATACCCGGCGCTCTGTCATATCCACAATCAAAAACCCCTTATGAAAGCCCCGCGACTTCGATGCCCGTGCCGACAAAGGTGCCGCGAGGATCGGTGATACCATTCCCGTAGGCGTGGATCTCCTTAAGCTTGGGGCAGGTCTTCAGCCCCGCGATGGTGGTGAGGAGGTTGTTCTCCACCCAGATAGCCTCCAGCGCCGGGTGCGCGTGGAGGGGTTCTACCGAAGAGAGTCCATTGTAGGACGCCCTCAGCATCAGGAGGGATGTGCAGGTTTCAAGGGGCTCCAGCGAGGTAATCAAGTTGTTCTCGCAGGACATATACTTTAGGCTTTTCAACCCCTCCAAGCCTTCCAGTCCTCCGAGCCGCACCGTCGCCTCGGGCGCTTCCGGCGGCCCGGGCAGCTCCGCCGAACCAAGCTCGTTAAACGAGAGGTCCAGCTGGCTCAAGGACTCGCACCCACTCAGGTCGGGCAGGATCCGCAGGCCGCAGCGGGACGCGACAAACCGCTCCAAGCCCGAAAGGGACACCACGGCGTCGATGATCTCCAGCCCGGGGTTGTTCGAGACATCCAGTCTTCGGAGAGAGGTCAGCCCCTCCGCGCCCAGCAGGTCCGACAACCGGTTTTCGGCAGCCGACAGCTCAGTCAGCCCGACCAGCGGGGCGATTCCGGTGATCGTCTCCAGCGCGTTGCGGGATACGTTTAGGGTTGTGAGCGACGTGAGCGACCCCAGCGGCGACACATCCAGAATGGCGTTGTCGGACAGGTCGAGGGTCACCAGGTTCGGGAGCGCGCTCAGGGCGGTTACCGACCCGATCGAGTTTGCGGGGAGCGACAAGTTTACAAGCCACGGCATCTCGGCGAAGGTGTCAAGGTCGGCCGTGCCGATCCCAAAGGCCGTGAGGCGAATGTCCGTAAGTTTTTGCAGGGAGGGCAGAGCCGAGAGGTCGCAATCGCTCCAGTCGCCCGTGAGGTCAAGCTTTTTCAGCTCCCGGCAGTGCGCGAGGTCGCTTAAGGTAGTGTAGGAGAGGGGGGTGGAGGAAGTCAATTCCTCCACCGCCCAGAGGTCGTCGGAGAACAACAATTCATCGGGCTTGCCCAGCGCGTCACGGATCAGCTTCTCCACCGAAGAGTCCTCGAAGAGGATCGGGTCGATGATGTTGACCAACTCATACCGGCTTTCCGCCCAGCCCGAGACGAAGCCGTCCCCGTTCACGGCAATGGCGGTGACTTCGGTGACCCCGGGTTCCGGCGCGATCGGGCCGATGTACTGCCCGGACAGCACCGACGGCGTTTGCCCGGTGAGGGAGAGGTATACCTCCCCCCCGGCTTGGAGGGAGACTTCAATGCGACTTTCATATGTCCCTCCCGGCAATGAGAATTCGGGTGGGTCCGGCCTGCGGGACAAGACCTCCGCCCGGAGGGTAGATTCCGGGATGCCGTCCAGCAGGGCGACGGCGTCCGCCAGTTTGTCCGAAGCAACATACAGCCCGGAGAGCCGCCCGTACAGCTCGGCGCTGGGGCTTAACTGCAGCCCTTCCCATATGACATATTCCGCACGGGAGACAATCCCCGCCTCTTGGTAGAGGCGGGAGACCAGCAGCCGCAGCTCCTCGTCCCTCGGCGAACGCTTCAGAACCCGTTCGTAGAGGACTGCGGCACGTTCGGGGTCCCCGGCTTCCGCCGCGTCTTGCGCAGCGCTGCGGTTAAAAGCGGCGGTTATCCGCCCCCAAAAGACGGTCGCCGCGATGCCGAGCAACGCCAAGGCCGTCAGGATGACAATCAGTCCGATCTTCTTCATACGACTGAGTTTACCATAATCCGAGACTTTTTGCAACCGCTAGAGTTGACTTTCATGCTTTCCAAAAAAGTCCACGCGAGGTTCGAGGAACCGGAAACCGTGCCCCCCGCAAGCAAGCTCGTTCAGCGGGGTGAAGAGGTGTTCCCATGAGAAGAAGGGGACGCTTAAGGAAAAATACTCCGCCAGCATCTCGGTGCCGAAGGGGGCGACCGGATGGCTGAGCACCGCCGCGACCCGGAGGGTGTGGAAGGCGTCGGCGAGGGCCGAGTTGATCTTCCCGGCATCGTCGCCGGCGTCCTTCATCCGGGCGGAGAAGGTTCTGTTC
>JAISVO010000078.1 GCA_031271525.1 Oscillospiraceae bacterium
ATCAGTCGGTCCTCTTCCGCGAGAATCAGTGACTTCAGCGACACGACGCCGATTAAGACCCGGGAATCGTCGGTGACATAGCTCGTGTAGATCGTCTCTTTGTCCATCCCTGTCCGCCGGATACGCTTAACCGCGTCCGCGACGGTCATGCCGGGACGCAGGGTGACATATTCGGTGGTCATGACGCTGCCCGCCGAATCCTCCGGGTAGTTCAGCAGCTCGTTGATGCTTTTCCGCATCTCCGGGTCCGCTTGGAGGAGGATCCGCTTGACGACATTTGCCGGCATCTCCTCAATGATGTCCACCGCGTCATCGGCGTACAGCTCGTCCACAACGTCCTTCAGCTCGGCGTCCGAGAAGCCGTGGATCAGCTGCTCCTGCACGGTGCTGTCCATCTCGACGAAGGTTTCGGCCGCGAGTTCCTTCGGCAGAAGCCGGAACAGCGCCGGCTGGATGTCCTCGAAAAGGATCGCGATGTCCGCCGGGCGCATGGTGATCAGAATGTCGCGGAGGGTTTTGAACTTCTTTTCGGCGAGCAGCTTCTCAACCGTCTCGCGAAGCGTAAACGTGGATTCCCTCATCGCATCACCTCCGCCCGTGAAGTAGACGGCGCGCCGGGACCGCCGCGCCCTATTGCTTATGCACGATATATTCTTCCCCGAAGGTCTCGACGGTAACCGATACCATCCTTCGGGGCGGGGTCGCGCGGTCGTTCTCACGCGGGCCGCTGACGATACCGTCGACGATGCCCATCCCCTCGGTGACCTTCCCGAACGCGGCGTACTCGCCGTCGAGATAGTCCGCGCCGCTCACCATGATGAAGAATTGGCTCCCGGCGGAGTTGGGACGCTCGGTCCGCGCCATCGAGAGGACCCCCCGTTCGTGGGTGAGGTCATTCCGGAAGAACCCATTTGCCGAAAACTCACCCGGGATTGAGTATCCGGGGTTCCCGGTGCCGTCCCCCAACGGGCAGCCGCCCTGTATCATGAATCCGGGGACGATTCGGTGGAAGGTCAGGCCGTTGTAGAACCCCTCCTGTATCAGACTGACGAAGTTCGCGACGGTGTTGGGCGCTTTGCCGGGGTACAGCTCGATAAGGATGACGCCGCTGTCATCCATCGTGACGGTCACCACAGGGTTGTTCATACGCGAACCTCCATAGCAGATTTTATTTCTTCTCCGCCGTATATGCCTGTCCGAAGGTATCGACCGTGACGCTTTGCATCGTGCGGGGCTCCAGCGCCATATAGTTGCCGGCGGCGCCGGTGTTGGGACCGGCCGCGATGCCGTCGGCGACGTCCATCCCCTCGACGACCCGCCCGAAGGCGGCATATTGGCCGTCCAAGCCGGTCATGTCGACCGTCATGATGAAGAACTGGCTTCCCGCCGAATCGTAGTCGTTGCTGCGCGCCATCGACAATACACCCCGCTCGTGGGAGAGGTCGTTCCGGGGAAAGCCGTTCGCGGCGAATTCACCGGCGATGGCGTAGCCCGGACCGCCGGTTCCGCTGCCGTTCGGGTCGCCGCCTTGGATCATGAATTCGGCGCTGGTGCGGTGGAAAGTCAGACCGTCGTAGAAGCCTTCCTGAATCAGCGCGACGAAGTTCGCGACGGTGTTGGGCGCTTTGTCGGGGTACAGCTCCAGCTTGATGGTTCCGCCGTCGTCCATCGTGATTGTAACGACCGGGTTCTCGCCGGCTGCGGGGGTTGGCGTCGAGCAGGCGGCAAGGGTCAGGGTAACAAGCAGTAGAAGCAGGAATTTTTTCATACAGTCCCTCCCCAATGAACTGCTTCCAGTATATATACGTGAATCCCCGTTGTCAAGGGGTCCCGACATGAAACATCCCATTCCGGGCACAATATCCGCATGAAAAGATTCTTTTCCGTCCTTGCCTTGCTGGTTCTGCTGATCCTCTGTGCCGGGCGTCAGGACGACACCTTCACCCTCCTCTGGTATGTGAACGGATCCGACTTGGAGTCGGCGCCCGACGGCGGCGCGTTTACCCAAAACCTCGGGGAGATGCTGTCGGCGCTCCCTTCGGACGGCCGTCTAAAGGTCGCGCTCTTCACCGGCGGCACATTGGATTGGAAAACCGAGGGGTTTTCTGAGAGCAACCAAGTTCATGTGATCGACATGAACGGATTGACCCACGGTCCGGCGCTGCCCGGGGGGAGCGTCGCGAGTCCCGAGACGCTCACCCTGTTTTTGCGGTGGGGGATCGCCGCCTGCCCGGCGAAGCGGTATGGGTTGGTGTTCTGGGACCACGGGAGCGGGGTTCCCATCGGGTTCGGTTATGACGAGCTTCGCGAGCCCCGCTATATGGACCTTGCGGCGATGGACGAGGGCCTTTCAAAGGGGCTGTCCGGCGTCAAGCTGTCCTTTATCGGCTTTGACGCCTGCCTGATGGCGACCGCCGAGGTCGCCGCCGCCTGCGCCCCCTTCACCGGCACCCTAATTGCTTCGGAAGAGCTGGAGCCGTTCGGCGGCTGGGATTATGGCCCTCTGATGCGGGCGCTCGGATCCGATCCGGGCTTGCCGCCCGCCGACATCGGGAGGGTGATTGCAAACGGTTACTTCTCTGCAGAGGAGGACGCGATCCTCACCTTGTCGGTCGCCGACCTCACCCGAATCCGGCCGGTGGAAGACGCCGTCTCGGACATCGCCCGGGGGATACAGTCCCTGCTGGACACCGGCGGTTTTGCCGGGGTCGCCCGGGCGCGGGCGGCTGTAAAATACTTCGGCGGGGTGAGCCAGAGCGTGGATATGGTCGACCTAGTCAGTCTGGCGGAGTCGTTTGCCGACGCCCTGCCGGAGGAAGCCGCCCGTTTGGAAGACGCCGTGCGGGATTGTGTCGTATACAACCGGCACACCGACGGCGCGGACGGCGCGAACGGATTGTCGGTCTACTTCCCCTACCACAACGAGGGAATCTACAAGACCTTCCTCGCGCGGTATCCAGACTTCTCCCGCCCGTATGCCGCCTTGATCCGGGATTTTTCCTCCCGACTGGGAACCGGCCGCGTTCCCCGGATGGCGGAACAAAAACTGGAGACGAGAGATGGCGCGGTGCGGATGAAAGCCCCGCCCGATACCCTCCGGGCGGAGGGGGTATTGATCCGCCGTCCCTTTCTGGTCGGGGCTTGCGGCGGCGTGACGATTGACGGAGATGACCTTTTGAGCGCCATCCCCCAAAGATGGCTGACGATAAACGGCGCCCCTGTCTTCGCGCGGGGCGAAGGGGACACCGTTTCGGTTCCGGCCTTGCATGATGGCAGGAAGGTCAGTCTGCTGATCAAACTTGATGAGGACGGGGCAACGCTTCTGGGGTCCGTTCCCGAGGCGAAGGACGGCCGTATCCCCCGCCCGACGGTCTACCCGGTGGAATCGGGGGATACCCTCGCTTTCCTCTACCCGGTGATCGGGTCGGAAACGCTGGCGGAGGGGGAACCTTTTACCGTGGGGATAAACCTGACCGTCCGCTTTGAGCCGGCGGAAGGGGAGTTTGGGATTTTACTCACCGATTGCGGGCAAAAGGAGACAGTGATTACAGGTTCCCGATAATAAACCGCACTTTGTAGCCCCACGGATCGGTGTAAACCTCAAAGCTCTTGCAGTAGGCCCGGGCGCTGCCAAGCGCCATATGCTCCTTTGTGGCCGGGATGTAAACTTGAATGCCGTCCGCGATAGCGGTACGGGTGCCGTTGAGGGTGACGAACCGGTCGCCGTCGAAGTCAAACCGGGTGATGTTGGCATATCGGTTGCAGGTCACGAGGTCGAGCAGGGACGGGTCGCCGTTCAGGGCATAACCCGAAGCCGCGCCCGCAATGGTGCGGGATCCGGTCCGTTCGAGGCTTCCGGCGTAGAGGGTGTCCGTGATGGCCTTCAGCCCGTCGTCGAGGGTGACGGTCGCGTAGGTGGTCGAGCCGCCCTCCCCGGAGGCCGTCTCGGAGCCGATGGTGAGGTAGCCGTACTTGTAGGCGTCGCCGGTGATGTTGTTCATCACGATCACCGTGACATAGCCCGAGGGGCTTACCTTACTGTAGAGGATATTGCCGGCGCTCACCCGCGTCGCCGGAATATCCTCCGCCGAGACGGGGACGCCCTGCCCCTCCGCCCCCACTTGGTCGTAGAAGGCGCACCAAGGCGCGATCGGCGCGCCGCCCAGCGTCATCGCGGTGAGGTCGAGGGCGCCGCCCGAGTTGGGGATGACCGGGGTGACCGAGATTCCGTTCGTGTTCCCGTTGAAGGTGCAGAGTTTTCCTTCATACAGCGTTTCAAACCCCACGAGGGTTCCGGTAAACAGCAGGTCCTTGCCGACCGTCACCGTCCCTTTGCGGGCAAGACCCAGCGAGGTATCCGGCAGGTCGGTGACCGGACGGATGTCGGCGATCCTGCCGTCCGGCGCGATCAGATAGCCGTAGCGCTGACCGGCGGGATAGGAGGCCATCTTCCGGGTGACCTCGGGCAGCAGCTCAAAGGTCTGACCCAGAAGTTTGATGCTGGTGGGGGTCTGGGGGTTCGGCGACGGGGAGGAGTACGAACCGCTCACCCGGATGCTGCTCGCCTCAAGGATCCCCGCCGATTCATAGTACATCAATACGTCAAAGCTGTCCAGCATTTCCGGCTCGGCGCGCACCCCGTTCTTATACAAGACGGCGTCGGCCACGTTTTCCCCGACAAGCCCGGCAAGGGTGCCCGCTGTCGGCTGGGTCGTCAGGATCGCTAGCGAATACGCCCCCGCGCCCCGCGTCAGGGAGCGGTATATATAGGCAAGCCGTCCGAAACTGTCGCTTGCAAAGAGGAGGACGTCGCCCGGGCGGATCGACTCCCATACCAGCGTAAACGTGTCCTTCGCGTCGCTCCACACCGGCATCGCCGCGGAGATCGCGGTAAAGCTGCCGTCGGTGTCGGTAACGCCGTTGTTCTGCACTGAGTCCACCGTGACGGATTTGTAGGTATGGTCGGTTGTGACGGCAAAGCTCACCGCGTAGCCGTCCCGGTTGATCATCAGGTTTCCGGTCCGCCCGGTCAGCGCCGGGTCGATCGTCCCCTCCACCGGATACTGCGCGTTGTCCTCCGCGATGACAAAGGTCCTGCCGTCCGTCCCGGTGCGGAGACGGAGGATTGTTTTGACGAACTGCGCCCCGATCCGGTTCTCATAGCTGTCCCGCAGGACGCAGAGGACGGTCCCGTCCCGTGTGATCACGGTAACCGGCTCGTTCTCCCAAAAGCTCGATTCGGCAAACGTCTCCATCACGCCGCCAAGCTCCCACACGCCGAGGCTCGGCACCGGGAGGTTGGTGCCGTCCGCGAGGGTCAGCCCGTTGGCGCGCTTCTCGCGCACCGTTACGGTGCGGTAGGACGCGTCCGGGTCGGGGGTGACGGTGAGGACCTTCCCCTGCCCGTCCACCAACAGGGACGCTAGCTTCCCGTTCAGCCCGTCGTCCAGAACACTCCCGCAGGTGTAGCTGTTTGCCCCCGAGGTGATGACCGAGACGCCGTTGACCGTCTCGAAGCTCAAGATGACGTCGTTGATTTGTTTTGTCTGGAAATGCTTATCAATGTAAATAGCGCCCTCTTTGTCCTTGAGGTAGAGGAAGTTGTAGATCAGCCGCGCGACCTGACCCCGGGTCAGGACATCGTTCTGGCTGAAACGCATCCCTTTGGAGAGGCCCAGCGCCTCGGCCTTGCCGATGTAGCTCTGCGGCCAGTTCAGCCCCACATCCTCGTCGGTGTAGCCTAGGAGCCGCATCAGGACGGTCGTGAGGTAGCTGTAGCGCATCGGCGCGCCCGGCTCGAAGCTGCCGCTCGAAGAACCGGTGATGATCTTGAGGTCAACCGCCGCCATGATCCAGTGGTGCGCCCAATGGCCCGCGCGGACATCCGGGAAGCGGACCGTGCCGCCGTAGGCGCTGACGTCGGTGATCCCGCTGAGACGGACCGCCAAGACGGCCAGCATCGCGCGGGTAAAGGTGCCGTTCGGGGTATAGCTGTCACCGCCGGTCCCCCCGATGATCCCGAGGTTGTTTAAAAGCTCCGCCGCCTGTCTGGTCTCGGCGTCCGGGATGTCGCCGAACGCCGCCGCGCGCGGCGCCGCGAACGGGGCAAGGAAGCTGAGAGCTAAGATAAGTACAAGAAACCGTTTCATAGTTGACCCCCTTCTCTACTCTGTTCGTAGTGCGTCCACCGGCTGGAGCGAGGCAGCCTTAAACGCCGGATAAATGCCGAAGATGATCCCCATCAGGAGGGAGCCGCCGAAGGCGAGCGCCGTGATCGGCAGGTCGGGCGACGCGATGATGTCGTATTGGATCTTCCCCCAGTAGACGGTCACGACGAAGCCCACCAGAACGCCGAGGATGCCGCCCGAGCCGCTCAGCACCGTCGCCTCGATGAGGAACTGGGTGACGATGGTGCGCCGGGGCGCGCCGATCGCCTTCCGCACGCCGATCTCCCGGGTGCGCTCGGTGACGGTCACCAGCATGATGTTCATGATGCCGATGCCGCCGACTAAGAGGGATATGGCGGCGATCAGCGACAGGGTACGGGTCTGGGCGTCCATTGATTCGTTCAGGGTCTCCAGCCCTGTGAACCGCGCGTAGACGTTGACATAACCGTTGACGAGGTTGTTTTGGTACATATAGTCTATCTCCGATTGCGACATCGTTTCGTAATCGGGAAAGGTGAGCATGGTGGCAAAAAAGTTCTTGAGGAGCTTCACCAATTCTAGGCCCGTGTTTGGGTCGGGGACCTTGATGACGTAGTCTTGGATGACCATCGACCGGTTGATGACCCGGGACGCCGTGTGTGGGATGAGGATCATGTTGTCTTGGGAGTACTCGTAGTAATACGTTTCATCCCCGTAATAGTCCTGAGACTGCGACTGGCGGTAGACGCCGATGACGGTGAAGGGGATCCCCGCGATCTCCAGCTCCTGACCGATGGGGTCCTCAAAGGAAAAGATCTTCTCCGCCGCGAGGGTTCCGAGGACGACCACGTTGTTCGCCCGCTCCACATCCATGACGCTAAGGTCCCGGCCCCGGTCCAGCTCAAAGCCCATCGCCTCGCTGAACTGTTCGTTGCCGTAATATAAGGGGCGGATCAAGACTTCCCTCTCCCCCCACCGCACCCTCATCTCGTACTCCTGCGCGTTGGGGGTGAACCCGTCCGTGTAGGCCGCCAAATCGGTGTCGAGATATTCCTTTAGTTCCCGCGCGATCTCCGCGTTGGGCGGAGCGCCGTTGTATTCGTAGCTGTAAAAGTTTACGGTGACCAAGTTTTCCATCATCCCGTAGATCATCTCCAGATCCGCCTGATTCTGCGCCTTTGTGACGCTGACCAGCGCGATGACCGCCGTGACGCCGATGACGGTGCCGAGCATGGTGAGGAAGCTCCGCCCCTTCTTCGCGAGGAGGGTTTGGAACGCCATCCGCACCGATTGCCACAGCTTCATGAGGCGTTCCCCCTTCCAACGGCGGTATCCTCCACAACCCGGCCGTCCTTGATCCGCACCGTCCGCTTGGAGACCTGCGCAATGGCGTTGTCATGGGTGATCAGGACGACGGTGGTCCCGGTTTTGTTCAGCTCCGCCAGAATCTGGATGACATGCTCGCCGGTGCGGGAGTCGAGGTTTCCCGTCGGCTCGTCCGCGAGGATGATGCTGGGGTTGGTGGCGAGCGCGCGGGCAATGGCCACCCGCTGCTGCTGACCCCCCGACATCTGCCCGGGGCGGTGGTCCATCCGCTCGTACAGGCCGACCCGGTCAAGGGCGTCCATCGCCATATCCCGGCGCTTGCCGCCGTGAACCCCCTGATAGATCAGCGGCAGCTCGACGTTCTCCAGCGCGGTCAGGCCGTTCAGCAGGTTGAATCCCTGAAAGATAAAGCCGATCAGTTTATTCCGGATCCTTGCCAGCTCGCTGTCATACATGTCGATGACATACTCGCCGTCCAATATGTATTCGCCATAGGTGGGGACGTCGAGACAGCCGAGGATGTTCATCAGGGTGGATTTCCCCGACCCCGAAGCGCCGACGATCGCGAGATACTCCCCCCGCGTCACCGAGAGGGTCACGCCGTCCAGCGCCCGCACCTCGTTCTCATACCCCTCGTTGTAAATCTTGTAGACATCCCGGATGTCGATCAACGCGTTCTCCATCCCGTCACCGCCTGACAACGCGTGCCCGGGCGGACACGACGGCCGGCGCGGGTTCGGGGGCGGCCGCGTCCACAGCGGCATCCGTTGAATCGGCGGGTTCGTCAGCCGTCTCGGTTTCCTCCTCCTCCGATTCGGCGTCCCCGTCCGCCGCTTCTCCGTCAACCGCTTCTTCGTCCGCGGGCTCTTCGTCAACCGGCTCATCGGGGATGCTGACGTCAAAGCTGCCGCCGATAATCTCGTCTCCGCCGTTGGGGGCTGGCATCGGCATGACGCTGCCGAAGTCACCGCCGAAGTCGCCGCCGGGGAATTCCATTCCGGGATCCTCGCCCTCAACGGGGGACGGGGAGGCGTTCAAGCCGTCCTCATACCCCTTGGCGTACCCTTCGTCAAACTTCACCCGCATGTCGGGGTCGGAAATCTCCACCCCGAAATCGTAGCTCGGCAGCGGCGACGGCAGAGTGTCCGTCTCTTGGGTGAAAACTTCCCAGCCCTTCCACTCGGGCAGGATTCCCGAGACAATCTCTATGTAGCGGGTGTCTTGGATGCCGCACTCCACCGGGATGGCGTAGAACCCTTCCGGCACAACCCCGGCCGGCTCGATGTCAACAGCCGTTTCGGGGCGGAGGCCGTCCCGCGGCTTCAGGTAGATGAATTCCCCCTGCTGGTTCCCCTTCACCGCCTGTATCGGGACGATGATGGGGGTGTCGATCGAGGTTTCCAAAATGAGGTCGAAGCTCGCCCCAGAGCCGACCATCAGCCCCCCGTCGGCGTTGTCCAGCGAGATGGTGATCGGGAAATACGCGCCCATCCCCGGGTTTTGCTGCTGGTTCGGGTTCTGCTTGATCTCGGTCAGGATTCCGGTGTACGGCATCCCGTTGTAGTTGATTTCCACCGGCATCCCCACGCTGACCTTGGTGACGTCGCTCTGATAGAGCTCGCCCTCCAGAATTACGGTGTTTGTTTGGGCGATTGTGATCGAGATGGGCTGGCTTCCCGTCCCGCCGACGGAGGTGCCGGGGAACAGCTCCACATAGCTCGTGATCGTCCCGCTGATCGGGGCGAGGAGGGTGAGGTTTTCCATCCGCTCATATTCAAGGGCGATCAGGTCCTCCACGCCGATGATCTGGGCGCGGTAACCCTCAATCGCTTCCTGATGCCCCGCAATCGTCTCCTGCTGTCCTTCGATCTGGCTCATGAAGACGTCCTCGATGGTGGTGTCGGGCTGGAAATCCAGTTCGACAAGGAGGTCGCCCTCCTTCACGTCGTAGAAGTTCCGCATGTTGTTGACCTTCAGCGGGCCCTGCGACTCGACGACGAGAATTTCCTCTCGGGCGCACTCCAGCGTCCCCGGGCCAACCGGCAGGATGTCCTCCCCGCCGGCGGTCTTCAGCGTCGCCGTTGCGGGGGACTCGCGTGTCAGCGCGCCGGGGTTATCCACCGTGACGGTGACCTCAAAGGACACCGAGCCGTCCGCGCCGACCCGGCGCACTTTTTCGATCCCGGTGACCGTCCCGGTGAGGGTGCTCATCACGCTGGGCACCGAGACCTCGCAGGTCTGGCCCAACCGGATGTCGTTCTCGTAGCCGTAGGAGAAATAAAGGGTCAGCGTCATCCGCGAATCGTCGATCAGGCGCCCGAGGTTCATCCCGTAGGGGATGTCGGTGCCGACGACCAGACGCTCGGCGTCGACGATCTGCCCGTCAAAGGGCGCGTACAGCCTCGCCGCTTCAGCCAGCGCGATCTGTTCGGCGTTCGCCTTGGCGAGGTCCTCATAGAGCTTCACGATGGCTTCCTCCGCCTTGACGATCATCGCCTCGCGGTCGGCGATCGACTTGTTGTGCCCGTCGATCGTCTTCTGGTGCTCCGCAACCGCCTTGTCGATCGCGGAGGTATCTAGGGTGACGAGGACGTCGCCCTCGTTGACCTGCTGGTTATAGAAGACGTTTGCCTCCTGCACCACACCCGTCTCGGTGAGGGTGACCGTCTCGCTCAAGACCGGCGAGAGCATACCGTAACCGTAGACCGACCGTGTGATCGGGTACTCCCAGATCTCGATCCGCTGGGTCATGTAGAAGGTCTCGGGGGGCTTATAGAAAGCGTAGTATGTAATGTATACCAAGGCGCCGATCACACTCAGCGAAATGAGGATGGCGAGGATATTTTTCAGGATCTTCTTTTTTCGTCCCGGTCTGCGGCGCTTTGCGCCGGAATGATGCTGTACGGGCGGTTTCTGCTGCTCGACGACAGCTGTTTCGGGGGTTGTTTCCATACCCACTCTCCTTTCTGAACACGCGAAAGAGGCCGTTTCTCCCATTTTTACTGATGCATGGTAACAGTATACCATGTTTACATAAAAACGGCAAGAACAAAGCGGAAACAAAATTCTTAATTTTTCATGAAGAATTGTTTCTTTTCGTTAGACGCTAAATTGTCACATTTGTTCCAACGGATTTATCACTTTTAGAATAAGCTTGTCTGGGCCGAGGAGGGAATCCCGCCCAGCGCTCCGGCGTTCCGGAGCGCTTCCACGTGGGCTTTGGTCACGGGGCGGCAGCGGGTCAGGATGTCGTCTTCGGCCAAGAACGCGCCCTTCGCGCGCTCCTCGGCGATTGACTGCGCCGCCGCCGCGCCAAGCCCCGCCAGCGCCATCAGGGGGATCGCGATACGCCCGGGTCCCGCCGGCAGGAAGCGCGCCGGGTCGGCCGTGAGGATATTCATCGGCTCGAAGGCGATCCCCCGCAGGAGCATCTCGTAAGCCACCTCTAGGACCACCGCCTTATCCTGTTCGCTCTTCGCGGCATCCTTGTCGCCCTCGATCTGGCGCACCGCGTTCTTCACCGAGCGGAGGCTGCCCGAAGCCTTTTCATAGACGAAGTCCCCGATTTTCAAGGTGAAGTACACCGCGTAGAAAACCTCGGGGGTATGTACCTTGTGCCAAGCGATCCGGGCGCTCATCATGGCGTACGCCGCCGCGTGCGCTTTGGGGAAGAGGTATTGGATGTCTTTGCAGGACTGGATGTACCAGCCGGGTACGCCCGCGCCCTTCATCTCCTCCGCCCACTCGGGCTTTAGCCCGCGCCCCTTGCGGACACTTTCGCTGATGGCCAAGCTCTGCTTTCCGGGGATGCCCTTCGCGACCAGATAGAGGGTGATATCGTCCCGGGCGCAGATGACGTCCCGGAGGGTCGCTTTCCCGCTGTCAATCAGCACCTCGGCGTTCCCCCGCCAGACATCGGTCCCGTGAGACAGCCCGGCGATCCGCACCAGTTCGTCAAAGGTCCCCGGTTGGGTCTTCTGCAGCATCCCCCGGACAAACCGGGTGCCGTACTCGGGGATCCCGACCGTCCCCACCGGGCCGATCAGCTCGTCGTTCTCGTAGCCCAGCGCCTTGGAGGACGAGAACAGGCTCAGCGTCGCGGGGTCGTTCAGCGGGCGGTCCTGTTCCCCGGTCAGTTCGCTGAACATTCCCAAAAAGGTCGGGCAGTCGTGGCCCAGCAGGTCCATCTTCAAGAGGTTATCCTCGATCGCGTGGTAGTCGAAGTGGGTGCAGACCTTCCCGTCCGGCTTGTTCGCGGCGCGGTGGACCGGGCAGAAGTCGTAGATTTCCAATTCGGAGGGGACGATGATCATCCCGCCGGGGTGCTGCCCGGTAGTGGTCTTGACACCCTCGCAGCCCTTCGCGAGCCGGACCAGCTCGGCGTTCGGCGCGTCCGGATCGCTCCGTTCCGCGTATTTCAGCGCGTAGCCGACAGCCGTTTTCGCGGCGATCGTCGTAATCGTCCCCGCACGGAAGACTTTATCCTCGCCGAACAGCTCGATCAGGTGCTCCCCCGCCTGTTCGTGGTAGATGCTCGAGAAGTTCAGGTCTATGTCCGGCTTCTTGTCGGCGTCGAACCCTAGGAAGGTCGCGAACGGGATGTCAAACCCGTCCCGTTCGTAAACGGCGCCGCAGTCGGGGCAGTTTTTTTCGGGCAGGTCGACCCCACAGCTGACGCCGTCCAGTTCCCCCGGCGGCGGGAAAAAGCTCCCCCGGCAGACGGGGCAGCGATAATGGGGGGGGAGGGCGTTGACCTCGGTGATCCCGGCGAAGTACGCCGCGACGCTGGACCCGACCGAACCGCGCGAACCCACCAGATATCCGTTCGCCATGCTCCGCTCCACCAGCTTTTGCGAGATTGAGTAGATGATGTCGTAGCCCTTCCGGATGATCGAGCCGAGCTCCTTCTCCAGCCGCTCCTCGATGAGGGACGGCAAGCTTTCGCCGTAGAGCCTGTGCGCCCGTCCGTAGGCGAGGGAGCGCAGCTCCTCGGCGGAGCCTTCGATCTTCGGGAAGTATTCGCCCTCCCGCACCGGGCGCGTATCCTCGCAGGAGTCCGCGATCTTCGCGGGAGCCGTGATGACGGCGTCGTAGGCGTCCTCCTCGCCGAGGTAGGAGAACTCGTTCAGCATCTCGTCGGTCGTCTTGAAGTACAGCGGGGGCTGGTCGGATCCTCCCCGGGCCGACAAGAGGACTTCCCGGTAGATCCCGTCCTCCGGGTCGAGGAAGTGTACGTCCCCCGTGGCGCAGACCGGTTTCCCCAGCGCTCTGCCCAGCGCGACGACGGTGCGGTTCCACTCCCGGAGCTGGTCTTCGTTCGCCGCCGCTCCCTCCCGGATTAAAAACGCGTTGTTGCAAAGGGGCTGGATCTCCAGCATGTCGTAGAACTTCGCGACGCCGAGCAGCTCGTCGAACGGAAGCCCCTTCTTGACAGCCTCAAACAGCTCCCCCCGCTCGCAGGCGGAGCCGACGATCAAGCCCTCCCGATACCGGGTAAGCAGCTCCTTCGGGATCAGCGGGCGGCTCTTAAAATGCTCGATATGGGACACCGACACCAGCCGGTAGAGGTTTTGCAGCCCCGTCTGGGTCCTCGCCAGCAGGAGGATGTGGTGATACCGCCGTTCCCCCTCCGGCGGGGCGAGGTATCCCTCGCAGCCGTACAGGATCTTGACGCCGTGCTTCTTCCCGGCGTCCATCGCCTCGGGGAAGGCGTGGCAGACCCCGTGGTCGGTGACCGCCACGGCGGGGTGCCCCCAGCGGGCGGCGGCGGCCACCGCTTCGGAGACCGGCGTGACGGCATCCGAAGCGCTCATTTTGGTGTGCAGGTGCAGCTCGACCCGTTTCTCCTTGGCGGTGTCCTCCCGGGGTTTCAACGCGCCCGGCGCTTCCTCGACACAGTTTGCGAGAACCCGCCATTCCTCCCGGTCCCGCACGGTGTACGACTCCATCTCGCCGTAGACGGTGACGCTCCCCTTTGTCTTTACAATGTCGGCGAGCCGCTTTGGGAGATCACCCGGCTCTTTCCCCTTTTCAAAGAGACATCGGACCGCCGCCGAACCGCCGCCGTCGGTGATGTAGAACTCGAACGATATGGCGTCCTTCCAGCGGTTGTCAATCCGCATCCGGCGTTCCCGTGTTTCGCCCAGCATAAAAACGCGCCCGCTCACGCAGGCTTTGGCAGCCTCGCGGGGCAGCGCCGCAATCTCGGTCGGCAACAGGCGGGACGCCTTCCCGAACAGTGTTCTCACAATAGGGGCGTCTCTTTTTTTAAGCTCGGGCGGTTTCATTGCCGCCGCCGGCTTTTTAGGCTCGTCCGCTTCGGGAAAAACCACGGAAGCGCCGGCAAGCCCCATCGCGCCGGCGATGTTCCGCTCCGCCTGGCCCGCCCATCCGGGCGGCGGGGCCGAGCCGGCCAGATCAACGGTCAGCCGGTTTTCTTCGCGCTTGACACGCAGACCCAGTACCACGGGGTCAAAAGAACCGGGGGGCGCACAGCCGGGGAAAACCATGGAAAAAGTCTTTTGCAATGTCACGAATCCTCCGCAAGAGCCCGCGCTTCACGGATCAGCGCGGGAAGTATGTCCGCCGGGTCGCGCAGGGTGCGGAGCGCCTCCCCGTTCCGAAAAAGCACCCCGCCGCCGTCCGGCGTCCCGGCGACGCCGAGGTCGGCGTCCCGCGCCTCCCCGGGGCCGTTGACCGAACAGCCCATGACGGCGACCTTCAGTGGTTTCTTGATGTCGGACAGCGCCGCCTCAACCTCGCGCGCCAGCATGATGACATCGATCCCCCGCCGGGCGCAGGTGGGGCAGGAGACGATCTCCACCCCTTCTTTTCGGAGCCCCACGGCCTTCAGCAGGGCGATCCCGGCTTTGACCTCCTCGGCGGGCGGCGCGGTGAGGGAAACCCGGATCGTATCGCCGATCCCGTCCAGCAGAAGGGCTCCGATCCCGGCGGCGGACTTTACAAGGCCGTTCGTCCCTGTCTCGGTGACGCCCAAGTGGAGGGGAAAGCAAAACCCCGGCGAGGTGGCGGCAAGCCGGTTGACTGCGACGGTGTCGGGAACGTTGGACGCCTTGAACGAAAGGCATATGTCGGTGAACCCCATGTCTGTCAGCATCGCGGCCTGCTCCAGCCCCGAGCGGAGCATCCCCTCCCGCAGACCGGCTTTCGCGAGAAGACTCCGGTTGACCGAACCGCCGTTGACGCCGATCCGGATCGGGATCTTCCTTTCGGCGCACGCCTTGACGACCTCCCGCACCTTTTCCCGGGAGCCGATGTTGCCCGGGTTGATCCGTATCTTAGCCGCGCCGTTTTCCGCCGACAGCACCGCGAGCCTATAGTCGAAGTGAATGTCGGCGACGACTGGGATGGGCGAGCTTTCGGTGATCGCCGCAAGCGCGGCGGCGGCGTCGGTATCCGGCACCGCGACCCGGACGATGTCGCACCCCGCTTGGCACAGCGCGCGGATCTGGGCTACGGTAGCGGCGGCGTCCCGCGTGTCGGTGTCGCACATCGACTGCACGGTGACGGGATTCCCCCCGCCGACGGGCACTCCTCCGACGCTGATCACAGCCCGATCAGCCTCCGAATGTCGTTGAAGAAGATGAAGATCATCAGCCCGAACAGCAGCAGCATGGTGCCGCCGTGGATATACCCCTCGACCTTCTCGCTGAGCGGCTTTTTCCGGACAAGGACTAAGAACGCCGAGATGAAGAGGAAGAGGATCCGCCCGCCGTCTAGCGCCGGGATCGGCAGGAGGTTGAAGACCGCGAGGTTGACCGCCACCATCCCGGCTAAGTCGAGGATGTTCAGCGCGGTGACGCCGAGGGTAGCGCCCTCTTGGGAAAGAATCCCGTTGACCATACCGCCCATCCCCACCGGGCCAGCCATGTCGGTGACTTTCGCTTCCCCGGAAATCAGCATCCCGAGGCTGACCCACACCATCCGGACCGAGCTGAACGTTTCCCCCGCGGCAGTCCCGATCACGCCGAGCGCCCCGATCTCCTCATACGCGCCCACTTGGAACCCAAAGATCTTCTCTCCGGCGCTGTTGGTCAGTTGGCGGGTCACGCCGGCGACGGTGTAGGGAACCCCGTCCCGCTCCAGCTCAAAGGTGTAGGGTTCATCGGCGTCGAGCGACAGAAACAGCCTGCTGTCCCGGGTGCTGCTCACCCGGTTCCCGTTGATCGCGACAAAACGGTCGCCGGCTTGAATCTGCTGGTAAGGGAAGCTCGGGTCGGTCCAGCTGACCACTGGCACGTCCCGGTAGCCGAGCACGCCAAAGAGGATCAGGTAGAAGACAAACCCCAATAAAAAGTTCATCAGCGCGCCTGAAATCAGGACAAAAATCTTCTGCCAAAGACGTTTGTTACGGAAGTGCGCCGGGTCGTCGCTCGCCTCGTCCTCGCCCAAATCGCAGAAGCCGCCGATCGGCAGCGCACGGAGGGAGAACTTGGTGCCGGCCGGTTCGCCGTTTTCGTCCGTCTTTTGCTTTTTGTAGAAGGCGGGGCCCATCCCGATGGCAAACTCTCGCACGCGGATCCCGCAGAGCCGCGCCGCGAGGAAGTGCCCCAACTCGTGGACGGTGATCAACACGCCGAGGAGGAGCAGGATGATGAAGGCTGACAGTACGCCGGTCAAGAAACCATTTCCCTTCTATAATAAGGTCTGCCGACTGAGTTCCACCGTGTCAAGGATGTCGCTGATCGTCGGTTCGGCGATAAAGGGGATCCTTATCAACGCCCGTTCGATCCTCTCCTCGATGCCGAGGAACCCGGTCTTTCCCGCAAGAAAGCTTTCAACGGCGGCCTCTCCCGCCCCGCACAGCGCGGCGCCCATGTTCCCCCCCGCTTTCGCGGCCCGTTCAGCGAGGGTCAGGCACCGGAAGGCGTCTCTGTCCGGCTCGGCGAAGGTGAGGGTTCCGAGCTTCGCGAGGTCAAGCGGTGCGACCGGGCTCGGCATCCTGTCCGGGCAGGTGAGGGCGTATTGGATCGGCAGGCGCATATCGGGGTTCGCGAGCTGGGCGAGGACCGCGCCATCAGTATATTCCACCAGCGAATGGATGATACTCTCCGGGTGCAGGACGACGCCGACTTTCTCGAAGGGGAGCCCGAACAGCGCCATCGCCTCAATCAGCTCAAAACCTTTATTGAGCAGGGTCGCCGAATCGACGGTGATCTTTGGCCCCATCGTCCACGTCGGGTGGCGGAGCGCGACCTCGGGCGTCACACCCTCCAGCTGTTTTCGGGAAAACCCCCGGAACGCGCCGCCGGACGCCGTGAGGACGACCTTCTTCACCGAGTCGGTTCCGCGTCCCCCGAGGCATTGAAAAACCGCGCTGTGCTCCGAATCAACCGGGATGATGCCCCGTTTCGCCCGTTTCATCACAAGGCTCCCGCCGCAGACAAGGCTCTCTTTATTCGCGAGCAGCAGCTTCTTCCCGGCGTCCAGCGCCGCGAGGGTGGGGCGGAGCCCCCTCACCCCCGACAGGGCGTTGAGCACGGTGTCCGCGCCGGGGTACGCCGCCGCTTCGACGATACTCTCCGCGCCGGACCGCACCGCGACGGACATATCGGCTAAAGCCGTCTTCAAGCGCCGCCCGGCGGCTTCGTCTTCGAGACAGACAAGCTTTGGGCGAAAGCGCCGCGCCTGTTCCTCCATCAGCCGGTCGTTTGTCCCGGCGGCGAGAACCGCGGGAAAACCCCGGCTGAGCGCCGCGACGACATCCAAGGTCTGCCGTCCAACCGATCCGGTGGAACCGAGCAGGATCATGCGGCCACCTGAATCGCGGGCAGGAGGAGGATCAGCACCTCCACCGCCGGCGCGGCGAAGATCAGGCTGTCCAGCCGGTCGAGGACGCCGCCGTGACCGGGTAGAAGGGAGCCGAAGTCCTTGACGCCGAACTCCCGCTTGATGACGCTCATCGACAGGTCGCCGAGCTGCCCCGCGGCGCTCCCGATCAGCCCGTACAGCAGCAGAAGCGGGAAACTGACGGGGTTGCCTACGGCAAACTGCTGGATCAGCCCGTACGCCGCCATCCCGGCCAGAACGCCGAGGACGCCGCCCACCGAGCCTTCCACCGTCTTCTTAGGGCTGACTGGCGTGAGCTTCCGTTTGCCAAAGGAGACGCCGACGAAGTAGGCGAAGGTGTCGCCTAGGAGCGCCGCGATGAAAGGCAGGAGGATGTAGTGCTTGCCGCCGGGCAGCGCCGCGATCCGGACGAGGGAGGACAGGCAGTACGGCAGGGCGAGGGCCGACGTGAGCATCAGGGCGATTTGGGTGAAATTGACCCTCCCGAAGTCCGCCACCGCCTCGGCGAAGAGGAGAAGCAAAAAAACAGCGAACCCGGCGACTGGCAGCGCCCCGCCGAGGGGTTCCGGAATGGTGTCCCCGGCGTAGACCCAGAGGGGGATCGCCGCCGCGAAGACGACCGCGTAAGCGGTCAGCCGCTTCTTGGGGATTTTCTTGGTGTTGACCAATAGCTCCCCGGCCGACAGCGCGCCTGCCAGAGACAGAGCGACGGGAAGAACCCACGCCGGGGCGACGTAGAGCACCAGCGGCACGATGGGAAGCAGGAGTAACGCGACGACAATGCGGATCAGCAAGCTTACACCCCCCCGTATCTCCGGTTCCGGCGGGAATACTCCGTTAGGATGGAACACAGTTCTTTTTTGGAAAACCCCGGCCAGAGGGTTTTCGTGAAATACAGCTCGGCGTACGCCAGCTGCCACAGCAGGAAGTTGGAGAGCCGCTGCTCCCCTCCCGTCCGGATGCAGAGATCCGGATCGGGGATCCCCGCCGTGTCGAGCAGAGCGCCAAACGCCGCTTCGCCGCCGTCGCCTATACGCCGCGCCGCCCGCAAAATCTCGTCCCGCCCCCCGTAGCGGAGGCAGATATTCGCCTGAAAGCCCTCGTATTGCCTAGAGACTTCTTCCGTCCTCGCGGCGAGCGCTTGGATATCCTCCGGAAGGCCGCTGAGGTCCCCGAAGAATTTCAGGCGGATCCTGTCTCTGGCCATCTTCTCCAAAGACTCGGCTAAATATTTCCGCAGCAGGTCGTAGATCCCCCCGACCTCGTCGGCGGGGCGGCGTTCGGCGTTCTCGGTGGACAGCGCGTAGACGGTGAGGTATTGAACGCCGATGTCCCTGCAAAAAGTCGCGATTGCGCGGAAATTTTCGCTCCCGACGGCGTGCCCGGCTTTTCGGGGAAGGCCCCGGCGGCTTGCCCACCGCCCGTTGCCGTCCATAATAATCGCGATGTGCGCCGGCAGAACGGACGGAAGCCTCATACCTCCATCAATTCTTTTTCCTTCTTGGCTGTCAGGGCGTCGATGTCTTTGATAGACTTGTCGGTGATCTCTTGAAGGTCGCGCTCGATGTCCCGCAGGTCGTCCTCGGTGATCTCGCTCTTCTTCTGCTGCTTCTTATAAAGCTCCAGCGCGTCCCGGCGGATCCCCCGGACGGCGACCTTCGCCTCCTCGCCGTACTTATGGACCTGTTTCCCAAGATCCCGGCGGCGCTCCTCGGTGAGCTGCGGGAAGGCGAGGCGGATGACTTTGCCGTCGTTTGTCGGGTTAATGCCGAGGTCGGAGGCTTGGATCGCCTTCTCGATGTTCTTCAGCGCCGAGGCGTCCCACGGCTGGATGACCAAGATGCGCGGCTCGGGGGTGGAGACGGACGCGATCTGCGCCACCGGCGTGGGAGTGCCGTAGTAGTCCACCGCCACACGGTCGAGAACCGCCGCGTTAGCCCGTCCGGCGCGGATTGTCGCGTAGCTGTGACCCAACGTCTCCAGTGTCTTCGCGATTTTTCCCTCCACTTCGGGATACTTGTCCATTGAAAAGTCCTCCTCACTGTTATCTGTTGTCTGTTACCTGACTAAAGTCCCTACCTTTTCCCCCATGATCGCCCGGTAGATGTTTTCGGGGTCGGACAGGGCGAAGAGGAGGACCGGAATGTGGTTGTCACGGGAGAGGGACGCCGCCGTGGCGTCCATCGCCGCGAGGTTGTCCCGCAGAAAGTCGCCCGGGGACAGTTCTTCGTATTTTGTGGCCTTTGGGTTCTTCTTCGGGTCGTCGGTGTAGACGCCGTCCACGTTTTTCGCGAGCAACACGATGTCCGCGCCGATCTCCGCGCCCCGCAGCACCGCCGCCGTATCGGTGGAGAAGTAGGGGTTGCCGGTGCCGCAGCCGAAGACCACCACCTTGCCGTTTTCCAGATGGGAGATCGCCCGCAGGCGTACGTACGGCTCTGCGAACGCCCGCATCTCGATCGCTGTCTGCACCCGCACCTCCACCCCGCGCGACTCCAAGACGTCCGCTACGGCGAGGCTGTTGATGGCGGTCGCGAGCATACCCATGTGGTCCGCGCGGGAGCGGTCCATCTTGCCGCCGCCGTCCTTCAGACCCCGCCAGATATTCCCGGCGCCGAGCACCAGCGCGATTTGGACCCCCGTTTCGAGGCAGCGCTTCAGGACGCCGCAGATCCGGCCGATCACCGCGAAGTCGAGGATTTCTCCGCCTTGACCGGCAATGGCCTCCCCGCTGATCTTGATCAGCACCCTCTTATACAGCAAGTGCGATCCCTCCTTTTTTCACCCACAGTATAAACCATATCGCAGGTTTTGAAAAGGGTTATTTTTGTTCGGCCGCCATTTTGGATGAAACCAAGGTTATCGTTGACATTTTGTTAACCATCCGGTATAGTAACAGGGAGAGTAGGGATGCGATTTGAGACTAAAGCGCTTTCTGTGTTGCCTGATACTCTGTGTCGTGACAGCGGGCGTTTTCGGGTCGGCCGCCGCCGAAGAAAACGAGACACTTCATATAGCAACTGCGGGGAGCCGCCCCATCTACATAGACCGCCTGATTTTCAGCGCGTTCCGGGCTTCCGGCATCGCGGCGTCCCTTGAGGTCACCGAAACCTTGAGGGGTATTCAGGCTGCGAACAGCGGTGAAATCGCGGGGGTCGTATCCGCTACCCCCAACTTGGAGAGCGAGTATCCGAACCTGTTCAGAGTGAACCAAAAGCTTGACGACGTGCGGATCGCGGTATTCACAAGGGGGGAGACGATCCTCTCGTGGGAAGAGCTTTCCGGGCGCCGTGTCGCCCTCCTTGCGGATCGGTTGTATGCCGACCGGAACCTCCCGGACGACGCGGAGAGGGTCGCGCTGAAAACAGACCTCGCGGCTCTGGACGCCTTGGCGGCGGGCGAGGTTGACGCCGCCGTTATCAGTATACGGGAGCGGGAAACCTTCCAGATTCCCGAAGGCGTCTCCCTGTCCGCCGTTCTGGAGACCGTCGGGGAATATCTGTATATGAACAACGCGTATGAGCACACAGCCCTCGCGGTTGCGAAGGAACTGACGCGAATGGGCGCGGACGGGCGGACCGAGAGGATCGTCGGCGGGGATCCGCTGAACCCGACTTTCGCCAAAGTCGTCCTGCACATCACCTCCTTCGCGCAGGATAACCTTCGGGAGGTCCGGTTCACCGAGGAGATGCGGAAACCGTTTGTGAACGACGACACGGTGGAATGGCAGATGCTCGAAATGCAGGTCCGCCGCCTAAACGAGCTGGACCGCGCCGACCACTTCGACCAGCTGATCCGCTGGCGCTGCCTCACGACAAACCTGTCGGCGGTCGTCGTTTCGGGCGACGACGCCTACGAGTTTATCCGGGACCGCTACTACCTCCTTTTCCCCGGCACGCCGGTCTTCGTCTACGGCGTCGGTGAGGAGGCGTGGGCGGAGGTCGAACGCTCTTCGCCGGCCTTCACCGGCGTTTTCGATCCCTTCCCGGCCGCCGAGACGGTCGCCGGGGCGTTACGGCTTTTTCCGGAGACAAAAACAATCTTTGTGGTCAACGATTTCACCGCCGAAGGGACGCACTACCGGGAGGCGACCGAGCGCCAGCTCGCGTCCCTATCCGAACAGATCTCGGTGCTGTATAACGCGGACGCCGGGCGGAACGCCTTGCAGGAGGAGATCCAATCCCTCCCCGAAAACAGCTTGGTTCTGGTCGGCTCCTACTTCCGGGACGCGGACGGTCAGTACTTCACTTTGGGCGAGATGGGGCACTTTTTCGCGGAGCACTGTGCGGCGCCGGTTTTTTCACCCCATACGGCGGTCCTCGCGTATAACGCGATCGGGGGGAAATGCCTCGACTATGCGCTGTACGGGCAAGCCGCGGCGGCATGGCTCACCGGCCTGCTGGAGACGGGGGAGTCGGTTGCCCCGCCCAAGGACGGGTACCCCCGCTGGGTATTCGACTATGAGCTTCTGCGGGCGTGGGACATTGGGGAGCGGAGCCTTCCCGAAGGTTCCGACGTGATCAATAAGCCGTCGGTGTCGCCGGTCGTGATTGGGATACCGATCGCCCTTGTCCTGATCGCCCTGACAGCCCTCCTCTTCTGGACCCAGCGCCGCAGACGGCGGGAAGCCGCCGAGGAGCGGATCGTCAAGAACCGGCTGGAGAGCATCATCGGGGTCGCGCCGGTCGCCTACCTCCTCTGTGTGGACAACCTCGTCCGGGAGATCAACGAGAGCATGATCCTTGAAACGGGGTTGAACATCGGCGACGACATCACCGGGGTCTTCTTCGAGCAGGAGGGGGAGGAACCCCTCATCGACCGGGTCCGCAAGGACGGCTTTCTGCACAGCGCCTTGGTGAGTTACCGCACCTTCGGGGGGGAAATACACCGGAGCATCGTCAACATGGTGGTGGTGGACTACGACGGTCAGGAAGGGTTTGTCATCTGGTCGGTGGATAACGAGGAGGAGGAGCGGAAGAAGGACGAGATCAAAGCGGCCCGGGAAAATCTCCAGACGATTTTGGACTTCCTCCCCGAGCCGATCCGGATCGTCGACCTCGCGAGCAACACGATCGCCTACCTAAACTATGCCGCGATCGAACTGCTGGGCTACAACCTGTTCGAGCCGTTTATCGGTCTGCCTGCGCTCCTCCCGATGCCGGCGTCCCAGCCGGATGGCACCGATTCGGAGCGGGCGCTGGAGGCGATCGACCACACCGAGACGATCATCATGATGGAGCTGGTCTGCCTCCGGCGGAACGGGACCCCGTTCAATATCCAGATGACCGCCTGCCCCATCGACTATCAGGGACGGCGTTCCTCCCTCTGCGTGCTGAAGGATATGACGGCCGACAAAGAGGCGGAGCAGGCCCTGCTGAACACCATCGAGCGGGAGAAGGAAGCGAACCAGAGCAAGAGCGCCTTCCTGAGCAACATGAGCCACGAGATCCGCACCCCGATGAACGCCATCATCGGGCTTACCGAGCTGGAGCTGCGCCGGGAGCAGCCGGAGGGCACTCGTACGGTCTACAAGAAGATCAGCACCTCCGCGAAAAACCTCCTCCAGATTATCAACGACATCCTCGACCTCTCCAAGATCGAGGCGGAGAAGCTGGAAATCCTCCAAGAGGACTTCCGGCTGGAGGACGTCCTGAACAGCGCGATGCTGGTGGCGTCGCCCCGTTTGGAGGGCAAACGGGTGGAGATGCTTCTGGACGTGTCGCCGGAGCTTCCCAAAACGCTGATCGGCGACGAGACCCGGCTCTGGCAGATCCTCAAGAACTTTTTGGACAACTCGGCAAAGTACACCGAAACGGGATCCGTCATCCTCCGGGCGGCGCCCGACGTCAGCCGGTCGGACGGCGAGACGGTAATGATCGTTTTCGAGATCAGGGACACCGGGATCGGGATGAGCGAAGAGGACTTGAATCGCGTCTTCCGACCGTATGAGCAAACGCAGAACGCCGCGCAGAAGCACTATACGGGCACCGGGCTTGGGATGTCGATCGCGAAGAACCTGTGCGAACTGATGAAGGGCACGCTGACGGCGTTCAGCGCTCCCGGGGCCGGGACCTCGATCCGTCTGGACATTCCCTTCCGCCGGGCGGCTGAGGAGGGCTCGATCCTGAGCGGAGAAAAGGGTCTGGCGGGGATCCGCGTTCTCGCGGCGGACGACGACGAGCTGTCCCGGAAGATTATCGCGACCCTCTTGGAGAGCGGCGGAGCGGAATGTGTCCTCGCCGACAGCGGCGAAGCCGCCGTGAGGCAGATTGTCGCCGACCGGAATAAGGGGAAGGCGTTTGACATCATTCTGTTGGACTACCTGATGGGCGGGATGAACGGTTTGGAGTCCGCGCGGAAGATCCACATGTGCCTTTCGGTCGTCCCGCCGATCCTGCTCGTCACCTCCTTCCAGCGGATGCTGCTGCAGAACGAGCTGGAGAAGAACGGGGTGGACGGCGTCATGGAGAAGCCGCTGATCCCCTCGCAGTTTATCAAGAGGCTGCGGGTCGCCCTCCGCCTTGAGGAGCAGGGCGACACCGCGGCGGATATCAAGGCGTACGCCGGTTTCCGGGATGCCCGGGTGCTGGTTTGCGAGGACAATATGATCAATCAGGAGGTGGCGGTCGGCATCCTAAACCAGTTCGGCGTCACGGCGGTCGTCGCCGACAACGGCAAACTGGGTATCGAGGCTTACCGCGCGAAGGGACCCTTCGACGTTATCCTGATGGACCTGCAAATGCCGGTGATGGACGGCTTCGAGGCCGCCCGCGCCCTCCGCGCCGAAGGGGCGTCACTGCCGATCATCAGCCTGTCGGCCGACGCGATGACCGAGGTGACGGAGAAATGCCGGGAAGCCGGAATGAACGACACCATCAACAAACCGGTGGAGATCGACCAGTTCTACCAGACCCTCCGCAAATGGATCCCGGAGGAGAAGCGGCTTATGGGGTAGGCGGGCTGACCGTTTGAAAACTTTTTGGGAATTTTCTTGGAAACCCCTTGACGGATAGAAACGGATAGAGTATTATGTAATAGCTTGTAACCGATTTGTAACCGTTATGGAAGATTTACGTTAGAGAATAGGGGTTGACCCAATGGCAGAAACCGTATTGGGACGCGCGAGACCATATGTCCTGACCGGCTTTCCCGAAAAGCGGACGAGCGCCGCCTCCCGCGAAACCGCCCAGCGGTACCGCGCGGCTTGCCGGCGCGCCGAACGCGCCGTCGCCGCACAGGATATGCGGCGGCGTTTCGCCGCTCTGTCTGCGGTCCTTGCGAAGGCGGCTTCCCCCTTCCGCGCTTTGGCGTCGTCGGTTCTGTATGTCACGGCGGCTGTCACCGAGAGGGCGCGCGCCGTCGGATACGGAAAGAGCTTCCATTTGGAGCGGGTGCAGACCGCTAAGAAAAATGCTAACCACGCCCGGATCAACACGACGCTGGCTTTCCTCGCGGCCGGGGTGCTGCTTTTCGTCTGCTCGATCTACCGTGTCGGGCTGGAGGTCTTCCTCGACGGCGAGAGCATCGGGTATGTGACGAGCCAGAGCGTCGTCGAGAGCTCGCTGAGCGCCGTATCGGTGAAGGCGAGCGCGATTTTGGGGCGTTCGTATATAGCCTCCCCTGACATCCGCTACCGCTTCTCCATCGTCAAGAAGAACCAGATTTTTGACAGCAAGGGCGCCGAGGAAAGCATCCTGAATAATATCTCGGACATCGACCGCCTGAGCGTCTTGACAGTGGACGGCGAGGTGATTGCCGCAACGCAGGATCCCGACTCGATTACAGCCGCGCTGAACACCGTCCTCGGTAACGGGACGAACTCCTTCCTGCAGGATGTGCGGATCGAGAGCCAGCTCAACTCGGTGTCTCTCCTCCGCACCACCGACGAGATCGTGCGGGATCTCACCCGTCTGACTCGGGAGGAGATTCGGGTGACCGTCCGGGGCGGTGAAACCGCCGAAGAGATCGCGGCGGCGCACGGACTGTCGCTGTCCGCGCTGCAGGAGCTGAACCGCAACGCCGACCTGTCGGCGCTGACCGAGGGGCAATCCGTCCTTGTGCAGAAGGCGAAGCCGTTTTTGTCGGTCGTCTCCACCGAACCAATTACCTATGAGCAGCCGGTGCCCTACGAAACCGAGTATACCGACGACCCTACCCTGTGGGTGGGTTCGAGCAAGGTGATGACCGAGGGGGAGGACGGCGTCGAGCTTGTGCGGGCGACCAATACCTCGGTGGACGGCTACGAGCCGACGATGGCGGTCAACGGTTCCCTCCTGATCGAGGAGCCGGTCACCGAAGTGATCGCGGTCGGTTCCCGCACCCGGGACGCCACCGGTACCTTTATGCGCCCGAGCAACGGGAGGGTTTCGTCCCGGTTTGGCAGACGGAAAATCTGGGGCTCCTACAGTATGCACTACGGTTTGGACTTTGAGGGGCGGCTCGGCGACTCGGTCGTGGCGTCTGACGGCGGGGTTGTAACCTTTGCCGGGAAGCGCGCGGAGTACGGGTTGTGCGTCATTATCGACCACCAGAACGGCTACCAGACGGTTTACGGGCACAACTCCAAGATTGTGGTGGAGAAGGGCCAGCGGGTCGGCAAGGGCGAGGAGATCGCGAAGGTGGGCAGCACCGGGCGCTCCACCGGACCTCACGTTCACTTCGAGATTTTGGTCAACGGCGTGGTGAAGAATCCCGCGAACTACCTCGAAGATTTGTAGGGGTACAGCTTAACTTACTGGAATCGCTACGCTCCCCCCGTCGGAAGACAGGGGGAGTTGTTTCTGTGTTTGCCTGTGCGGGTTTGCCGTTGCTTGCATGTGGCGATATGTCACCATAAGCCAACCCCCGTCCCTTAACGAGACGGGGGTTTCTTGTGTCGTCCGCCTTGAAGCGGAGGTCAACCGAGTTTGTTCAACCCTCTGGCTAGACGGCTTTTGCGTCTGGCTGCCGTATTTTTCTGGAGCAGGCCTTTTTTGACGGCCTGATCGATCAGTTTCTGCGCCTCTGTGTAGGCGGCGCCGGCTGCCTGAGCCTCACCGTCGGCTGTGAGCGCGTCCACCTTCTTGATGGTTGTTCTCACTCTGGACTTCGCCATGCGGTTATGCTCCGCTTTGTGGGCTGTGACCGATACCCGCTTCTTGGCGGACTTTATATTCGGCAAGCCTACCACCCCCCTTTAAGTCATTATTTCAGCGCACCGCTCTCTGCGGCGCAACTCTGAGTATAGCACGGGTCTTGCGAAAACGCAAGGGTTATTTGCGATGTTTTTGCCGGGCCGTAACCCCGTCTCCAAACTGTGAACCGTAAACTGGTTAGTCCGTCACGTAAGGCAGCAGCGCGATGTGCCGGGCGCGCTTGATGGCGAGGGTCAGCTCGCGCTGATGCGCCGCGCAGGTGCCGGTCATCCGGCGGGGCAGGATCTTGCTGCGCTCCGAGATGTAGCGCCGAAGCTTGGGCGCGTCCTTATAGTCGATGTGTTCCACCCGGTCAACGCAGAAGGAACACACCTTCCTGCGCTTGCGCCCGCGCGGTCCGCGATCGGTAGCCATATTGAAAACTCCTTTTTTACAAATTTAGAATGGCAGGTCCCCGTCGTCGTCGTCCAGCTCCGCGAAAGTCGCCGGAGCGTCTAGCTGAAATGGCGGCGGACCGCCGCTGTCGCGCTGCGGACGCCGCTGAGGCGGCGCGTCTTGGGGCGGCGGCGCGCCGTAGCCCTCCTGCTTCCGTTCCGCGAAATAGACGTTGTCGGCGACCACCTCAAAGGAGGTGCGTTTGTTGCCCTCTTTGTCCTCCCACTTCCGGGTTTGCAGACGGCCTTCCGCCGCTACGAGCTGCCCCTTGCGGAAATACTTGCTCACAAAGTCGGCGGTGCTCCGCCACGCCACGATGTCGATGAAATCAGTCGCTTTTTCCTCCCCGCGCGCCGTGAAATCACGCTCGACCGCGAGGGTGAAGGAGACGACGCTGACGCCGCTCTGGGTGGTCCGCAATTCCGGTTCGCGGGTCAGACGCCCCATGAGAATCACTTTGTTCAGCATACTTCCGCCCCCTATTTGTCGTCAAGACAGACAATCAAACTCCGCATTACGACGTCGGTGATGCGATAGATACGGTCCAGCTCGGCCGGGAAATCCGGGGCGGACTCAAAGCGTACGAGGGTGTAGATGCCTTCGTTGAAATCGTTGATCTCGTAGGCGAGACGGCGCTTTCCCCAATCCTCGGCCTCGGTGATGGTTCCGTTCTGCCCGATCAGGGTCTTGAACTTCTCCGCCGCAGCCGCAGCCGCCTCTTCGGTCAGCGTGGGATTGAGGATGAATACCGTTTCGTATTTGCTCTGCACTTTTGCCATGTTGACACCTCCTTTTGGACATTGGCTCCGCGTCAGGCGCGGGGCAAGGAGCTGTATCCGAATGTAGCGGACACGCAAAGTACATTATACACAAATTATGGCGGTTGTCAATGGTGAATTTTGAATTCTCCCCCGAAAACAAGCGGTCCCACCGCCCCGAAGACGGTGGGACCGCAGATATACGGCGGTTTATTCAAACACCATAATTTCCCCGGCTTGCGACCCCGCTCCGGTGGAGCCGGATTCGGCCGCAGTGTTGGAATTGAAGACCAACCGGATGAAGGAGATGTCAACGCCGCCAAAGTCCACGCGGACGGCGTTTCCGGTTTCCGGGTCGAAGGCGTAGCTCGTCATCGGGACAATCGTCGTAAACACCGCGCCGTCCGTACTGCCCAGAATCTCAAACTCTTGGTTCCGCGCCGCCCAGATGGCGGCGGGGTTCAGGCAGACGCCGACCGTCTTGACGTTGTAGGTGCCGCCCAGCTCGATGGTGTACTCGGCGGGGAAACCGGCGCTCTCCCAGTAGGTGAGCGGGTCGCCGTCCACCGCGTTGGCGGCGACGTAGACGTCGGTGATCGCGCCGGACTGCACCGTCTTGCCCACCGCGACGTTCTCAGTCTCGGGCATTTTTACGGTGTTCTCTTCGGGATCGGTGAACCCCTCGGGCAGACCCGGCTCGGCTTGGTCGGGCGCCGCGACGACGGTCAGGTTGGGCGTAGGCGTCACGGTGACGGTCACCGGAACCTCAATCGGGTCTGGCACAGGCGCCTCCTGAGCGAAGGCGATCCCCGCGACGACGAGGGACGCCGCGATGACAACGCCGAAAACAATCATCAATACTTTTTGCATACCGTCACCTCATTCCACAATAATGTTGCTGCAAAAATCTTCGGTCCGGGCGTTCAGCGCGCCGAGGTCGGTGATCTTCTCGCCGAGGATGGTCACGTTCTTAATCGTCACGTCCTCGATCTTATGCTCCTCGTCCACCCCGGCGAAGCGGGAGGCGGGCACCCGGCCGTCGGCGGTGTTCAGCACGGTCAGCCCGTCAATCGTGATTCCTTTGGTGATCCCGTACTCGTCGGTGACCGCCGACCAGCCGGATTTTGCGAGGGTCATCTCTATCAGTTCCTTATTGACCCCGTTGTCGCCCTGCATCAGGGCGTTCTCCACCACAATGTTCTGGTAGAGGATGTCGTGGACGTAGGCGTTATCGCTGTTGTGGATGCTGATGACCGGTTTGTGGAAGTTATAGAGCACCGTGATGTCCTTAAAGGTGATGTTGGAGATTTCGGGGTTTGCGGAACGCCCTTTGTTCGTCTCGTAGCCGATCTCCATCGACTGGGCGAGGTCGGTCCAGATCTGGATGTTTTCAAAGGTGATGTTGTCGCTGTTCTGGCTGGTGTAGTTTTTAATCACGAGAGTGTCGTCCCAAGACCGGCAGAAGCTGTCGGTCACGACGAAGTTTTTGCAGGATTGGAAGGTGAAGCCGTCGCCGTTCTGACGCCCCGAGATGACCTTGATGTTGGAGATCTCCGCGTTCTCGCTGGAGTTGGAGTTAAAGTTCCAGCAGTTGGAGTTTACAAAGATCAGCCCTTCGGCCTTGATGTTCTTGCAGCCGACAAAGTCCAGCGGTACCCGGGCGTTGCCGGTGTGCACCCACGAGTCGTAGCCCGATCCGGCGTCGATGATCCCGCGCCCCCGCACGGTCACGTTGACCGCGTTGTTCGCGAGGACGGGGGCGTGCAGCACCGCGCCGCCCGAGATATAAAGGGTCTGCTCGCTTTTGAGGGCGATCGCGCTGACTTCCCACTCGCCCGGCCCGATAAAGATGACGTTCGGGTCGTTTTTATCCGGGATGTCGGTCTCCAGCGGGTTCGCGAAGATGTGGGTCGCCTTGTTCACGCTTCCGTTGTATACCACGGTGTATTGGCCTGGCTCGGTGAGCGTGAAGGAGACGACCCCGTCGGCGACGGTCGGGGTGATCCCGGCGGAAGCCGGCATCACGACGGCGCTCTCCACCGGGTTCCGGAGCTTCGGCATTTGGATAGAGACATCCACCGAACCCTCGAAGTCGAAATAAGCCATCGGGGTGAGGGAGGGCTGGGTGTTCTGGTTCCAGATGTGCTCATGGTTGACCTGCACGTCATAGACGAACAGGTTGCTGCCGTTGACGGAGATGACGGCGTCCTCGGACGTTGCCATTGTCTTGGGACCTTCGTAGAGGGTGATTGTGGGCGCTTCGCCCACCGTTTCGGTCACGGTAACCTGTACCTCCTCTGGTTCGGGGGGGGTGTTCAGCCGGGGAGCGGCGTCGGGGGCCGCGACCATAAAGACCGCGAACGCCGCGCAGAGAAGCGCCGCGACGCCCAGGCAGATGACAGGCAGGTTCTTTTTCTGATCCATGCGGATACCTCCTATTTAGTTGAGCGTTAAACCTTTGGAGATAGTATACTATAGGCTTCCGTTTGTTTCAAGGGGGTTATGGGTCTGTTGCACAAAAATTTTTGTGAAAGAGTGCTTGACAGACCGGGCTGGTTTTGCTACACTATATCCGAAGGTTAAGCGTTCAACTACATGCCGCGTTCCCATTGCCCCCAAAGCGGTTCCGGGTGAACCCAAAAAACGAAAAGGAGACCAACACAATGAAGAAGACTATCGCGCTCGTTCTCACACTCGTTCTCGCATTCGCGCTCGCGGTCCCGGCGTTCGCAGCCGTTCCCGACGGAGCCATCCTTTGGGACGACTTTTCCGCCCAAGACGGCAAAAGCAATCCCGGCACAAACCCCGCCGGCAACACCATCTGGTGGGTCAACTGGGCCAACCTGATCGCCGAAGTCGTTGACGGCGTCGCGACCATCGATTACAGACCGGAAGCCTATGACCCCGCCGATACCGAAGCCCTCTGGACCAGCGAAGCGGAATACTACACCTTCGCCGGCGACTGGGCCGGAAACTGGGGTCAGGCCGTTGACATCTGGGCGACCGCCGGACAGTACCACAAATACCTGAACATCAACATCAAGGGCGCAGCGGGTGGCGAAGAAAACGCTCTCCTTCTCAACATGCACCCCGAAGACCGCAACTTCTACACCGTGGCGTTCAAAGACCTCGTCCTCGCGGACGGTTCCAGCCCGAAGATCACCACCGACTGGCAGACCCTGACCATCGACCTCGCGGCGTCCAACCTCCCGCAGATGACCAACGCGATGCACATCTTCGCATACAAAAACGCCGTCATCTCTCTGGATGAGGTCTACTTCACCGAGCCGACCGGCGTCGCGATCGACACCACCAGCGTCGACACCATCATCGCCCCGTTCCCGGCAGCTTCCGGCACCGTTGCCGAATACCTCTCCGCGGCGTTCGCCGCCGGCACTCTGAACGCGGCCCCGGCTGACAGCGGCACCGACGCCCCCGCCGCTCCCTCCGCCCCGAAGACCGGCGACAGCAGCCTCCTGATCATCGCGGGCGCTGCTCTCCTCCTCTCCGCAGCCGGTGTCGTCACCGTCCTGAAGCTCCGCAAAAACTAAGGGTTAACCTTTAGTACGATTACATTTTAAGAAAAAAGGGGCAGAGGTTCTGCCCCTTTCGTTATACCGGTACGGGGGGACATCATGACGACATTAAAGGACATAGCGAGGGAAGCCGGGGTGAGCGCCACCACCGTCTCCAACGTGATCAACAACAAGAAGCAGCGGGTCTCGCCCGAGCTGGTGGAAAAGATTCTGGGCATCATCGCGCGCGAAAACTACATCCCCAGCATGACGGCCCGGACGCTCGCGAAGAACAGCTCGCCGATTATCGGGATCATTAACCACCTGATCACCCGCCACAACGGGAGTTTTATAGCGGACCCGTTCCACAACACCTTCATGGGGAGCATTGAGGACCGGATCCGTGAAAAGGGGTTTTTCCTGATGATCCGTACGGTGGAGGATTCCCGGGGGTTGGAGGAAGTGAGCCGGAACTGGAACATGGCGGGGATGATCCTCACCGGATTGTTTCAGGATGAGTTCTTTGAAGGCGTGCGCTCGATGCGGATCCCGTATGTCCTGATCGACAGCTACATCGACCTCCCGGACGTCTGCAACGTCGGTTTGGAGGACCAAAAGGGCGGCTATATGGCGGCCCGCTACCTGCTGGAGCGGGGGCACAGGGTCATCGCGTTCACCTCGCCGATGATCCGGAAGGACGGCGTCGTGGAAAAGCGCCTGACCGGCTACCGGCAGGCGCTGGGTGAGTTTGGCGTCCCCTATGACCCGGGTCTGGTCTTCGAGCAGGAAATTTCGATCGCCGAAGGGATGAGGCTTGGGTATCACCTCAGCGGGAAGCCGGAGGTGACCGGGATCGTCTCCACGGCGGATATTCTGGCGGCCGGGATCATGGCGGGTCTTCGCGAGAGGGGGATGCGGATCCCGGAGGATAAGTCGGTCGTCGGCTTCGACGATAACTACCTCTGCCAGATCACCTATCCCCGTCTGACGACGGTCCATCAGGACGCCGAGGAGAAGGGTATCGTCGCGACCGAATTGATGATCGCCCAGTTAACTGGAAAACCTATCCGAGAGCGCAAGATCATCCTGCCGGTCCGGATGGTCGAACGGGAGAGCGTCCGCGCTGTTTAGCGGAAAATCCCCAACAAATCCGCGAACGTCCCGAGGTTCCAATCGCCGCTGCCGTGCCGCACGGCGTCCCCGATGGCGGCGGCCTTCATCCCCGCGCGGTGGGCCGCCTCGATCCCCGCGCCGGCATCCTCAACCACGGCGCAGGCCGCCGGGCTGACGCCCAAGAACTCTGCCGCTTTGAGGAAAACCTCGGGGTCGGGTTTGGAGTTCACAATGTTGTTGCCGTCCGAAACGGCGTCGAAGAAACCGGCAAGACCGATTTTTTCGAGGATCAGCTTGGCGTTCCGGCTGGACGACCCGATGGCGAGCTTATAGCCCCGTTCCCGCAGGGTTCGCAGCGCGGAGAGGACCTCGCCGGCTAAGTCCGCCGGGGTCATTGCTTGGAGCAGGGTTTTGTATGTCTCGTTTTTTTCGGTCGCGAGCGCCGTCTTTTCGTCGGGGGACAGGTTTTTCAATTCGCTGTTTTCGAGGATGATCTCAAGGCTTTCCAGCCGGGAGACGCCCCGCAGACGGTTGTTGACCGTCTCGTCGAACGGAAGGCCCAAGCGGTCCGCGAGCGCTTTCCAGCCCAAATAGTGATACCGGTCGGTATGGACGATGACGCCGTCCAAATCAAAGATGATTGCTTGATAGTTCATTTCTCTCTATACCTCCGTGGATGATTATACAATAAACCGCCCTTTTTGGCAAGAGGGCGGTTTGTTTTGCACAATTCAACAAATGTTCACAGCGGCGTCATCCGCCGTTCATTTTTGCCGTGTAAAATTCGGAGTGATAAAAATGTGAAGGAGCGGGGATATGAATGGGCGGCACGAGATAAAGCATCTGATCAACGAGTCTGACCGGGCACAGCTGCGGGCGCGGCTCCGCGCCGTAATGAAGCCGGACGGGCATGGCGGCGCCTATACGGTGCGGAGCCTATACTTCGATAACTTTTCGGATAAGGCGGTGCTGGATAAACTGTCTGGGCAGAGCCGCCGTGAAAAATTCCGATTCCGGCTGTACAACGGCGACACATCTTTTATCCGGCTGGAGAAGAAGAGCAAGATCAACAGGCTTTGCTACAAGGAGTCGGCTGTCCTCGGCGCGGAAATTTGCGCGGCTGTTCTGGCGGGCGACTTCTCGCCGCTGAACAACCCCGAGTCGCCGCTGATGACGGAGTTGTACGCCAAGATGCGGGGCCAGTGCCTCCGTCCGAAAAATGTGGTGGAATACCGGCGGGAGGCATACCTCTACCGCCCCGGTAACGTACGGGTCACCTTTGACAGCGGCATCCGGACGAGCAACCACCCAGTCGGCTTTTTGAACCCCGGGCTGAAGACGATCCCGGCTGCGGAAGGCATCGTGCTGGAGATCAAGTACGACGCGTTCCTGCCGGACATTATCCGCGACCTCCTGCAAATCGGCTTCCGCAACCAGACCGAGTTTTCCAAATACGTCGTCGCGAGATTGGTCTGACAAATCAAAACACAACGGAGGAGAAACACATGTGGGAAGAATTGTTCAACGTTAGTTTTCTGGACAAAGCGGCGTCCTTCTCGATCCCCGACATCCTGATATCCTTGTTTTTATCCTTTGCCATCGGCCTGTTCATTTTCTTCGTCTACACCAAGACGTTCAAGGGCGTGATGCACTCGTCGTCGTTCGGCATCTCGCTGATCGCGATGAACCTAATCACCTCGCTGATCATCATGGCGGTGTCGAGCAACCTGATCACGTCGCTCGGTATGGTGGGCGCGCTCTCGATCGTCCGTTTCCGCACCGTCGTCAAGGAACCGCTGGACCTTGTTTACCTCTTCTGGTCGATCACGGCGGGGATCGTCGTGGGCGTAGGACTGATCCCGCTGGCGGTGATCGGCTCGGTGGTCATCGGCCTGATCCTCTTCCTCTTTGTCAACCGCAAGACGAAAGACAACCCGTACATCGTCGTCATCAGCTGCGACGGCGACGCGTCCGAGGCGAAGGCGTCACAAATCCTCAGCGAGCAGACCAAGAAGCATGTGATCAAGGCGAAGAGCGTCTCCCGGGACGGCGTGGAACTGACCGCCGAGGTGCGGCTGGGTTCGGCCTCCTCCCGGTTTGTCAATTCCCTGCTCGAAATCGAGGGGGTTTCCGACGCGACATTGGTGTCCTATAACGGCGATTACTATATGTAATTACAGACTATACAGGGAGGCGTTTGTATGATCGCCAGCAAATTTGTCGCCCGGATCACGGCGGTTGTCGTCTTGGTCAGCTTACTTGCCTGCGGGTTGATCGTCTACGCGGCGAATACCTTTGTCATTGACGATGTCCCCGAGTACCAAGAAAAGCTGTTCGGGGACGAGGTTCTCGCGGTGGACATCCGGATACCCGCCGAGGAATGGTCCGCGATGATGGACAACGCGCAG
>JAISVO010000119.1 GCA_031271525.1 Oscillospiraceae bacterium
AAATCCAATGCCATCCCCAAGATATGCTTGGGATTCCAAAGCCCGAATCAAGCGTTGGAGAGATACTTGTACCTCCTGTAAGAAACAGGGACTGTCACCCGCGTATGCGTGCTCGGACATTGTGTCACCCATCATTGACACTTGCACAATTGGTCACTCCTCAAATAAAAATCACCCTTTACATTCAATGGCACACATGATATAATGTCTTTCATCCGCGCTTTTCAGCGCGAAAAACAGCCCCGGCGCTTTGTTTGTGGGTGGAGGGATCCGGCGTGCCGGGTTCCAAGGGTCACCGCCGTCGTACCGGCTCTACCGACGGTTCTCACCCCATACGCCGCGCCGCGGGGACATTTTAAGGAAAGGTGAAAATTGCCATGCTGCTCAAAGAGCAAAAAACCAGCGTCATCGAACAGAACCGCATCCACGAAACCGACACGGGTTCCCCCGAGGTTCAGGTCGCGATCCTTACCGAACGGATCAACCAACTGACAGAGCACCTGAAGGTGCACAAGAAGGACAAGCACTCCCAGCGCGGGCTGATCAAAATGGTCGGCAGCCGTAGGAATTTACTGAACTACCTGCAGAAGAAGGACATCGAGCGGTACAGAGCGTTGCTCGCGAAACTTGGACTCAGGAAGTAAGATGTTGTCGTCCCCGCGTTGGACGGGGAGACAGGAAAGGAAGCAATTAATGACAAAACGAGAATTTCCCGCCTTCAAGACGTATGAAACCGTGATGGCAGGCCGCCCCCTCCGCGTGGAGGTAGGCATGATGGCGGAGCTGGCCGGAGGCGCATGCATGGTGCGTTACGGCGATACCTCGGTGCTGGTAACCGCCACGGCGGCGTCCCAGCCGCGCAACGGGATCGATTATTTCCCCCTCTCGGTGGACTTTGAGGAGCGTCTCTACTCGGTGGGCCGGATCCCCGGTTCCTTCCTCCGCCGCGAAGGACGCCCCAGCGAAAAAGCGGTGCTGGCCTCCCGCCTGATTGATCGCCCCATCCGTCCCCTCTTCCCCGGCGATATGCGGAACGATGTGGCCATTGCCGCCACCGTGATGAGCCTTGAACCCGACTGCGCCCCCGAAGTCCCCGCCATGCTGGGCGCTTCCATTGCCCTCTCCATCTCAGACATCCCGTGGGGCGGTCCGATTGCCGGAATCGCCGTCGGCTTGGTGGACGGGCAATTGGTGATGAACCCCAACACCGCGCAGCGCGAACAGTCCACCCTGCAGCTAACGGTCGCCGGTACCGCCCAAAAGGTCGTCATGATCGAGGCGGGCGGCAGCGAGATTCCCGACGACATGATGTTTGACGCCATTCTGGCGGCGCACGAGGAGATCAAAATCCTTTGTAAATTTATCCAGACGATCAAAGACGAAATCGGGAAACCCAAATTTGAGTATGTCAAGGCGTATTTCAACGACGGTCTCTATTCCGCTCTGAAAGACACCGCGATGGATAAACTCCGTCACTGCCTCGACACCGACGACAAAAACGTCCGCGAAGCACGGCTCAAGGAGCTTCGGGCTTGGATCGCCGAGGAATACGGCGAGAGATTCCCGACGCTGGACGCAGACCTCGGCGAGGTGCTGTACAGGCTTCAGAAGATTGTCGTCCGCCGTTGGCTGATCGATGAGAAGAAGCGGGTTGACGGGCGCGGGATGATGGATATCCGTCCGCTTGACGCAAGGGTCAGTTTGCTGCCAAGGGCGCACGGCTCGGGGATGTTCACAAGGGGTCAGACCCAGTCTCTCACCGTATGTACGCTCGGCACCATCTCGGATCAGCAGAAGCTGGACAACATTTTCGACGACGAGTACAAGCGCTATATGCACCACTATAACTTCCCCTCCTACTCGGTGGGTGAGGCGCGTCCCTCCCGCAGTCCGGGCCGCCGCGAGATCGGGCACGGAGCGCTGGCGGAGCGCGCGCTGGAGCCGATGATCCCGCCCGAGAGCGAATTCCCTTACTGCATCCGGTTGGTCAGTGAGATCCTGTCGTCCAACGGATCGACCTCGCAGGCCGCGATCTGCGGCTCGACCTTGGCCCTGATGGACGCCGGCGTGCCGATCAAAGCGCCCGTCGCGGGTATCTCCTGCGGGTTGATCACCGAGGAGGACGGTCATTGGACCACCTTCATCGACATTCAAGGCCTCGAAGATTTTTACGGCGACATGGACTTCAAGGTCGCGGGCACCAAGGCGGGGATCACCGCCATCCAGATGGACCTCAAGATCGACGGTCTCACCCCTGAAATCATCAAGAGCGCTTTCGCAATCACCAAAGAAGGCCGCGAGAAGATTCTGGACGAGATCATGCTCCCCTGCATCGCGGCTCCGCGTGAGGAACTGAGTCCCTTCGCACCCAAGATGATCCAAACCCAGATTGACCCCGAGAAGATCCGCGAGGTCATCGGCAAGGGCGGAAGCGTTATCCAGAAGATCGTCGCCGACACCGGCTGTAAGATTGACATCGAGGATGACGGCCGTATCTTCATCGCGGCGATTGATAAAACGGCTTGCGAGAAGGCGTTGAAGATCATCAAGTCGATTGTCTTCGAGCCGACGCTGGGTGAATCGTACTATGGTCGGGTTACCCGTGTCATCCCGATCGGTGCGTTCGTCGAGTATGCCCCCGGCAAGGAGGGGATGGTTCATATCTCGAAGCTGGAGAACTTCCGGGTCGCCAAGGTGGAGGATGTCCTGAACGTTGGCGATATGGTCTGGGTCAAGTA
>JAISVO010000075.1 GCA_031271525.1 Oscillospiraceae bacterium
CCCTGAACGGAACGGGGTTGGGTGTTCCGTATTTATTCCCGATCAGCTCTTTTGTGTTGAAGTAGTAGACCCGTGTATCCTTACCCGGCGACCCTCCGTATTTGAAGCGCTCAAAGACGCTCTTCAGCGAAGCCATCGCGTTTTCCCCAAGGCTACCGCCCGCGAACAGCGACGGTTCCGTTCCGGTGTCGAAGGTGTACTGTCCCGGTTCGGCGCAGAAGTCGATGATTTTCCCCTGCTCCACAATCATCATAAACTGCCCGTCGGCTACGGCGATCCCGGAACCGTTACTGATGATGTTCTCCTCGCCTTTGGTATTGGACGAGCGCCCCGAAACGCGCTTCTGACCCTTTACCGCCAAAACATTTGCCGGAAGGGAGTCGCAGTAGATAAAGTCCAGCCATTGATCGGCCAGCGCTCCACCCGCCGCCCCCAGCACCGCTTTGATCAGTCCCATTTGGTGTCCTCCTATCCGTTTGTTTGAATCCAGTATAGCGCAAGTTTGCCCGTTGCGCCCTACCCGCGGCGGGTAGTCTTCGCCACACATTTTGGCTTGCCCCTTGATTGAGCGCCAAGGATTTTGTATAATATGACTGACTGGAGGGAGGTCTATGAGAAAAGTCCTCACACAATTCAGCGCGTTCATATTTCTGTCCGTCATCGGATTGCTGCTTTGCTTTCTGTCCGCGTGTTCGCAGCGCGGGCCTCTTAACCCGCAATACCCCGTGACCGTTACGATGTGGCACACCTATGTGGAGGATATGCAGACCGCCCTTGACGAATTGGTCAGCGAGTTCAACGGCACGGTCGGCGCCGAGCAAGGCGTCGTCGTGGAGGTGACCTCCGTCACCGATGCAAAAAACATCAACGAGCATTTGGTCGCCGCCGCAAGCAACGACCCCGGCGCGCCTGAACTGCCGGACATGGCGGTCGTATATCCGCAGGTGGCGGTCACCCTTGCCGAAAAAGGCGCGCTTGCCGATCTGAGACAGTATTTTCCCGCCGAGGAGCTTGCGTCCTATGTTCCGCAATTTGTGGAAGAAGGGTGCTTGGGCGGCGACGCGCTGTATCTTTTGCCGGTGGCGAAGTCCACCGAGGTTCTCTATGTCAACCGTACCCTGTTTGACCGCTTCACCGCCGCGACAGGCGTCGGCATTGAAAAACTCGCGACATTTGAGGGGATTGCCGAGGCGGCGTCCCGGTATGCCGAGTGGTCGGGCGGCAAGGCATTCTTCTATCCCGAGGGGCTGTTCCATCAAGCCATGATCGGCTGCGAACAGCTTGGCGGCGAGCTGGTCAAAAACGGCGAGCTGGATATCGCGAACCCGCTGTTCAAACGGATATGGGACTGCTATTACCCGTCCGCCGTAAAAGGCGGCACGGCGATTTACGACGGCTGGGGCAACTATCTGGCGGCGACTGGCGACGTGGTCTGCGCCACGGCCAGCACAGCCGGCTCCGCCTTCTATCCGGCGCGGATTACCTACCCGGACAACACCAAAGAGGACGCGGAGTTCGACGTGCTTCCCTACCCGGTGTTTGAGGGCGGCGATAAGGTGGCCGTTCAGCGCGGCGGCGGAATCTGCGTAACCAAGTCCGACACGGCGCGGGAGACAGCCGCCTGCCTGTTCCTCCGTTGGTTTACCGAGACGGAGCGCAACCTTGCTTTTTGCGCCGGAATAGGGTACCTCCCGGTTCAACAGACAGCGTTTGACGCTATCCTCGCGGGAGAGTATCCCGAAATAACAAACCCGATTTCCGAACAAGCGCTGCTGACGTCGGCAGCCATGCAGAAAGAGTACCGCTTTTTCTTCCCGCCCGTCTTCAACGGCTTAGACGGCTTACAAAAACACTATGAGGATACGCTGCGCGCCGCCGCCCGGGAGGGCAGGGACAGCGCCCCGGGAAGTATCTCTGCTCTTGAGGATTTCATCCATGCGATACGCTCCTGAAAGCTCCGCCCGGTCTATGCGGCGCAGACTGCTGATCTTTTTGCTGATCCTTACGTTTACCATGCTTGCAGCGATTGTCTTCCCGCTTGCCGCGGTGGGAGCGCTTCCCTTCGGCAGCACGGAAGCGATGCTTACAGACAGGCTGGATACCCTTTCGGCGGAAGTGAACGAGCAGTACGGCAGCGCCTCCGTTCAGGCTGTCCGACTGTCGGAAAGGCTCGCTTCGAGCATTGCCGAAACCATGAGGGCCGAAGGGTTTTCCTTTGATGACGCCTCGGGACGGCCTGAGCTGCTGAACGGTTTATCCAAGGAACTGCTGCCGGTCTTGCTTGCCGGATTGGACGCCACCGACGCGAGCGGCGTGTTCGTCACGCTGGACGCCACGGTAAACCCGGACATCGCGGGGGCGGAAACCTCCAAAGCGGGTTTGTACATACGCAACACCGAACCGAATATCGGGGGGATGGGCGCCGAGAGCCGGTATCTGCTCCGCGGGGATTCCTCTCTGGCCGGAAACGGGCAGTTATATCTGCAATCCAAATGGGACTTGGAGTTTTCTGTTAAAGACCAGCCGTTTTGGATACAACCGCTCGCGGCACGGGAAGAAAATCCGGACCTGCCGCTCTCCCGCCTTGTATATTGGTGCGACACGCATCCGCTCACGGGGATAGGCTACCAAGCGACGGTTTGCTCCGTCCCGCTTCTCGATGAAGAAGGCGGCACCCTCGGCGTATGCGGGTTTGAGATCAACCAGATGAACTTTTCCCGGCGTTATAAGCCGGAAGTCTCCGCGTTTGACAGGGCTGTTTTCCTGTTCGCTCAGAGTGAGGCGACCCGGATGGATTTGGGCGGCGCGCTCTTTGCCGGTAATGTCACTGTCTATGAACGTCTTGGCGCGCAGGGAACGCTCGTCGGCGAGGGGGACGGCTTTACCGCTTATCGAACCCCTGACGGCGTCTCTTTCACCGGCTTACAAAAGACTGTGCGGTTGTCGCCGGACGACTCGCCGTTCGCGGACGAGGCGGTTTCAGCCGCACTCGTCGTGCCCGAGAAAGACTATAACGCATATGTAAGCGATTTACGCCTTCGCTACGGACTCATCCTGTTCTTCGTCATAGCGGTGGGAGCGGCGGCGTCCCTGATTTTATCCGGGCGTTTCCTCAACCCGCTTACCAAAGCGTTCCGTCTGATACAGGAGGGAAAACTCGCCGGGGTAAAGACGGGTATAGCCGAAATAGACGAGCTTATCGGACAGCTCTATGCTCTGCGGGACAAGCCGCTCCCGAACGACTTTATCCAAGGGTTCACGGAGCGGATTGACCGTCTGACGCCGGTGGAAACGGATATTTTCCACTACTACGCCGAGGGGATCGGGGAGAAAGAAATCCGCTTGGGCATGTTCATCACCAAGGACGCGCTCCAGACCCATAACCGGCGCATCTACGAAAAGTTGGGAGTCACGGGGAAAGAGGCGCTGATGCTGTATATTGAACTTATTAAAACGAGCGGGATCGAGCATAAGGTGATTCGGAGGGATGCGCCTCCCGCACCGATAAGCGGCGGTGAGGAAGAGGTCATCAACCGCATAAACCGGGAGCTTGAGGAGTCGGCTGCCAAGCTGAAAGCGGCGAACAACCTGCTTGCGGAGGAAGAGAAGGTTAAACGCGCCCTCCATGAGGAAAAGGAGAAAACACTGCTGATGGCGCAGCTGGAAACCGAAATATACGGACATGTTATCCGGCTGAACACGATGATAGAGCAGCTGGAGAATGTAACCAACAAGCAGAAGGCAACGGTGCGGATCACCCTTTTGCTCTGTTACCTCAAACGGCGCTGCAACCTGTTCTTCCGGGAACGGGAAACCGCAGCCTTTCCGGCGGGCGAACTGACGGTCTACATGGATGAATTGGGCGAAATCGCCGGATACGCGGGTGTGAAAGTGCTCTTAACCTCGGAGGTTAGGGTGGAATTGCCGATCCGCCGGGCGACCCTGTTCTATGATTTCTTTTACAGTGTCTTGTACTGGGCGACTTGGCAGGAGGGTTCCCATATCCTCGCGCGGTTCGGTTTGGAGGAGGAACATACCGTTTTGCGCCTGCTGCCCTCCGGGGACGCGGGTTCCTTTCAGGCGGAAAAGGGCTTGCTGTCCGCCATCGCCTTGGAGGGCGGCGGTTACACGGTAAAAGACCTCGACGAGGATACCGCCGGGTTCTGCCTCACCTTCCCGAAGGGAGGCGTTCAGGATGGCTGAACTGTACGGCAGCATGATCTGTAAAGAGAACGGGTCTATCATTCGCTGCGACGCGCAAATGAAGCGGCTGATGGTCGCGACGACCGGAACGCTCCACCGGAACGGCAGGCAGTTTTACGCTTCTCTCACCTTGGGGGAGCTCACCCCCGGCTGCTCTCTTACGTGGTATGAGGGGCAGAGCGTGTGTACGCTGCCGGACGGTTCCGCGTGGCTGTTTGTGATGAGCGCGATCCAGATCAAAAACAAAAAAGTCCGCCAACTGACGGCGGCGGAAATTTCGGAGCGTCTGACGCTGACGACCGAATTATGGGAGAAAAATAAAGAGTTGGCGCGGCGGCAGGCGGAATTGAACGCGACGATGGCAAACCTGCATGTGTTAAGCCGGGAGCAGGAGACTCAGAGGGCGAAAATGCGGGCGCATGATATTTTGGGCGAACGGCTGACCCTGATGCTTCGGTTCCTGCGCGGTGAGCGCGAGATGGAGTATCCCACCCTCCGTTCCCTGTCCCGCGAGCTGATCGACGAACTGAAAGCGGCGCAGAATGAAGTGACGCTCCGGGACAGGCTGGATGTCCTGACAAGGGTTTTTGCCTCGGTCGGCGTAAGAATCCTTTATAGCGGGGAACTGCCGGAGGACGCCGAACGTGGCCGGTTGATCGCGGACATCGCCCGCGAGGCGGTGACCAACGCCGTGCGGCACGGTTTTGCGACACAGGTCAATATCGAGTTCATACATCGCGGCGTGAGGATCACCAACAATGGGCGCGCGCCGTCCGAGCCCATCACGGAGGGCGGCGGACTCGCCGGGATGCGGGAAAAGGTGAAACTTTTCGGCGGCAAAGTGACCGTGTCCGCTTCCCCATGTTTTTCGCTGACTGTTGAACTATCGGGAGGTGACGGTGTTGTTTAAGGCGCTGATCGTAGACGACCACGAGTCCATGTGCGACTCCCTGACCATAACGCTGGAGAGAACCGGCGATTTCACCGTAGCCGGAAGACTGACGAGGGCCGATTTAGCGGAAGCGTACTGCGAAAGGCTAAAACCCGATCTGGTCTTTCTCGACGTTTGCACCGAGGAAGGCACTTCGGGGCTTGCCGCCGCCAAGACGATACGGCGGCACTTCCCGGAGATCAAGGTCGTCGTCATGAGCGGCTTTGACGAGCTGACATACGCTCCGAGAGCCAAGGAAGCCGGCGCCCACGCTTTCGTATTCAAAAGCAAGAGCCTCGACTACTTCGTCGAGGTGGCGCGCGGCGTCATACGGGGTGAAACGTACTATCCGGAACCGAAGACAATCCCGATGCCGATGGGCGAGGCTCCGCTGACCGAACGGGAGATGGAGATACTGCGGCTTTTATGCAAGCATATGACGGGCAAAGAGATCGCGGAGGAGCTGTACATCAGCGAAAACACGGTGAAGTACCACAAGGCCAACATGCTGGCGAAGACGGGCTTTTCAACGGCGGTTGACCTCGCTTTCCATATGATCACCAACGGTTGGATCAATCCCAAATACTGATCGAAGTGTTGAAAATTGCGTGTTCGCCTTGCAGGCGAACGAGTGAAGTGCTTGTGAACAGGCGCCTTTGGCGCGGCATCACAAGGCGAAACGGGCAATTTTCAACATGCCCTGATCCCCAAAGACTACCCGCCGCGGGTAGGGCGCGGGTGAGGTTTATCTGTTATGATGAAGCTGATAAAGATGGGAGTGTTGCGCTGTGAGGTACAGTAAGCTTCTGACGGCCTTCGCGGTCTGCTTGTTCGCGCTCACGGCCTGCGGGGACTCCGAAATAATCGTCAGTCCGCCGCCGGAATCGGAAATCTCCGCTCCGTCCGCCGCTGACAGCGAGGGGACGCCCCCTGCGGAAACGGCGAAACCTTCCGCGACTCTTGCGGAGTTTATTGCGGCAATCGCTCCCGGCGCGACGGTGACCGTCCCCGAAGGGGGGTTGACGCTGACCGTCACGGAGTCCGATTTGCAAGGGATCGACCCCGCCGCCGAAAACCCCTATATCCGCTGGGACGGTTTCAACGGGGTTTGGAACCTGACGATTCACGATGTGAGCGGCTTGACTATTTCAGGCGAAAACAGCGCCGGGAACCTCCTGTCCGAGGACGCCGACGCGTGGGTGCTGAACTTTGAAAACTGCGACGACCTGACCCTTTCGGGCATCACGGCTGGGCACAATGTCGAGGGCTTCTGCGAAGGGGGCGCCGTGCGCATTGAGGATAGCCGCCGCGTCACCCTCGACGGCGTGCGGATGTACGGCTGCGGAACGGAAGGGATACGTCTCAGCAACGCCGAGGACGCCACCATCCGAAATTCTGAGATTTACGAATGCACCTACTACCTGATGACAATCCAAAACAGCGAGAATGTCCGCTTTGAGGACTGCGTCTTCCGGGACACCGGCGAGTATGATCTGGTCACCGTCTCCGACAGCAACAACATCTCGTTTGAACGCTGCGCATTTCGCGGCAACCGGGTAAACCCCGGTTTCGGCCTGTTCACGGCGGCTGATTCATGGGCTGTCTCGGTAAATGACTGCGAAATCACCGGTAATGACGCGGACGCGCTGGACACTTCCGGCCTCGTGGATTTTTTCGACTGCGTTATGGAGGACAACACCTTCAATCTCTATCCCGAGCGGGTGGCCAACAACGGCGGGCGCTATGTAAAGCGCGACGGTGCGGTCTATTTCCGCGACTATGCGGAGGATGCCGGGGACGTCCCCTATACCCTGCCCGGTGAGACGACCTCCGTCATGCGCCGCCTGAACGCGGACGGCGCCGTGTCGGCGGTGTTTGCCGACAACGGGAGCGGCGGAATCTTTATCTACGACAACGGCGCGGACGCCTTCTTCATCCTGAACCGCGAAGCGGGACTGGGGGAGGATGAGGACGCCGCCGGTATTTATGGCGTTACGCTGTCCGGGGATCAGTTCTGGCAGATTGGGCAGGGTAACGCGTTCGCGGTGGACTCCGAACGGGGCGTCATCATCGCGGCGACCGAGAGGGGCGGACTGAGCGCCATTGATGTCTTTACCCATGAAGCAACCCCCCTGCTGGAAAGTCTCTGCATCCCGCTAGCCTACGACCCGGAGGACGGTATGGTGTACTACTCCGATTTCACGGGCGAGGAAGAAACCCTCTGTTCCGTTGAACTGAGCGGCGGTTGGCGGTCGACGCTGCTAAAGGCATCTGAGGTCGCGGGGGTACTCGAAGACGCGTCGGCGGGGAGCATCGAATACAAGAGCCCGCGCTTTACGGCGAATTCCGTTTGGGTGTATGCGGCGTATTACGAGGGCAATCTGGGGTATCTGGGCGACAGCGCCCTGCTGGAAATCCAAAAGGACGGTTCCGGCTTCCGGGTAGAGCCGAACCCCCGCGTCAGCGATTGGTTCGGCGTGGGAAAACCCTTCTCCGCTTGGAGCGAGAGTCCCTTCCGGGGCGTGGTTGGCGGCGACACAGAGGAAAGCGCCACCGGTTATTATCTCGCGGATGCTGAGGGGATGCTGACCGAGATACTCACCGAAAGCGATCTTGCCGAGGTCGGCCTTGCGGAGGGTGAGTATTACGGAGAGGAGGATTACGCTGTTCTGAAGGATATGGAATTTGTGGACGGAGCGCTCTTCTTCACCGTTGAAACCGGGACGCGCAACCGTGAGGAGGACATCGGCTGGCGCTATGGCTATCTGCGCGAAATATCCAGCGTCTACCGTAAGGATTTGACCGGCGGCGTGATTTCACCAATCTGTTCTTATTGACGAGTTGATATAACAGGGGGTTATCGAAATGGGTTTTTTCGACATCTTGAAACAACAGGCGCAAAGCGCGTTAAGCAGCGGCATCCGCCAAGGCGTGAGTGGGGCTGCTGGTTCCGCGATGAACGCGATCCGCAACCGTCCGCAATCCGGCGGGGATAGTGTGACGTTCACTTTCGGGTCTCTGCCAATGAGCGTCGAACAGTTGAAATCGCTGCCCGAGGCGGTTTTGACCAAGCCGCATTATACTGCGGCGCTTACGGTGCTCGCCCTCTGCCGCTATGGCGACAGCCCGCAGGACGCGGTAGGGATGCTGAACTTCCTCAAAGGGCCTCAACCGCTGTCTCCTTACGAGGAGGGCTTCTTGCGCGACAGGCTGAACGGCAAAGCATACAAGCCGTTTTCCTTCTTTGACGGCGCGACGCCGGGGAACAACTATACCCCGGCGCAGCCATACCGGATTACCGTATTTGCCGGGCCGTACAGCTTTCAGGAAGCGGGTTACGCAAAGTTGATGATCTGCTCCTCCGGTGCGGACGCCCCGCGTGAAATCAAGCTGCGGGAAAAGCCGAGCGGCGCGCAATGGTTCCTGTGGGAGAACTACCTGCTCTCCGACATCCGGGAGCCGAACGCCAACGATCCGTGGGCATAAGGGATGCACAGCAATTTATCGCCCAAGCCTGTTCTTTTTCTGCTTTACCCCCTTCTGCTTAAGGTTGGCCCTTCCGGATGGTTCACCATGCACCGACCCTCGGTTCAGCGACAGCGCAGACCTTCCCCGGTGCGGGAAGGTCTGCGTTTTCCGGACTGCCGTTAGGTTGCAAAAAACTATAATTTGGTTGATGTGGGCAACAACCCGGTTACACCGCTAAGTCTTCCGCTTCTTTAAGCGCTTTCCAGAACTTCAGTGTCGCGGCGATCGCCTCCTGACGGGTCATGTTGTCCTTCGGCTTAAAGTTGTTATTGCTGTCGCCTGTCACGATATCGCTTCTCTGCAGCGCACCGATCGCCTCTTTGGCCCACGGGGAAATAAGCGCAGCATCGTCAAACGCGGGTTCGGTGACCTCGGGGACATATCCTATTTTTAGCAGTGCGTTGTAGAACACTCTCAGCGCCATCTCGCGGGTAAACAGAGCGTCCGGCTTGAATTCGCCGCTGCCGCCGCCGGCGACCACACCGATCACCGCGAGTTTGCCGACGTTTTCGTCGTCAGTGTCGGTGAAAGCACTTTTCTCAGCAACCAGTTTTATGCCGGTCTTTGCTTCATACAGGCTCACAACCAGAGCGCTGAACTCCGCGCGCGTGATGCGGTTATTGTAGCCGCTCTGCAGGGACGTGGGGACAAGCCCAAGGTCAATGGCTTCCTCTACGGCTGCCGCAGCCCAAGGAGCGGGCTTCTCTTTTGGTTCGTCCGGGGCGGAGGTTGTATCACCGTCATCCGGCTCGGGCGGCGTTACCGGAGTGATCGGGGTCTCGGGCGTTGCAGTTCCGCCGCTCGCACTGACGGTGAGGGTGCCGTTCTTATAGATAATGGCGGTATGATAGGTGCCCGTATCCGGCACCTCCGCTCCGCTTACGATAATCGGGTAACTCCCCGCCGCATTCATATTGGCGGTGGGACAGGATGCCGTTGGGTTCTTGGCGAGTTTTTCGGACGGGGCAAGCCCGCTCACCGTATAAGTGTACGTCGGTTCCGCGCTTCCGGCTGTGGCGGATTGGTCCGTAACGGTAATCGTGATGGTCGCTTTGGCGATGGTGAAATTGACAGCCGCACTCGCGCCGGTATACTTCGGATCGCCGGGAGCGGCAGAGACGACCAGCGTATAGTCGCCCGCGCCCTTCGGCGCGGCGTCACTCACGCTGCCGTCGGACAGTTTTGCGTAGGTGTAGACCAGCGGGGTATAATCGCTTACCGTGATGTCTCCCGCCTTCACACTGACCGTACCGGCGGGCGTTACCGCAGTCCCGTTGTAGGTCTTGCCCGCGACGGAGATGCCGCTTATGGTTGCCGGTATCTTGTCCGCGACGGTCAGAGTACCGTTTTCACGCTTGCTAATGGTGTAGTTTTTGCTGCTTGTCGCGCCGCCGGTAATTTTGATGGTGAATGTTTTCGCCGCCGAGCTGTTGAAACCGCTCACGCTCAAG
>JAISVO010000155.1 GCA_031271525.1 Oscillospiraceae bacterium
AATAAATGGGAGCAGGATTCCGTCGAAGTGTTTCTTTCCGAAACGGACGCCAGCGCAGGCTCGTACGAGTTGGGCGACGGACAATACCGCGTCAATTATGAAAACACGCAAAGTTTCGGCAGTCAAGGAGCGGTTGAGGGTTTCCAATCCGCAGCACGGATTGTACCCGACCGTGGTTACGATGTGATCATGGCGATCCCGTTTACCACTGTAACGCCTAAAAGCGGAACAACTATTGGGCTTGATGTTCAGGTAAATGACCGCAATGAGGAAGATACACAGCGCACAAGCGTCATGATATGGAGTGACAATACGGGTAATTCGTACATATCCAATACAAATTGGGGGAGTTTAACGCTGACAGAAGCAACCGACGACACTGCCCTTGAAGTTACTCCCACCCTGTCTGCCCAGACTCCGGAAACAAGTCCGCAAAACACGGCAGAAACCAAACCCGATTCCAATCATACCGTTGCCGTAATCATCATAATACTCGCGCTTGCTGTCGCTGGAATTGCTGTGTTCATTGTCCTGCGCAGGAAAAAGACCGGCAAGAAATAAGAAACCCCCATAACATAATTACGCGCCCGCAAGCGGGTCAAGCGGAGGTTTATCACACATCGCGTCGTCTCCGTACCTCCCGCAGATCCTCCAAGACCTGCGCGGTGAGCGCTTCGGGGGTTTCGAAGCGTCGCTCCGGGCGGAGGAAACTGAGGAAGTCCACGTCGATCCGCTCGCCGTACAGCTCCCGGTCGAAGTCCAGCAGGGTGGACTCCACCGTCGGCGCGGAGAAGGTACCCACCGTCGGGCGGATTCCCACGTTGGTGGCTGCCGGATAGACACGCCCGTTCCAGCCGACGAGGGTGGCGTAGACGCCCCACGCCGGGAATTGGCGTTCCTGCGGCAGCGGGAGGTTCGCGGTGGGGAACCCCAAGCTCCGCCCAAGCCCCCGCCCCCTCTCGACGAGTCCCGACAGGCGGTAGCGGTGCCCGAGGAATCGTGCGGCGCTCTCCATATCCCCCTCGGCAACCAATCCCCGGATGTAGGTCGAGCTGACCCGGGTTCCCCCGACCCGCTTCGGGGGGAGAATATCACAGCCCAAACCCTTTTGGCGGCACGCCTCGGCGAGCAGCTCGGGGGTCCCATCGCCGCCCCGTCCAAAGGTGAAGTCGTGCCCTACCACAACATGAACGGCTTTTAAGCGCCGGATTACCATCTCTTCTAAATATTCCCGCCACGGGATACTCGCTGTCTCGGCGTCGAAAGGGTCAATGATGACCTCCTGAAGCTTATAAAGGGAGCGGATCAGCGCCGCCCGCTCGTCGGTGGAGCAGAGGAGCGGTACGGGACGTCCGGTGAGGAAGGTCTGCGGGTGGGAATCATACGTCAGGGCGCAGGCGCGGCAATTCAGCTGCTTCGCGCGAGCGGCGGCGCGGCGGAAGAGCCGTCCGTGCCCAATGTGCACGCCGTCAAAGAAACCCATCGCGAGAACTCTGTTCATGAAAACCACCCGTCCTGTGGGGCTAGGAGCCGCTCGGGGGAGACGCCGTCCACCGGAACGGCATCGGTGACCGAAAAAGGGCCGCTCGCGGTGCGCCGAATCCCGGTCATCACCGCTCCGCTCCCTAGCGCGTGCCCGATGTCGTGGATCAGGGCGCGGACATATGTCCCGGCGGAGCACCGCACCAAAAGGGTGTGCTCATCCCCTCCGCCGGGCTGCAGGGTCAGTTCGTGTATTGTCACCGGGCGAGGCTTCCGCTCAATCTCGATTCCCTTGCGCGCCAGCTCATAGAGCTTCTTCCCGCCGACCTTCACCGCCGACACCATCGGCGGCACCTGCATTAGGTCCCCTGTGAAGTGAGGCAGTACGGCAGCCAGATCGGCGGCGGTTGGTATGTGTCCATACGTCTTGACGACTGTTCCCTCGGTGTCGTAGGTGTCGGTCTCCTCCCCGAAACAGAGGGCCGCGACATATGTCTTCTCCCCCGGCAGTTTGCTGACAAGCTTAGTCGCCGGACCGACGAACAGGACCAGCAGCCCGGTCGCCATCGGGTCCAGCGTACCGCCGTGCCCAATCCGTTTTTCACGCAAAATGCCCCGGCACTTCGCCACGACATCGTGGCTCGTCCAGCCGGGGGCTTTATCAACCAATAGGATTCCGTTCAGCACTGTTTGTCCCTCGCTTCGGGGTAAACTGACAGGTACGCGTCCAAGACGATTTTTCGCGCTTCATCGGAGGAAAGGTTCCCCGGGATCCGCCCGCCCGCCGCGTGACGGTGCCCGCCGCCATCCGAAAGCAGCTTGCAGATCGCGTTGGCTTCAACCGCGCCCGTTGTGCGGCAGGAAACCCTCCAATAACCTGCTTCCTCGCGGAGCAGGAATCCGGCGGAAACCCCCTCGATGTTCTGCACCAAGCTCGTGATGTCCTCCAGATCGTCCTCGGTCGCACCGCCCCGTTCGGCGAGGGACAGCGACGCGACGGCGGCCCCGAACCCGAACCGCAAGCCAGCGAGGATGGTCTTTTCGATCTCCACCCGGCTTTGCGTCTTGCCGAAGAAGATCGCGTTGAGAGCGTGGTGGTCGGCCCCCGCGGCGATCAGAGCGGACGCGATCCGGTGGGTCTTCGCCGTGGTGTTGCTGTAGCGGAAGAGCCCCGTGTCGGTGGAAAGGGCGATGTAGAGGTTTGCCGCGATGTCCGCCGTCAGGGGGGCGCCGAGAGCCGCCAGCAGGTCGAAGACGACCTCGCCGCAAGCGGCCGCGCCGGGATCGGTGTACGTCTCGTTGGCGAAAGGCGATACACCCGGGTGGTGATCAATCCGGAAGTCGATGACGCCGGCCGGGATACCGATCGGCAGCATCGAACCCGCAGCGGTGTCCACCGCGACGGCGGTTTCGTGGATAAACCCGTCCGGCGGGAAGAAGGGGGCTACAAAGGGAAGGTGGCGGGGTGTGATCTCTGGATTGCGCCAGACATACGCCGTCTTGCCCAGTGAGCGGAGCCCCGCGCAGAGTGCCGACGCGCTGCCCAGCGTGTCGCCGTCGGGACGGCGGTGGGTGAGCAGCAGGTAGCGATCATGTAACTGAAAAAAACTTATGACGCTTTTCATGAGGGCTCCGCGATTTCACGCAGTTTATCGAGGATTTTCGCACCCTCTTCAATCGAGTGATCGACAATGAACTCCAACTCGGGCGTATGGCGGAGCTTCAGCTCCTGACTCAGCTCCCGGCGCAGAAAGCCGGTTGCGCTGCGAAGTCCCTTCGCAATCTCCGAACCGCCGCCGAGCGACGAGACATAGACGCGGCAGACCGACAGATCCCCCGACGTATCCACCCGCGTCACGCTCATCAGTCCGTTGATACGCGGGTCCTTGCACTTGGGGATCCTGTCGGCGAGGACGCGCAGGATTTCGCCGTTGATCTGCCCGATTCGGTTTCGTGACGCCATCGTGTTTTTGCCTCCATCCCCCTTAGAAAATACCAGAATTTGAGTCTACTGTATTTCCTCCATCACAAACGCCTCGATGATGTCGCCCTCGCGGACGTCGCTGTAGCGCTCGATCGAGATGCCGCACTCGTAGCCGCTCGCGACCTCGCGGGCGTCGTCCTTGAAGCGTTTTAACGACGCAATTTCTCCCTCGTGGACGACGACGCCGTCCCGGAGGACGCGTATTTGCGCACTGCGGGTGATCTTCCCTTCCCGGACATAGCTGCCCGCGATGGTGCCGATGTTGGAGGCGCGGAACACTTGCCGCACCTCGGCTTCGCCCAGCTTTACCTCGTGGAACTTCTTCGAGAGCATCCCGCGCATCGCGGTTTCGATCTCCTCGATGCAGTCGTAGATGACCCGGTAATAGCGAATATCTACATTCGCCCGCTCGGCGTTCTGCTGCGCCGACGAATCGGCGCGGACATTGAAGCCGACGACAATGGCGGACGCCGTTGAAGCGAGGAGCACGTCCGAGGCGTTGATCGCGCCGACACCCGAATGGATGACCCGCACCTGCACCTCTTCGTTTGTGATCTTCTCCAGCGAGGCTCTCAGCGCTTCTGCGGACCCTTGGACATCCGCTTTGACGATAATATTGAGGACCTTCACCTGACCCTGCTGGATCTGGGCGTAGAGGTCTTCCAATGAGACCTTTGCGGCGGGCGCCTGTACGCCGCCCTCCTTTTCCTGCTGCTTGCGCTGATTGACAAGCTCCCGCGCCATCCGCTCATCGGCGACGGTGTGGAAGACGTCGCCGGCGTCCGGAACCTCGGAAAGGCCGATGATCTCGGTCGGCACGCTGGGGCCAGCTTCCTCAAGCTTCCGGCCTTTGTCGTCGGTCATGGCGCGGATACGACCTACCGTCTTCCCGGCGATAACGATGTCGCCCTGTTTTAATGTGCCGTTTTGAACCAACACCGTCGCGACCGGGCCCCGGCCCTTGTCGAGCTTCGCTTCGATGACGGTACCCCGCGCCGCGCGGGCGGGATTCGCCTTTAATTCGCGCACATCCGCTTGGAGGACGACCATCTCAAGCAGGTGCTCAATCCCGTCGCCCGTCTTGGCGGATACCGGGCAGACGATCGTCTCGCCGCCCCATTCCTCCGGCACCAGCTCGTATTCGGTCAGCTGCTGCATAATCCGATCCGGGTTGGCGCCCTCTTTATCCATTTTGTTCAGCGCGACGACAATCGGGACCTCCGCCGCCTTCGCGTGGTTGATCGCTTCAATCGTCTGGGGCATGATGCCGTCGTCGGCGGCGACCACCAAAATCGCGATATCGGTGACCGATGCGCCCCGCGCCCGCATCGAGGTGAACGCCGCGTGACCCGGCGTGTCGAGGAAGGTGATGTGCCGGTCCTGCACTTGAACCCGGTAGGCGCCGATATGCTGGGTAATTCCGCCGAACTCGCCCGAGGCGACGTCGGCTTTTCGGATATAGTCCAAGAGACTCGTCTTGCCGTGGTCGACATGTCCCATGACGACCACGACGGGGTCCCGGGTGGAGAGGTTTTGATCCGAGTCGGCCGACTCGTCGATCAGGCGCTCCTCAATCGTGACGACAACCTCGCGCGTCACCTTCGCGCCGAACTCCATCGCGACCAAGCTCGCGGTCTCAAAGTCAACCGTCATGCTGAGGGACGCCATGACGCCCAGCTTCATCAGCTGCCGGACAACTTCGGCCCCTGCCTTCTTCAAACGGGCGGCCAGCTCGCCGACCGCGATTTCATCCGGGATGGATACCTTCAGTTGCTGCTTCTTTAGGTGCTCGATCCGCTGACGGCGGCGCTCCGCCTCCTCCTGCAGACGTTTCTGGCTGACAAACCCGGAGGGTTTTTTATCCGGGGCGCGCTTGATCTTTTCCTTCCCCTGCTTCATCCGGCCCGCTTTTTCGGGCACCAGACGCTCAACCCGCTCGTCAAACCGGGACAGATCGACGTTCGCGCCCCGGGTGTCGATGATATGGGTCTGCTTGGGTCCCCTCGGGGGCTGCTGCTGTTTCGGCTTTTGCGGCTTCTGCGGTTGGGACTGAATCTGCTGCGGCTGAGGTTGCTGCTGCTTCTTATCGGAGGGCAGGGCAGGTTCGCCCCCGGCGGCGGGGGTGGGTTCGAGGACAGCGGGGGCCGGGGGCGGCGGGGGCGGGGCCTCCGGTTCGTGGTATGTGTCCGCGAAAATGCTCTCGATCGACTCGATTTGATTACGCTCGGTCAAGACGGCAAAGATGAGGTTCAGCTCATCCTCCGTCAGGATCTGCATATGGTTCTTTGGCGCCGCGACATATTGGGTCATGATGTCGATAATGACCTTCGACTGTACCCCAAAATCCTTTGCCAACGCATGGATGCGGTATTCTGTACTCACGCGGTACCCTCCAACCTTGCGGCTCCGCGGCCGCTTGCGGAATATCTATATCATGACACAGGCGGGTTCCCGCCAATGTCCGGCAACGTCAATATGGATCTCGCGAACCCTTGGTCCGTAACGGCCGCGACAGCGCAAGGGGGTTTCCCCAGCGCCGCGCCCAACCCGGCTTTGTCAACCGGAAGGATTTTCAACAACGTCCCTGTCATAGCTGACAGCCTTTCGGCCTCGCGCCTAGCGGCGTTTCCTGCGTCGTTTGCCAGCAGGAAGACGGCGGCCTGTCCCTTCGCGCCCGCCACGGCGTCCAATCCCCAGACGACCTTCCCGGCTCGGTAGGCTAAACCCAGTGTGCGGAGATTTTGGGGGTTCATTCGGTCGCCTCCCTCTCCAAAGCCTCAAAAATCTCTTCGGGAACCGCCGTCTTGAGGGAGCGCTCCAGCGCCCGGCTCTTCCGCACCCGTTTGAGACAAGCGCTCTTCCGGCAGAGATAGACGCCGCGCCCCTGCGCTTTTCCGACGAAGTCAAGGGAAACTGTCCCTTCGGGGGAACGCACCACCCGGAGCAACCCGTGTTTCGGCAGATGCTCCCTGCAACCGGCGCATTGCCGGATCGGCTCGGTCTTCATTGGGGCTGCTCGGCGGCCCGCGATTCCGGCTTGATGTCGATTTTGATTCCGGTCAGCTTGGCGGCGAGGCGGGCGTTTTGCCCCTCCTTACCAATCGCGAGCGAGAGCTGGTCGTCCGGGACGACGACCCGGCAGGTCTTCGAGTCGATCAGGTCGACCCGCAGAACCGACGCGGGGGCGAGCGCTTGGGCGATGAACTCATCCTGTTCCTCCGAGAAGCGCACGACATCAATTTTTTCGCCGCCCAGCTCGCCGGTTACGGCGTTGATCCGCGCTCTCCGGATGCCGATACAGGCTCCGATCGGGTCCACGTCGGGGTTGTTCGACCAGACCGCCATTTTGGTGCGCTGACCCGCTTCCCGGGCGATGGAGCGGATCTCCACCGTGCCGTCTTGTATCTCGGGGACCTCCAGCTCAAACAGCCGCTTGACAAGCCCCGGATGAGTGCGGGAGAGGAGGAGCTGCGGACCCCGGTTGGTGCGCCGTACCTCGATGACATAGACCTTCACCCGGTCCCCGATGTTCAATAGTTCGTCCCGCATCTGCTCCCCCGGCGGGAGAGACGCTTCGGTGGTCTCGCCCTTGCTGGTAATCTCCACCATCACGCCGCCCGAACGGGGGTCGGGACGTACGACCTGCGCGGTCAGCACCTCGTGCTCACGGGAGGAGTATTCCTCATATATCATGCCTCGCTCGGCTTCCCGTATCCCTTGGATAATGACCTGCTTCGCGGTTTGCGCCGCGATTCGCCCAAACTCGAGGGTCTGAACCTCAATGTTGACGGTGTCGCCGACATCCGCGCCGGGGGTGATTGACCGAGCGGCTTCCACAGTCATCTCAAAGGTTGGGTTTTCAACCTCCTCGACGACGACCTTTTGGAGGTACATCCGGATTGTCTTGCGCTCTTCGTCGAGATCGACGAAAATGTTCTCGGAAACGCCCGCGTTATCCCTGCGGTAGGCGGTCGTCAGGGCTTGGATAATCTTTTCGTGCATATAAGCGCGGGGGATGTTCTTCTCCCGCTCGATCTGCGCGATGGCGTCAAAAAACTCGGCGTTCATGTCTGCCTCCCACTCTATAAATAAAGAGCGGGATAACCCCACTCTCCACTCGACTACATTCACTACCTTGGTATTATAGCACACTCAGCCGAAATTGCAAGCGTTTTTTCAGGGTTTTGCAAAAAAGTTTGCTAAAATGAAGGTCTGTCCATATTTACTGCCGATCATGGCTTTCGGCACCTCGCGGCGTGCTTGCCCCTTCGCCCGTTATAAACTCCGAGGAAACGCTCCGCAACATTTTGCTTGACATAACGCGCCTTTTTCTATAGAATATAACAGATGATAACTTTGTATTGTTTCGGGAATGAAAGCCCGTGCCCTTGCATAGTACTCATACTAAATTTTTACGGAGGTGCCCCTGTGCCCGATGCACTGCAAATCATTCTCCCAGTGCTGACTCTGCTGGTCGGATTCGCAGTCGCGTTCCCCCTTGGTATCCGGTATCGGAAGAACGTTGCGGAAAAAGAGATCGCCAGCGCGGAAGAAGAAGCCCGGCGGATCGTGAACGAAGCCATTAAGGCGTCCGAGAGCAAAAAGCGCGAAGCGCTGCTGGAAGCTAAAGACGAAATCCACAAAAACCGCCAGGAGGCGGAACGCGAATTGAAAGACCGTCGCGCGGAGTTGCAAAAGCAAGAACGCCGCTTGCAGCAAAAAGAGGAGAACTACGACAAAAAACTGGAAAACCTTGAGCGAAAAGAAGAACAGCTCACCGATAAACACAAGGCGGCGGACGAGGCCCGGGAGGAAATCTCCCTGATCAAGCGCGGCCAGATCGAAATGCTGGAGAAATTGTCCGGCTTCTCCACCGAAGAGGCAAAGGTCTACTTAATCAAAAACGTGGAGAGCGAAGTCACCCACGAGATGGCGATGAAAATCAAGGACATCGAGGAGCGTTGCAAAGATGACGCCGACCAAAAAGCCCGCGAGATCATCTCCCTCGCAATCCAGAAAGTCGCGAGCGACCACGTCACCGAAGCGACCGTATCGGTCGTCCATCTGCCGAACGACGAGATGAAGGGCCGGATCATCGGCCGCGAGGGACGGAATATCCGAACCCTTGAAACCTTGACCGGCGTCGACCTGATCATCGACGATACCCCCGAGGCGATCACCCTCTCCTCCTTCGATCCGGTGCGCCGCGAAACAGCCCGCCTAAGCCTTGAAAAGCTGATCGTAGACGGACGGATCCATCCCGCCCGTATCGAGGAGGTTGTGGAGAAATCCAAGAAGGAGATCGAGTCGATCATCCGCTCCGAGGGCGAACGCGCAACCTTCGAAACCGGCGTCCACGGCATCCATCCTGAGGTTATTAAGCTGCTGGGACGGATGAAGTACCGTACAAGCTACGGGCAGAACGTCCTGCAGCATTCGATCGAAGTCTCCCTGCTGTCCGGGCTGATGGCCTCCGAATTGGGGATCGACCCGATGCTCGCGAAACGTGCCGGGCTTCTGCACGACTTGGGCAAGGCGATTGATCACGAGGTTGAGGGAAGCCATGTCGCGATCGGCGTCGACCTCGCCCGGAAGTATAAAGAAAATAACGAGGTGCTCCACGCGATTCAGGCTCACCACGGAGACGTGGAGCCAAAGACGATCATCGCGAGCCTAGTGCAAGCTGCGGACGCCATATCGGCGGCGCGTCCGGGAGCGCGGCGCGAGAATCTGGAGAACTATATCAAGAGGCTTGAGAAGCTGGAGGAGCTTGCCTGCTCCTTCGACGGCGTCGACAAATCTTTCGCCATCCAAGCGGGGCGTGAGATCCGGATCATGGTCAAGCCGGAGGCTGTCAACGACGACCGGATGATTCTGCTCGCAAGGGAGCTTGCCAAGAAGATTGAAGCCGACCTCGAATACCCGGGCCAGATCAAGGTCCACCTCATCCGGGAGATTCGGCATATCGAATACGCGAAGTGAACCTGCTCGCCTTCGGCGATGTGTGCGGCGAGGCGGGACTTCGGATCGCAGAGGCTAAGCTTCGCCCGCTGAAACATTTTTACGGCTCGGACATCTGCGTTGTCAACGGGGAAAACGCGGATGTCCTTGGCTTACGCCCCGAACAGTCGCGGCGTCTGTTCGACGCCGGAGCGGAAGTCGTGACGTTGGGCAACCATGTGTGGAACCGGCCTCAGATCATCCCCGAGCTGAACGATAACCCCTACCTCCTCCGTCCCCTCAACTATGGCGGTCCGGTGCCGGGGGAGGGGACGGCGCGTCTACTGCTGCGGAGCGGGCGATGTATGACAGTCGCCTGTCTTTTAGGTCGCCTGCACTGCGAATGGAACGCCGACAACCCCTTCCGGGTGCTGGAAGCGCTGATTAAGAACCGTCCGGACGACCTGTTCGCGGTGGATTTCCACGCCGAGGCGACCAGCGAGAAGGTCGCGCTGGCGCACTGCTTCGACGGGCGGGTTTCGGCGGTCTTCGGCACCCATACCCATGTGCAAACATCTGATGAGCGTGTCCTGCCGGGCGGTACCGGCTTTATCTGCGACCTCGGCATGACGGGGCCAGCCCATTCGGTGCTGGGCGTCAGGGCGGAACAGTCGGTCGCGGCGTTCTTGGGCGGAGTCCCCCAGCGCTACGAATCCCCCCTCACCGCAGCCGTCATGGAGGGCGCGGTCTTTGAAATCGATGAAAAAACCGGGAAGTGTCTCCGCGTGGAGCGGTTGAGAATTGAGGAGTAGGGGAATCGGGAATGAAAAAACGCTCTTTGCCCTGACCGCCGTCTGGGAGCGGCAGCAATCGGACCCCGCCCTCTTTGACGTGTATACCTGCACGCCAGCGACGGGGGGAATTCAAGACGGGCAGGAAGACATACCTCCCGGATGACGCCATACCCGCCGTACGCACAACCCCCGCCCTTTCCGGGGCGGGGGTTGCTTTGCCGAACCGGGCGCGCTTTGCTTACTTGCCGCGCTCGTAGCTCTCGATCATCTTCTTGACCATCTGTCCGCCGATGCTTCCGGCTTGCTTGGAGGTCAGGTCACCGTTGTAACCGGCTTTGAGGCTGACGCCCACATCGGAGGCGGCTTCCATCTTAAAGCGGTTCATGGCTTCTTTCGCGTCGGGGACGACATAATTGCTGCTAGCCATAGAATTTTGTCACTCCTAGAACTTGATTCCGCGCTTTCTTGCGCCACCCTATTATGCGCCGCGTTTCGGCATTTATGTTGTTAAGTTTTTCTGGTTGAAATGAAACGCGTCGGGGACGCGGCACATCCCAAAAATCACACTTGCCAAACGTCCCCTTATTTGATAGAATCACAATGCAAAGGCGGGTGCCCGAATAAACGATTAAGGCGGCGGAGATATGCTCACCGATCAATCTACCTTTCGGATGAATTTCAAGCGGGACTTTGAAAAAGCGGTTGCCAGCCAATTCGGCAAGTCCATCGACGACGCCTCGGACAAGGACCGCTGCGCCGCGCTGTCGAAAATCGTGCGGGATGTGTTGACCGAGCGCTGGGTGCAGACCAACAACCAATATAAGTCACAGAACACCCGGCAGGTCTACTATTTCTCGCTGGAGTTCCTGATGGGGCAGTGCCTCGAGTCGCACCTCATCTATCTGGGCGTGCGGGACATCTGCGAACAGCAGCTCCGCGAAATGGGGCTCGATTTTCAGGAGATCCTCGCGGCCGAACCGGACGCCGGCCTCGGTAACGGGGGGCTAGGACGGCTTGCCGCCTGTTTCCTCGACTCGATGGCGTCCCTCCGGTTGCCGGGTCACGGCTGCGGCATCCGCTACCGGCACGGACTCTTCACCCAAGAAATCCACGACGGCTATCAGGTGGAGCTCGCCGACGGCTGGCTGCGGGAGAAGAGCGTCTGGGAGATCCGGAAGCCCGACAAAGCCGTGGAGGTCCTTTTTAACGGCCGGGTGGAAACCACCTTCGACAGCAACGGGGAGGCTCATTTCGAGACATACGACGCGATGCGGGTCATCGCGGTGCCCTATGATATCCCGGTGCCGGGATATGAGAACGATACCGTCAACACCCTCCGCCTGTGGCGGGCGGAATCGGTGGAGCAGGAAATCGACTTCGCGTCGTTCAGCCGGGGCGACTACATCGGCGCCCGTTTGAACAGTTATCTCGCGGAATCAATCTCCGAGGTGCTGTACCCGGACGACTCCAACTACCAAAACAAAGTCCTCCGCCTAAAGCAGCAGTATTTCCTCTGCTCGGCGGGCCTTCAATCAATCCTCCGCACCTATTCGGGCAAGACCGGGCGCGACATGCGGAAATTCGCCGACCATATCTGCATCCAGATCAACGACACCCATCCGGCGCTCTGCGTCCCGGAACTGATGCGCCTATTGATGGATGTCCACGGGCTGGGCTGGGATGAGGCGTGGTCTGTCACGATCCGGACGATCGCCTACACAAACCACACAATCCTCCCCGAAGCGCTGGAGAAGTGGCCGATCGATACCCTGCGGGAGCTCCTCCCCCGAATCTATATGATCATCGAGGAAATCAACCGCCGTTTCTGCGCCGAGCTTGCCGAGGTCTACCCCGGCGAGCCGGACCGCTGGAGCCGGATGGCGGTCGTCGGCGACGGGGTGGTGCGGATGGCGCACCTCGCGATCGTCGGCTCCTTCTCGGTTAACGGCGTGGCGGCGGTTCACTCCGAGCTTTTGAAGAACGTCGTGCTGAAAGACTTCTCCGCCTATTATCCCCAAAAATTCAACAACAAGACGAATGGGATCACCCACCGCCGCTGGCTGGTCAAGAGCAACCCCGAACTGACCGGCTTCCTCACGGAGGCCATCGGCTCGGCATGGATCGCCGACCCATCCGGCCTGATCAGGCTGCAAGCCCTCAAGGATGACAGTGCGGCTCTGCAGACGCTGGAAAAGATTAAACACCGGAACAAAGAAAAGCTCGCCGCTTACATACGGGAGCGGAACGGTGTGACCGTCGATCCGGGTGCGATCTTCGACGTACAGGTCAAGCGGATCCACGGGTATAAGCGCCAGTTGATGAACCTGCTGCACATTCTGCACCTGTATGAGTCCCTCCGCAACGGCAAGGAAATCGGCGCGCCGAGGGTCTTCATCATGGCGGGCAAAGCCGCCCCGAGCTACTACTTCGCGAAGAAGGTCGTCAAGCTGGCGAACGAAATCGCGGCGGCGATTGAGCGGGAGCCAAAGTGCAAAGGAAAACTCTCGCTGGTGTTTTTGGCGAACTATGGTATCTCGATCGCGGAACGCATCTTTCCCGGGGCCGAGGTGAGCGAGCAGATTTCCACGGCTTCCAAAGAGGCGTCGGGTACGTCGAATATGAAATTTATGATGAACGGTGCGGTCACCCTCGGCACCTCCGACGGCGCGAATATCGAAATCTTTGAGGCGGTGGGGGACGAGAACGCCTTCCGCTTCGGACTGAGCGTCGCCGAGGTGCTCAGCTACTACGAGAATGGCGGCTACAACCCGCACAGCGTCATGGACGCCGATCCGCGCCTGCGGAGTGTTTTGAAGCTTTTGCAGGGAGGGCTGAGCGAACGCCTCTCGGAGGATGAGTTCATCAACATCGTCTGCAGTCTGCTCGATTACGGCGACGAGTTCTTCGTCCTGCGCGACTTCGACGCTTATGTCACGGCGCAGAAGGATGTGTCGGCGGCGTACCTTGACCGCTCCCGCTGGAACCGGATGAGCCTTATGAACATCGCGCACAGCGGAGTTTTCGCCTCGGACAACACAATCCGCCAGTACGCGAGTGAGATATGGCGGATCGTACCCCGATAGATAAAAGAACACAGGGAAACGGGGTACCCCGCTTCCCTGTTATTTAAAGTGCCCCGTCACATTGCTGTGCCCCCGGCGCACACCCTATTCTATGGATATGGACGGATCATTGTGAAACGTTTGGAACCTTCCCTGCTGGCAGCCGACCCCCTCCGTCTGGCAAGTCAGATGGAAGCCGCCGAGAGAGGCGGCGCGGGCGGCTGGCACCTAGACATTATGGATGGGCATTTTGTGCCGAACCTGTCCTTCGGACCCCACATCTGCGCGGGAATCGCGAAACGCACCCGCCTGCCGGTCACCGCCCACCTGATGGTGGAGAACCCGCAAAACTTTGTCTCCCCCTTCCTCGAAGCCGGGGCGGCGACCGTGCTGCTGCACGTTGAAACCGAGACTACCGAGGTTCTAACCGGCTTGCTGACCCGCATTCGGGACGCCGGAGCGGCTCCCGGCGTGGTGCTCCGCCCGAAAACCCCCTTGGAAGCCGTCCTGCCGACTCTGCCGTTTGCGGATACCGTGCTGCTGATGTCGGTGGAGCCGGGATTTGGGGGGCAGCCCCTCCTACCCGAGAGCTTTTCTCGGATCCGCGCCCTCCGCGCGCTGCTCGACCGCGAGAAGCCCGGCACCCCGCTGATGCTGGACGGCGGCGTCACGTTGGACAATACCCCCAATCTGCTGGAAGCGGGGGTGGATCTCTTTGTCGCCGGAAACTCGGTTTTCGGCGCGCCCGACATTGAAGAAACCTGCCGGTCGTTTTGCCGGCGGATCGGAGAGCCGGTATGAGCCGGTTACTGCCCGACACCGTCCGTCTGGACGCGGAAAACGGCGTTTTGCTGGCGATCGACCAAAGTAAGCTGCCGAACTCGCTGGAACTGATCGCCTTAAAAACCCCCGAAGAGATACGGGACGCCATACGGGCGCTCAAGATTCGGGGAGCCCCCGCTATCGGGGTCGCCGCCGCGATGGGATATTATCTTGCCGCGAGGAACGGGGCGTATCCCGATACAGACAGCCTGACTGCCGCGCTGAAGGAGGCGAAGGCTGTCCTCGCGTCGTCCCGGCCCACCGCCGTCAACCTTTTTTGGGCGCTGGAGCGGATGGACAAAGCTTTTCATAAGCACCACGCTGCTCCTGTCGGGGAGATCACCGAAGCGCTTCTAGCTGAAGCCGGGGCAATCCGGGACGAGGATATCGCGGCTTGCCGGGCGATCGGCGAACATGGGGTCAAGCTCCTAAAAGACGGCTGCGGGGTGCTGACCCACTGCAACGCCGGCTGGCTCGCCGCCGTCCGGTACGGCACCGCTCTCGCGCCGGTTTACTTGGCGCACGAGCAGGGGGTACGCCTAAAGGTCTTTGCCGGCGAGACACGTCCCCTGTTGCAGGGGGCAAGGCTGACCGCTTTTGAATTGAGCCGCGCCGGGATCGATGTGACGCTGATCGCCGACAACATGGCGTCCCGGGTGATGCGGAACGGTTGGGTCGACGCCGTGATCACCGGCTGCGATCGCGTCGCGGCAAACGGCGATGTCTGCAATAAGGTTGGCACCTCGGGGCTCGCCGTGCTGGCGGCCTACTACGGCATCCCTTTCTATGTCTGCGCGCCGGTCTCCACCATCGACCCGAAGACCCCGACCGGGGCCGGTATCCCGATTGAGGAGCGTCCCGGCTCGGAGCTGACCGAGCTTTGGTATCGCGAACCGATGACAGCTACAAATGTTCGGACGTATAACCCGTCGTTTGACGTGACGCCCCGCGCGTTGATCACGGCAATGGTCACAGAAAGGGGCATCCTGAAGCCGCCTTTTGGCATGGAACTTTTTCTGTAAAACTTTTCGAAAATAATTGAAAATATGTTTGATTTTTTGTTCGGGGTGTGATATGATATTGTAAACGAAAGAGGGGAGGCCTTCTCATGGGTAAATCATCCGAAAAGCAGCAAAAAATCTTAGAGTACATCAAGTGGTTCACCAAGGAGCACAAGTATCCGCCCAGTGTCCGGGAGATCGGCACGGCGGTGGGTTTGCGCAGCCCGTCAACCGTACATTTGCATATCAAATCCCTGATTGAAAAAGGGTATTTGAAAAAAGACGCGAACAAAACCAGAGCGCTGATCCTACCCGACAGTCTCGATGAGGACCTCGGCGTGCCCATCCTCGGGCGTGTCACCGCCGGCGCCCCCATCCTCGCCTTCGAGGATCAGCTCGGCACACTTGCCTACCGTCCCCACGGTGACGGCGATTTCTTCGCCCTCGAGGTGCGCGGCGACTCGATGATCGGCGCGGGTATCCTCGAAGGCGACTACGTGGTTGTCCGGAAGCAGGCGAACGCCCGCAACGGGCAAATTGTCGTCGCGCTATTGGAGGACGAGGCGACCGTCAAGCGCTTGATGCGAAGCGACGGCGAGATCTGGCTCCTCGCCGAGAATCCCCGTTACGAGCCGATCGACGGTTCGCGTTGCCACATTCTCGGCGTCGTCGTTTCGGTGGTCCGTGATTCGGTCGTCTGACCGTAGGGGCGAACTGTGTTCGCCCCTTTACAGATAAAATTCTGATTTCATGCTGCGAAGAAAGAGGTTCGAGAGGGCATCGCGCGGGTCGCGGCCCTGACCGAACACCTCGTTGACAGCGGCGCAGATCGGGAGGTCCACCCCGTAAACCTCGGACAGGCGCATCAGTGAGCGCGCCGTCGCGACGCCTTCGGCCAGCTCCCGGTACGGTTCCCCGGTGACGGCGCACTCGCCGCACCGCCGGTTGTGCGAGTGGG
>JAISVO010000016.1 GCA_031271525.1 Oscillospiraceae bacterium
GAGTGAAAAAATCGGTACCAAATTTCTCAATAACACCTTTGTTAATATCCAAAAACTCCTGATTATCAAGGTAATTAGCTTTACAGTTAACAGCTGTTAAACCGGTATTTTGAGACAAATCCAGCATTGTTAATAAGTTATTACTGCAATCTAATACTTTCAGTGCGGTTTGCTTACTTACATCTAACGAGCTTAACAGATTGTTTTGGCAACCTAGATTCTTCAACTTAGGTTCATTACTCAAAATCAACTTTGTCAATTGATTGGATCCACAGTATAACCCTTCTAATGATGTGTTTTTGCTCACATCCAGCTCGGTGAGTTCATTACCTTCACATACAAGAGTAGTCAACCCGGTGAAATATTCAATGCCTTTGAGACTGGAAATTTCTTTATTGCCTATATTAAGCTCTTTGATTGTCTTTACAAAATCTTTTGTTATTTCCTGATCTTGATACAGTTCATGCAATGCGGCGGCAAAGTTCGCGTCCGAGATAAACTCAATATCACTCGCAGCAGCAACGCCCGGTACCGTGCCGGGCGTCAGTGCCAGCAGCAGTACTGTTATCAAAGCCAAAGCTGTTGTACGTTTCATCACAGTCAACCTCCTGTTTCTTAGCGGCGTCTCCGGCGTCCGAATTACAGCCTTCTTATATATGACTATCGTACCAATTGTACCGTAACTTTACCGCTTTCGCAAGATTTATTTGCCGATTTAGGCATCTTATACAAACCATAATTTCGTTCAATTTCTAGTGATATAATCCCCGTTGTGACCATAGACATCCGCTCGACTGTACAAATCGACCATTTCCATCGTAGGACACGCCACTACGAACCGGCGGGGGTTGTTGACAGCCCGCCCCTCCTTTTGGTATACTATATTCAACGTAGGTAGGAGGGTACCCAGATGGATTACAACCAGACACTCAATCTCCCCAAGACCGAATTCCCGATGCGGGCTTCGCTCGCGAAGCGGGAACCGGAGGCGCTGCCCCGCTTCAAAGGTATTTACGCCGAGCTGATAGAACAGAACAAAGGGAAGCCGTCTTTTATCCTGCACGACGGCCCGCCCTTCTCCAACGGCAGCATCCACGCGGGCACGGCGCTGAACAAGATTTTGAAGGATTTTATTATCCGTTATAAAAACATGACCGGGTTTTTCGCCCCCTATGTTCCGGGCTGGGACAACCACGGGATGCCGATCGAGAGCGCCATCATCAAGAAGCAGAAACTCGACCGGGGAAAGATGACGATCCCGGAATTCCGCAGCGCCTGTGCGGCGTTCGCCGAACGCTACGTCAACGAGCAGCGGGAGCAGTTCATCCGGCTGGGCGTGCTGGGCGACTGGGATCACCCCTATTTGACGATGGACCCCGCGTTTGAAGCGCGGGAGGTGCGTATTTTCGGCGAGATGTACCAAAAAGGGTTGATCTACAAAGGTCTCAAGCCGGTCTATTGGTGCACCCATGACCGCACGGCCCTCGCCGAAGCCGAGATCGAGTACCGGGACGAACCCTGCGAGTCCATTTATGTAAAATTTCCCGTCAAGGACGATAAAGGGCTGTTCGCCCCGCACGGTGCGCTGGAAAAGACCTTCTTTGTCATCTGGACCACCACCACGTGGACCCTTCCCGGCAATGTCGCGATCTGCCTCCACCCTGCGTTGGAGTACAGCCTGACCGAAGCCGGCGGGGAACGCTATCTCCTCGCGACCGACCTGCTCCCGGCCGTCGCGAAGGCCGCCGGATGGAGCGGCTATCAAGTGCTGGCAACGTTCAAGGGGCACGAGATGGAATATCTGACGGCAAGACACCCCTTTCTGGAACGGGACAGCTTGATCATCAACGGCACGCATGTCACGGCGGAGAGCGGCACCGGCTGCGTGCACACCGCGCCGGGCCACGGCGCCGAGGACTACGCCGTCGGGTTGAATTATAAACTGCCGATGCCCGTGCCGGTGGACGACGCCGGAATGATGACAGAAGACGCCGGTTCGGTCTGCGCCGGCCTCCGCTACGACAAGGCGAATATCGCGATATTCAACCATTTGAAGGAAACCGGGTTGCTGCTGGCATCCGAGACAATCAAACACACCTATCCTCACTGCTGGCGGTGCGACAACCCGATTCTCTTCCGCGCGACTCCGCAGTGGTTCGCGTCGGTGGACAGTATTAAGGATAAAGCCTGCGAAGAGGTGGAGAAGGTCTCGTGGCTTCCGGCGTGGGGTAAGGAACGGATGCTCGCGATGGTACGGGAACGGAGCGACTGGTGTATCTCCCGTCAGCGCCACTGGGGGCTTCCCATCCCGGTATTTTACTGCGGCGACTGCGGCAAACCGGTCTGCACCTCCGAGACGATCGATACGGTGGCGAACCTGTTTGCGGCCAGCGGTTCCAACGTCTGGTACGAACGGGAAAATCTGCTGCCGGACGGCTTCGCCTGCCCCCACTGCGGCGGGAAATCGTTTACCAAGGAGACCGACACGCTGGACGGCTGGTTCGACTCCGGTTCGACCCACGACGCGGTCCTCCGCACACGGGGCGACCTGCGCTGGCCAAGCGATGTCTATCTGGAGGGGAGCGACCAATTCCGGGGTTGGTTCCAATCCAGCTTGCTGACAGCGGTCGCCACCGGGGAGGGCAAAGCCCCCTATGGCAAGGTAATCATGAACGGCTGGGTGGTGGACGGCGAGGGCCGTAAGATGAGCAAATCCCTCGGCAACGGAGTGGATCCGGTGGCGGTCTGCGCCGAGAGCGGCGCGGATATCCTCCGGCTCTGGGTTGCTTCCAGCGATTACCACAGCGACATCCGGCTGTCCAAGAATATCTTGAAGCAATTGGGCGACGTCTACTTGAAGATTCGGAATACCTGCCGGTTTTTGATCGGGAACCTCTACGACTACACGCCGAAAGCGGGCGGTCCGGAGCTGAGCAATCTGGACAGATGGGCGCTGGCCCGTTTGGAGGAGCTACGGCTAAAGGTTCTGGACGGCTACGAGGCTTACGAGTTCCACACCATTTTCCACGCGGTGCACAATTTCTGCGTGCTCGACATGAGCAACTTCTACCTTGACATCGTGAAGGACACGCTCTACTGCGAGACGGCCGATTCCCCCGAGCGCCGTGCCGTACAGTCGGTCCTCCGCGCCGTGCTGGATACCCTCACCCGCCTGATCGCGCCGGTGCTGGCGTTCACCGGTGAGGAGATCTGGGCGTTCGTCCCGGAGGCCGGTGCCGAAAGCCCCCTCTTCGCCGGAATGCCGGGGCCTGTCAGCGGCGAGTACCGCCGCGGCGTCATTGACACAATCTTTGAAACGGTCCGTCCGGCGGTCAACAAAGCCTTGGAAGAGGCGCGGGCCGATAAGGTAATCGGAAAACCCTTGGAGGCGGCGGTCGCAATCTCCCTGACGCCCGAGCTGTATGAGGAACTGCTGCCCCATACGGAGCTGTTGCAGAAGTGCTGCATCGTCTCGGCGGTGACTCTCCGTAAAGGCGATTCACTTGCTGTTGAGGTGAGCCGCGCGCCCGGTGATAAATGCGAACGCTGCTGGGGCTACTTCACCGACCTTGGGACGAACCCGGAGCATCCCACCCTTTGTAAACGCTGCACCCGGGCGGTGACCGAATGACCGGGGTCCCGCCGCGCCACTCCAAACCGCTGCAAAAGCTCTGGCTTCTGCTGGCGCTCCCCGCCGTGGCGCTGGATCAGCTTGTAAAGCGCTGGATCACACAGGCAGCCGAGGCGCGGGGGTTTTCCCCACTGCATTTCCCCTTTCTTCCGGGATTGAATCTCACCTATACCGAGAACACCGGCGCGGCGTTCTCCCTCTTCCGGAATTCCCGCTGGTTTTTGGTCGCCGTGTCCGCCCTTGCCGTCGCGCTGATTCTCTTCGCGGTGTTCAAGGGTTGGATTCAGGGGAAACTAGGGGTCGCCAGTATCTCCTGCGTGCTGGGCGGCGCGTTGGGCAACCTGATCGACCGGGCGTTTTTGGGGTACGTCGTCGATATGTTTGAATTCACTTTTGTCAGCTTCGCGATCTTCAACGTGGCCGACATCTTCGTCACAATTGGCGGGATATGCTTCTGCCTGTATCTCCTCCTTGAATCGAGAAAGAGGGAACCCGATGCCGCAGTGGACGAAAACAGTACGGGACAGTAACAGCCGGATCGACGTCTTTCTCGCGAACACGGGTCCGCTGTCCCGGAGCGCGGTTGAGCGGCTGATCGTTACAAATCGCGTGACCGTCAACAATGTCATCGCGCGGAAAAGCCACCGGGTCTCGCCCGGAGAAGTCATCACGGTGGACGAGCCGGACCCCCTTCCCTCCGAGGCCGAACCCGAGGACATCCCCTTGGAGGTTATCTATGAGGACGCCGACCTGCTGGTGATCAACAAGCAACCGGGGCTGGCGGTCCACCCTTCCCCCGGGCACGAGAGCGGTACCCTCGTCAACGCCCTCCTCGCCTACTGCGGGGACAGCCTGTCGGGGGTCGGCGGGGTCAAGCGCCCCGGGATCGTTCACCGGCTGGATAAGGACACCGCCGGATTGATGGTCGTCGCGAAAAACGACGCGACCCATGTGGCGCTGTCTTCGGCGCTCAAAAAACACGAGGTGCTCCGCGTATACGAAGCCCTCGCGCGCGGCAAGATAGGTCAGGAAGCATTTACCATATCGGCCCCGTTGGGACGTCACCCCGCCGACCGGAAAAAGCAGGCGGTCCTCCCCGGCGGGCGGGAAGCCGTCACCCATGTGAACGTTCTGGCGCGGTATCCCGGCTACACGCATCTGGAGTGCCGCCTCGAAACGGGACGGACCCACCAGATACGGGTCCACTTGGCGCACATCGGGCACCCGTTGGCGGGAGACACCCGTTACGGCGGAAAGGCCGGCGAGTTGGGGCTTTCAGCGCAGTGCCTTTTCGCGCGCGATCTGGCGTTTATCCATCCCCGTTCCGGAACAGAGTTACATTTCTCCGCTGGGTGTCCGGATTTTTTTCGATATGCACTTGCAAAGTTTTCAAAGTAACGGTATAATATACAAAGAGAAAGGGTGTTGTCATCGGTGTTCAGCAGGGATATTGG
>JAISVO010000083.1 GCA_031271525.1 Oscillospiraceae bacterium
CCCCGAAACTTACCGGAAAAAAACGCCGGAAAAAAACGTCACCGTATTGGGTCCGTTGATATATTTCAAGTTTGAAATCTCACCAATCTTGGATACATTGATTCCATACGCCTCCAACGAAGAAAGCGCCTTTTCCGGGAAGCGGCACGGTCGGTTTTCCAGTACGGCGCAGGTTTGGCAAAGCGCGCATCCCCCGGCGGCAAGCACGAGCGCGTTTTCCCGCCCCAAAACCGCGTAAATCCTCTCGGCTGCGTCAGCCGTCATGGCGTTATGCCGTCTCTGACCTTCCGCCATCCCTTCAAAATCAAAAGAATCCTCCAAGGGGTAGATATTTTGCCAGATTACGGTCTGCCGGAAAGTCTTAAGGTTCGCGATTAACGTATGTACATCCCCCGCGAGCGGCGGGCAGGTATAATTTCGCCCGAAACGCCCGCAAACATTCTGTTCGCACAGGCTTCTCAGTTCCGGCGCAAATGTCACGCTTTCAACAGGAATCGCCTCGGCTTTGGACGCGCCGAGCACCGTGCAAAGTTTTACAATGTCCGTAACAGTCACATCCATTCAAAAATTCCGGTTCCATGCGTTCAAGTGCAGATTTGGTTCACGCGTTGCCATCGCCGCGCCCCACAGTTTTCCTTCTGAAAACCCCCGGCGTACAGCCCTCGGATTTCCTGAAGACTTGCGTAAAATAACTCTGGCTCTCAAGACCGATCATTTCCGGTATGTCGGAGATGTTCACGGAAATATCGCGCAGCAGCCGCCTGCTTTCCTCTATTCTGACGGCGGAGAGATAGCTTCCCGGCGTCTGCCCCGTTTCGTCTTTGAATATCTTTGAAAAATAGGTCACATTCATAAATACCGAGCCGGCGATATCACGCAGAGATATTTTTTCGGAATAACGCTTCTTCATGAACGACATCGCTTTGTAAATCACATCCGCGTGCTTTGCTTTCGCGTAATCAAACGCCTGCCCGTCTCCCCTGCTGACGGCCGCCAGAAGGACATCCTCCTTTTCGGCGGAATACGAAAAAGCGTCCGTTTGACGCGGTTCGGACGGCTCGGTTTCCGTTATCCTCAGATGGTACATTGCGCATACAAAAAGCTGCTCGTTGATTGCCCGCGCTTCTGCCGGCGTTTTCTGCGGCACGGCGTGTATTGCGTCCCGGAGACGCGCTTCGGCGGACACGCTTAGCGTATGCCGATCCAAAATATCAATATCCGCATACGCACCGCAGTCCGTCATCAGGAACGGACCCGCGACGGCGGCTTCCGTGTCGTCCTGCCCGCTGTCCAAAGGCGAAGCGCAGTATGTCAGCCCTGCCGGCGTGAAAAAGATATTACGCCCGCCAAAACGGCGCGCCTGGCGGCAGCCGTAAATGAGCGCCACGCGATCCGCCTCCGCGCAGCCAAGCGCGGAAGTAAGCTCTTCCAAATAAGGCGCGCAAGTCTCGCCGAGAGACGACCGGAATCTGGCGTCGCCGCGGGTGTTTATGACCGTCACCCCGACGCCTGCGGCGCGCGAAAGGGTTTCAAACACGGTATAGGACATGGGCTGTTACCCCTCCACTGTCATGCGCTGCCGCTTTGCCGGGCGCAATACGGCGCCTTCGCGGCAGCACCCGAAGATACTGACAAAAAACAAAAGAAAACGAAAGAAATGATCCGCGTCTTCGGCTATACTGAGACTGTCGCAAACATACTCATAAAGACGGAGGTATGCGCGCATGAACGCGGTGATTGACGAGATTTCTCTGGCTTTACAGCAAGGGAAGGCTAAAATTGTTAAAGAGTTGGTGGAAGCCGCGTTGGCGGAGGGAATCCCGGCGGGTGAAATTTTGGAAAACGGTCTGCTTGCCGGCATGGATATCATTGCCGAAAAATTCAAGTTGAACGAGGTTTATGTTCCGGAGGTGCTGATCGCCGCCCGCGCAATGAGCACAGGGACCGCCGTGTTAAAACCCTATTTGGCCGAAAGCGGGGCAAAATCGGTAGGAAAGGCCATTCTCGGCACGGTTAAGGGGGATTTGCACGACATCGGTAAAAACCTTGTGCGCATGATGTTCGAGGGGAAAGGGATCGAGGTCGTTGACTTGGGAGTTGACGTTCCGCCGGAGAAATTTGTAGAGGCGTTCCGTGAGGAATCCCCCGACATTGTTGCTCTTTCCGCGCTTCTTACCACCACGATGGGCGAGATGAAAAACACGGTTCGGGCATTTTCCGACGCCGGGCTTCGCGACCGCGTCGTCATTATGGTCGGTGGAGCGCCGATTACAAATGACTTTTGCGAGAGCATCGGCGCGGATATCTATGCCGCCGACGCCGCAAGCGCCGCAAACGCCGCGAAGCAGGCTATTTTGGCAAGGCGCGGGGTATGAGATTATGAAGGAATGGTTAAAAACGGCGGCGTCACGGCATAAGCCCATGCCGATTCTGTCGTTTCCGGGGATCCAGCTTACAGGCGGCTCCGTCCGCGAGCTTGTGAGAAGCGGGGAAAAGCAGGCAGAGTGCATGACAGCCGTCTCCGAGCGTTTTGACGCGCTTGCCGCCGTCAGCCTGATGGATTTGTCCCTGGAGGCGGAAGCCTTCGGCAGTCCCGTACGCTTCTCCGACAACGAGGTTCCGACCGTGACAGGCGCGATCGACGGCTTGGAACAGCTCAAAATCCCCGAGGTGGGCAGCGCTCGCACGGGGGAATCCGTCAAGGCGATTGTGCTGGCGAAAAAACATATCCCCGGCAGACCTGTTTTTGCCGGCTCTATAGGTCCGTTTTCGCTTGCGGGACGCCTTATGGACATGACGGAAATCATGGTGCAGTGCTATGCCGAGCCGGAACTGGTGCACGGGGTTCTTGAAAAGGCGGCGCGGTTTCTTATCAGGTATAATACGGCGCTGAGGGAAGCGGGCGCGGATGGCATCATGATGGCGGAACCGGCCGCCGGACTTCTCTCCCCTCCGCTGATCGCCGAGTTCTCCACTCCGTATGTACGGCGCATCATAGAGTCCGTGGAAACCGATTCATGCGTGTTCGTGTACCACAACTGCGGCAACGCGACGGTAAAACTGATTGACAGTATACTGGATACCGGGGCAAAATTCCTCCATTTCGGCAACGCGATCAATCTGGAGGAAATGCTAAGGCTTGTTCCGCCGGACATCCTTGTCGGCGGGAACGTAGACCCTGCGGGGCAATTCCGCAACGGAACCCCGGAGTCCGTGCGGGCGGTCACACTGGATTTGCTGCGCCGGTGCGCGGGTTATCCGAATTTTATCCTTTCCTCCGGCTGCGATATTCCGCCCGCCGCGCCGATAGAAAACATTGACGCGTTTTTCGCCGCCGCGAAAGAGTTCTACGAATAAGAAACTCTAAAAACCTCATGTTCACACCTCATGGCAGTTTACAGTGTGCAGATAACAGTCAGACGGTTAGACTGTTTCTCTCGTTCTAAACTGTTATTTGTGATCTGTTCGTTGTTCACTGTGTTGGCGCGCCGTGAACATCCCCCGGCGGCATCATCGCTGCCGCCGTAATTCCGCGCGGTATCCAGATAATTAATACCCCCCTCCAGCGCGCGCTCTATCAGCTTATTCGCCTCGTCCTGAGGGATCTCTCCGAGCTTGAGGCCGCCGAAGCCAACCGCGGATACGCGGAGGTCGGTGGATCCCAACGTCCTGTAAACCATTGCCTATGTACGGAACACGATGTCAAGTTTGACCTGAGCGCCGGTCGCGGGATCTATTTCAAGCTCCAGCACATCGTTCATATAGCCGTTCCACCGGCTGACCACGGCGCTTTCCGCCTGCGTTCTCTCCGCGTGCGCCACGCCCTTGGCGCATTCAAAACAGCCGAACAGCTCATCCCCCGAGCAAAAGATCGTATAGTTCTGAATCCCCGCGTCTTTGAAAAGGGCGGTCATTTCTGGCCATATGTTGTCATGGCGGCGAATATATTCACTTTTCATGCCGGGTTTGATCCGGCCTTTCCACGCCATACGCTCCATCCTGTTATCCTTCCCGTGAGACGAAATTCCGAAGAATGCCGAGGTCAAACGTCACAGGGACGCCGTTCGGGGGATTTTCGGCAAGCGCCAGCATATCGCGGGCGTTTTTTCGGTCGTCCGCCCGTGCCGCTTCCCTCTCGTATTTCCCAAACCTGCCCCCGTGCTTTTCCGTCAGGGTATCCAGAAGGTGATAATACCGGCATTTCATCACCAGCTGCAAGGCTTTCACCGAATAAATCTGCCGCTCGATCTGCTCTTTATAAGAATCCTTGACCGTCGCCCCGGAAAGGGCGGCGCAGACCGTATCCATATACCCGAAGCAGATTTCAAGGCGCTTGAGAACATCCAGAGAGTAAGTATCATTTACAATAGAGTCGTCACGGGTCACCATGTAATACGAGCGCCGGTTGGAGAGCCATGAAGGGGAGTCCCAAGGGGTGCGCATCAGCTCGTAAAAGCCGGTCTTGCCGTAGTAGCTCATATCATACGGATGGTAGTTGCCGGTTCTCATAACCCATGACAGTTCCCAAGGCAGGGTCTCGAGGGTGTGGGAAGCGAGTTCCCATGAGGAGAGGAGCGCTTGCGCCGAGGCGCCGCCGATTGCGTATTCGTCCGCTGCGCCCTTGATAAAGGAGGGGTAATCCGGCGACGGGCTGTTCAGGCTGTACCGGAGGGCTTCCTCATTCAAGCCGGAAAATTTTTGGCATATGCCGTAATACTCTTTGATGCCGCTGATGCCCTGCAGCACGGAAACGCTCTCCAACTGCTCATAGACAAGCCTTGGGCAGGGGAAGGAGGGGCAATGGTACAGATCCTCGCCGCAGCCGGACAGGAACAGTTCCACAATCATCTCCCGCCCCTGCTTCCGGCACAAACCGGCGACAGACCGCAGCCATAAATCCGGGTGGTTTACAAAATAGACCTCATGGATCGTGCTGTGGCAGGATACGGCGATCTCCTTGCTGCATTTTTCAAGGATGCCGTATGTTTGCGCCCACGAAAGTTCCCAAGGCTCCCACCATATCTGAAAGCCGGGCTTGATCTCGTTTACTGTGGCAAGGAGCCAATCCAAAAACTCCGCGATGCGGTTTTCCGCCGGGATGCCTTTGCACCGGGGGCAATCGCTGTTTTCATCGCACACCTCGGCCAGCTCGTCATACGAATAAACCAGCATCCCGTCCAGATCGGGCATATGCGAGAGCATGTCCTCCAAAAGTTCCCGGTAATAGACCCTGGTTTCCGGGCTTAACACGCAGGTCACCTGTTCCGGGGAGATCAGGCTGACCGAAGCCCCCATGAGAACCTTATACTCATCCGGCAGCTTTGAGTAATCCATATACTGCGGGATCCCGAACAGCGCCATCGCGTTCATCCCCATGGATTTGACGTTTCGGATCCGCTCCGAGATCCTTGCTCTGGCGTTCTCGACCTCCCGGATGTCGGAGGTCAGCGGAAAGGTCTTGGAAACGGCCACGGCCTCAAGGACCACCGCGTCGATATGCGGGCGGCTCCACGCCAAATTGACGAATACCGTGTTCATTCCGAGCGCCTTCAGCGATTCCAAGCCTTTCACCGAATAGTCCTGAAGCCCGTTCGCATAAAAGGTCGGGTTCCCCGGCATCGCGGCTTTGTACATAAACGAAATCATATTTTTCCCCTCGTTATCCGCCAAATACCCGGCGGAATCTCTCACAGTAATACTGCACATTTTCCCATACCGCGTCGGGCGGTATGCGGTGATCCGGGCAGGGGATATATCCCCCGAGTTCCACAATCGGTTTCAGCCGTTCCATTTCCCGGTCAACCGCGGCGTAGTCCCGGGCAAAGACACGCTTGTCCATGCCGCCCACCCCGCGAAGGGCTTTTCCATATTTTTCGCGCCACGGAGCGAAGCTGCCGTCCCATACCCCGACTTCGATCGGGAACATTGTGTTCACGCCGTTGTTCAGCCATGTCGGAATCAGGCTGTCCGGCGCGCCGTCGCAGTCCACCGAAACGATGTCGATCCCGTACCGCGCGCAAAGGGCGGTAAAGCGCTTATATTGCGGACCGATCTTCTCCTCAAACACCGCGGGGTTAATCAGCGGTCCGGTTCGGAAGGCGATGTCCTCCCAAAAGTGGGCAAAGTCAAATTTTCTGCCGGAAGCCAGCACCTTTTCAACCACCGCGTATTGCAAGTCCGCGAGAGTTTGAACAATTTCATCGTACAGTTCCTCGTCGTCCGCGAGCAGATAGCTGACGCCCTCCACCCCCATCCAGTCCCGCATCCGCCCGAACAGACTGCCGCAATGGAGCCCCAGCGGGTCGTCCTCACATTTTATCGCGTCAAGCCACCGACCGGCGACGCGGTCGTCGCTCCACCGCAGCCGGGGCAGATAGTGCTCCTCCCAGCTCTCCCGGTCAACGAGGGTATGCCCGATCTCCGCCGGGATCCCGTTTGCGTCCGGCTTCCAAAGGACAATCGCCCCGTCGGCGTTGCGGAGATGCTTGGATCCGTCCGGGAATTCCCGCACCGTGGCTCCTTCAAAATAAGGATAAAGATCCCTCAGACCGCCGGTAACGGTATAGTAGTTATAGTCAAACCCCAGCTTGCCGCCCACCGTCTTGTCCTTTTCGGTGCCGTCGTAACATTCGGTGATTTCTTCCCGGGTCAGATGACCTTCCGCGCACCATTTTTCCAGCGTCTCCGACCACCAGCCGAAGTGTACGGCCGGAAGCCGGTCATACGCCTCGTAATGGAAAATCGCGTGCTGACGCTCTCGGTTCGTCATGATCTGTCCTCCGTATTTCTACGTCAGCCGTAAAATCGGGTTTTTTTGCAGGAAATTGAATTTCACGACCATGCGGGAGTTGATCCACGCGTTTGGGTCGGCGTTGAACGCGTCAAGCTGCGACTTCACTTCTTCGGCGTTGTTTTGGTTTTCACAGTCAAGCTCCAGCAGTTTCCGAAGCTTCTGCTCGGCGGCGTCCCATTTTTCTTTGTCGTTTTGGGTGCGCGCGAAGCGCAGGTCATGCGCCGCCAAGGTTTCTTTGTAATGCAGCGAGGTGCCGAGAAGGCTTCTGCCGATAGAAAGCGTATCCTCGTATTGCGCCCTGATGTCCTCGTTCCCGGCGGAACCTTCCGCCGCTTTGGCGAGGAGGGCGGCGGCTCTCAGGATGCACTCGGCGGCGTAGCCCAGGCGGATCCCGATGTCCTCAATCAGCCACGGGTGGATGTTTGAAGGGCGGGTCACCATATAAAAGGCGCGCCTGTTGCTCTCCCACGCCGGGGTTTCCCAGTACATGCTGTCAAACTCAACGCCGTCCCACGAGTGACCCGGACCAAAGAATGTCACGTTTGTAAGCGGGTACGCGCCGTCGTAGGGGATGTACTTCACCCCGTTGGAAACCTCTTCCCATGCCTCAAGCAGCAGAGGGGCGGCATCACCGTATTTTTCGGCGACCCTTGACACAAGCGCGTCATATCCGTCTTGCGGGGCTTTGACATATTCGGCGAAGAGGCTTGTGTTGACAGAGAGCTTTGACAGGACGATTCCGAAGTGCTCCCTCACGCCGATTACGCCGTCCAGCGCGGCAAAGGCTTCGATCTGATCGTAAACAAGTCTCGGGCAGGGCAGCCTCTGAACGGAATGGCAGCCGATTCCGCAGCCGGTGATCTGGATCTCGCCGATGACCGGAATATTCCGTTCATGGCACATCCGCACCGTCGTCCGCACCCACATGTCGGTGGTGTTGATAAAGTAGGTCTCGGCGAGGGCGTTGTTGATCACGACGCCGAAATGCGCCGGGTCTATCTTTTCGATGATCTTATAGGTCTGCCCGGCGGAGATTTCCCACGGCTGCCACCAGAGGGTCGCCCCCGGTCTTTCCAGCTGGAGAGCCTCCTTCATCTCGTTCAGGAAGCCCGGAAGCCTTTCGTAAATTGGGATGCCGCCGCATCTCGGGCAGTCTCCGAACTCGTCGCAAATCCATGAATCCTGATCGTAAGTATAGATCATTACGTCGTTCAGCGCGGGGAAGTCGCGCAAAAGTTTGAGAAGCAGCTCCTTATACTTTTCCCGGACTTCGGGGTCAAGGATACAGGAGGCGACGACTCTGGGCGGAGCCTTTTGCGCCATCCGGGGAACACCGAAATGCGGCATGACCCGGAACCCGTATTTTTCGGACTGCGCCAGACGGTGGCGGAACTGCTCCATATGCTCGCCGTCCAAATCCTCCAGGTTCAGAACCTCGTTTCCGGGACGTCCGCCCCATGCCAAGTTCAGCTGAAGCATGTTGATTCCGAGGTCTTTCAGCGCCTCCATTTGTTCATCCGACCACTCGTTTTCGCACAGTGTCGGACTGCCGACGATGCCTCCGTAATACTGGAAACCATGCTTTGACATTCCATTCATCCTTTCTGTGTCAGCCTTTTAAGGCGCCTTCCACAATGCCCCGGATCAGATACCGGTTTACGATAACAAAGATAATCGAAACCGGTATAATGCAGAGCACGATAAACGCGTAGATGTAGTCCCACCGCATGGCTGACCCGATCATTTTTCCGTAAAAGTCCGACAGCGCCGGCATCAGCGGCCTCTTTGAATCGTCGTTGAACACAAGCTGCGCCAGTGTCACATCGTTCCAAATACCGATCGACTGCACCAAAACAAGGGTCGAGGTCGTGGGGACGGAGAGCGGAAAAAATATTTTGAAGAACATCCGCCAAAGGGAGCACCCGTCGATTCGGGCGGCCTCTTCCATCTCCCTTGGCACCGTGCCGAAGAAGCCGTTGTACAGGAACATCGCTGTCGGCATTCCCATCGCGACATAGAGGAGCACGGCACCCAGATATTGGTCCCGAAGCCCGAGATTGGTAATCAGCCGGATCTGCGGGAAGATCATCGTAAAGGTCGGCAGGGTGATTCCAAGCACAAACATCAGGTAGATCCCCCGCTTGATCTTGCTCGGGCGGCGGGCTACGACGAAACCGGCCATCGCCCCGGTGATTACCATAAGCGAGAGGGAACCCGCCAGTATGATCGCGCTGTTTCGCAGACCGACAAAATAATCCAGTCTGCCAAACACATACTTGTAATTGGAGAAGGACGTGGTCTTCGGCCAGGCTATGGGGGATTCCCAAAACTCCCGCATCGTTTTGAAGGAGTTCAGCAGAATCACGTACAGGGGAAAGAGCATGACGACCGCGACCACAATCATACAGGCGGTCACCAAAGAACGCCGCAAAGCCCTGTTTTTCAGCACAGACCCGAACGGACGGAGCCTCTGTTTACCCGCATTCATTCTCTGATCCCCCTCTCCCTGCGCCTCAGCAGGACATTGATCACGGTGACCAAAACAAAAATGAAGAGCGCGACAATGATCGACATGGCGCAGCCAAGCCCAACCTTGTAGGCAGAGACCGAAAACTCCATGACCGACATGTTGACCACCTTTGTCGCAGTCCCGGGACCGCCCTGTGTCAGGTAAAAGATCATTTCATAAGATTTCAGCGAGTTTACCAAAAGCAGGATCATGTTGATCGACAGCGACGGTACGATCATCTTCCATGTGATATGGTACACCTGCCGCCAGTACCCGGCGCCGTCGATCTCGGCGGTTTCATAGAGTTCGCGCGGGATGATTTGCATACCGGCGAGATAGATCATTGAGGTCGTGCCCAGCTGTACCCACGCGCCGGTGAGCACCACAACGATCATCGCCGTATTCACGTTCCCGAGCAGGTTCCCCCTGAGCCCGCTCAGACCTACCATCGTCAACAGGCGGTTGATAATCCCCATGTTGTCCTCGTTCAGCACGGGGGCGTAGATCTCGCGGAATACGAAGCCGACAATCAGACCGGATACAAGCATCGGTATGAAGAATGTGAGCCTCAGCACGGGGGTAAACCGAGAGCGTCTGTTCAGCGCGAGAGCCACAAAGAATCCGCCGAAGGTGAGAACCGTCATGTTAAGCACGGCATAGTAAAGGGTCGTCGGAAGAGTCCTGAAAATGGTGCTGTTGGAAAAGAATTCTATATAGTTGTCAAACCATATAAAATTGGATTCTCTGGAAATCCCGTTCCAGTCCGTAAAAGAATACATCACCGAGGTGGAAACGGGGTAGAGGAAAAACACGATAAAAATCGTCAGAGCCGGAATCAAAAAGACAATCTGGATTATTTTATCCCGCGCGCCGTCGCGGTTCGGCGAGAGCTTGCCTCTGGCGTATAGGCGCTTCAAAGTTTTCACCTCTTTTCTAAATGTGCTTCCGGCGTTTGCGCCGGAAGCACATTGTTACGGTTTCGGTTACTGTATCGTCCCCATCCAGATGTCGTGCAGCTGGGCTAAGGTCGCTTTCAGAGCTTCTTCCTTCTCGCCGGCCGGAAGCCTCATGACGTCGGTCAGAAGTGTGAGGTTATTCTGTACCTCGGGAGGCCATACAATCCAGCCGTGGGACGGGTTGTCCCGGTATTTTTCCAGGTTTTTAATGATGTCGGGCATATCGACGCTCACATCGTCGAAGGTTGAAAGGGAGTTCATTGATTTGCAAATCAAATTGTTGTTTTCGGGGTTCATAAGGTAATCGAGGAACAGGAGAGCCGCTTCTTTTTCCGCACCTTCCGCGAAGCCGCTGACCGCGAACGCGTTGCCGGCAGCCGCGATCAAAGCGCCGTGGTTGGTTTCGCTCGGGATCGGGATCATCAGAAGGCTGACGTTTTCGGTGTTCATTTCGTTGATGACGTTCAGGTCATAGCTTCCCATCGCGATCAGACCGGTTTTGCCGTCCAGGAGTTCCATCAGCTCACGGCCCATACGGGTTGTGCTCGGCGCGGTATCGACGTTGATATAGCCCGCTTCAGCCCAGTCGATCGCGACCTTCTTATACATTTCATAGACCTCGGGGCTGTCGAAACGCTTCTCGCCCGATGCGACCTTCTCGTCGAAATCCGGCTCAAACTGGTAAATAAAAGAAGCGGTCAAAATCGAGGTGATCATCAGCGGGTAGTTGTCGGTGAGGGTTATCGGGAAGCTGATCTCGGGATCGTTTTTCAAGGTTTCAAGGATGTTGACAAATTCCGCATAATTTTCCGGCGCGGAGAGGTTGTTGCGAGCGAAGACTTCCTCATTGTAGGCAAAGGTCAGGAACGAGGTGTTGAACGGGGCGATGTAGGTTTCGCCGTTGTAGACGCTCTCCTGCGCCCCGGCGAAGCCCAGCCGCTCGACCCACGGTTCGCCGGTAAGGACGGCAAGCGCGTTGCTGTCGATATAGGGGTCAACCGAATTGCCCGGCCATACCGAGAATATCTCCGGCACATTGTTGGTTTGGATGCGCTCGTTCAGCTCGGTGTAATGGGTCGCGACGGCGGACTCGTATACGTTTACCTTGATGCCCGTCTCCTGTTCAAATTTGGTGGCGATTTCTTGAAATACCGGGTGGCTTTCGGCAAAGGAATGCATGATTTCGATCTCGGTGCCCTCAAGAGGTTTCCCCGGCGGCACTTCGCCCCCTTGGTCGCCCGTATCCTCTCCGGGATCGGCCGTATCCGGGGTATCCGCCGAGTTGTTTTCGTTCGCCGGGGGATTGGCTGATTCGGACGGAGAACAAGCGCTGATAAACACAGTCAGCAAGAGAACGCTCATCAGCAGTGCCAAGACGCGCAGAACATTCGTTTTCATTTGTTTACCTCCTCCTATATTGGTAGAATCAGTGTATCACATTTACTATGCATAAATATATGGGGAATTTTATTGCGTATTTAGGCAATCTGACGATGGTCACGCTGCCGGCGCGGCGGTAAACGTCCTTGTCTCCGTTTGCGTCTCCCCTTTGGCGTTAAGCGCCGTCACCCGCCAGTAATACGTTGTGCCCGGGGAAAGCCCGGTCAGGTCGCGGATCAGGGGATCGCCGTCCGATTCAACCTCGGCGGCAATTTGGGAGAATTCAGGATCTAGAGCTACCGTGAGGCGGTAGCGGACAGCGCCGCCGGACGGCTGCCACCCAAACGCGGGGCTTGCGGAATCGACGCCGGAAGCGCCGTTATACGGGAATACAGCCTCAAAGTTTTCGGGCGCGGCGGCTGCTTTTTGCCCTTCGACCTTTAACGAAACGGTTTCGCCGGGTTCCGCCGCAATCGTTACCAGCGCGAAACAACCGCCGCTGAGGGAGATGAATTCGCCGCCGGAAACCTTAGCGCCGCCGCTTCCTTTGGGGATTCGGACAAGAAGGCGTTTCTCCGCCGCGACGCCCGAACGGTTTGTCACCGTTACCTCGGTTGCCCGTTCGGAGTAAGAAGCGCTGACAAGCCACTGCCCCGAAGCGGCCATATCCCGAAAGGAAACGCCCTGTTCCAGCCACTCCTCCGTAACAGACGGGAAGACGCCGATCACGTCGCCGTACCCGTCAAACAGCATGTCGTTAACCGCCATCAGGTAAGAGCCAAGCGCCCCCAGTTCCGGTGCCTGCCGGAAATCGCGGTCATCCGCCGCGACGCATTCGATCATCGTGGTATCGTCGTAGAGACATTGGGTTGGGTCCAGCAGCATACGGGCTGTGTCCAGCGCGAAATCGGCCAGATGGGCTTTCGACACGGTCGCCGACAGCCATCCTCTGTTAAAAAAATACGACAGGTTGCCGCCGTCCAGGATGCTTACGCAGGTGGGCATAAATGATTTCGCGCCAATCTCTTGGGTTTTCAGCCAGAAAAAGGGCATACACTGCGGTCCGCCGGACTTGTCGTTCCGGGTGAGACCCTCGGGGATGAACGCCGTATTGATGTAAATATCAGCCCCGTAATCGGGGTTATAGACGGTCGGCAACCCGATGTCCGGCAGCATTTCATCCCATTCCGCGCGGGAAACCCCGTATTCCCGGCATGTTTCGATCAGCCATATCAGCCCGTTGTTTTGCAGGAAATCCCCGGGATAGTAGTGGTTGAAGTCCTCGGGGATCGGCGACCATACGCCGTCATGCGCGTAGCCTCCGATCTCTTCGAAATAATCCTGGCTCGACGCCTGCGCCAACGTCTGCCGCCACAAAATGTCCAGCGCCGGTTCCAGCGGAGCGCCGGTGTAGTTCGCCTGCGCCAAGGCGGTGTATACCACGTTTGCCCCCGGATAGTCGTTATGCCACGTCTGTTCCAAACTGGGATCCTGCACCGATGTTCCGTCGTACCCCATTAGTCCCGCGTATTTAACCGAACCTTCGGGGTAGTTGTAGTAGTCGTTGGACGCAAGCTCCATCAGGCGGGGCTGGACACGGTATATCCAGTCCGTGATGCTCTGCGTCACCTCGGTGCGGTTCGCGGGCATCAGCCCGAGGATGCTGAACATGATGTCAAACTCAAAGCACACGTTGCCGAAAAATCCGTCCGGGTTGGTGGCGTAGCAGCCCGGCGGCACCCTGCTTCCCGCAACGGCCACCGCGTTGTAGAACAAGGCTCTCGCGTACCACTTCGCCATCCCCAAATCGGGGATGCTCACGCTGCTTTTCGCGTAATAAGCGTCCCACCAGCTCTTCGCGTTTTGCAGCTGCGCCTCAAAGCCCCGGTCGCGGGCTTCCTTCGCGCGCCTCACCGCCTGCTCCACGGCGTCCGGCTCATTGATGGTACATGCCGGAGCAACGAACATATAAGCGCTTTCCCCCGCCCGAAACACCATCCGCCCGGCGTCCGCGTCCGCTTCCCCGTTCCCGGCGATCGCGATCACGGCGGTCTCCGCGCCGAGCGGCGCCGTTGCCACAAGGCAGCCGCCGATTTCGGAAAACGTCAGGCCGAGCAGGTAATCCGTCGGGGTCACGCCGAGGGAGAAGGGTGCCGCGCCGCCGCTCACCGAAAAGTTCGCGACTCCGTCCGGCGACACAAAAGTACGGCGGCTGGTTTGGATGTCTCCGTCTTTCAGGGTAAGGGTCAGGTTGGTCGAAACGGAGCCGTCGGTGATGTCGAGCACCTGATCAAAGCCGTCGCCCGCGATCGTACCCGGCTCGGTTGAACCGTCCGGGGCGACATATTCCCCCGCCAGTTTGAAGGGGGTTTTCTTGACCGTCCCTTCCCACCAGTAATCGTATATGAATTTGCCGTCCTGCTTCCTGTTCGGCGCCATAAAACCGTACGGACCAATCAGCATCGTTGTTCCGTTCAGTCCCGTGTACATATATTCGTATTTGCGGGCGTTCAGCCGGTCCCTGCCGTGCTTTTCGACCTTTGCGCCGTTCAAAATTTCCTGCCATTCGCTCCGCGCGGGCAAAACCGGCTCCGCCGAGACCCCGCGAAAACGGACGCCGCTCCCTGTCGCGAGCAGCGCGATCCGGGTCTGACCGGGCGCGACCATGATGTCGCTGCGCTCGCTAACCAGTTCCCCGTTTACATAGTATTTGGCGTTGTGCCCGCGCAGCTCGACCTTCAGCTGATGCCACACGTCCGCCCCGTATTCCCCGGGGATGCCGTACCCCTCGCCGTACATGCTCTGCCTGTTATGGATGACCGCTCCGCCTGTGCCCGTATCGATCATCAGGTCGGTGTACCGCTTTGAAAAATTGTCCTCGCTCTCGCGGAAGACAAGTCCCGCCGCGCTCTCCGTGCCGGGAAACATCACCTCGGCGGACAAGTCGATATTTTCCTGATCTATTTCTTTGCCGAGGAGGAGCAGGCTGTCTTTCTGATCGCTTAGGGTGGAGTATATGCCGTCTTTGATTTCCCAGTCCCCCGCCTCCGTAATCCAATCGGCGTCACGGAGAGCGATGCCGCTGCCGGGCGCGCGGAGCGTGACAAAAACCAGTATCAGGGCAAGCGCCGCCGCCCCGATGACGGAAGCGATCACGATTCTCTTTTTCACGGCGCTTATCTCCGGTCAAGCGCGCTCGGAGGGCGCTTGGTTCCCAAGTCGTGAAAATGCCTTGGGAAGTCGATCGGTTTCCGGTCGTTTCCCGAATGTTCAAGGAAGGTCAGGCTGAAATCGGCGGACGCCCCCCGGCGAGCGAGTTTTACAATAATTGTGTTAACCCCTTTTTTCAGCGGCAGACCCAGCACATGGGTATTCTCCCCCGTCCACCAGCCAAACCCCTCGTCGGAAGCGATCAACGCCCCGTTGACCCAAAGGCTGAACGCGTCGGAATGACCGATCCGCAGATCCGTAAGCCTGTCGTCGGGGCAGACGAGGCTCCGCGCCATGTAAAGCGCGCACGGTCCCTGGTACCCGATTACGTCGTCAAAGGAAAACCTGTCCTCGGGAAGGTATGCGATCCGCGTCGGGAAGGCCGAAAGCGCCTCCGGTTCGCCGTCTTCAAGCGCTTTATAGATTGATTCTTTGTATACGTGCTCTTTGTGTATGTTGACAACGGCGTCAAGGTGGTATTCCCGCACCCGATCGCGCAGATCGTCACCGCGGTCAAAAAAGCTGTAGTAGTTTTCCCCGATTCCCGGATCCGGCAGGGTGACACGGTTTTCGATGAACGGACCGATCACGAGCCACGGGGCGGTACCCGCCACACCGAAACCCGAAGAATACGCCGTGCCGTCCGCGGCGGTGAGGGTGAGGGTCACGAGGTTTTGTTCGTAAGATACGCCGGCAGTCCCGTCCGCGCTTATGCCCAGCTCAAAACGCGCCTCGCCGCCCGCCGGTAACCGAACCGTAGCCGGCGCGCCGGTCACCGTCAGCGAATTGTCCGCCCGGACCGAGACGGCGTATTCCGAAGCCTCCGCGCCGTGGTTCCGCACGGTGACCGCGACCGGCAAAACCTTACCGGGCACGGCGGCGGGCTTTTCAAGGTAATCCGCCTGTATCTCAAGCCGCGCCCGCGGAAGGGGGGGCGAATCGGCGAGCGACCGTCCCACCTTGCAAATATCGGCCGCCAAGTCGCGCACCTTGTCCGAACGCGGTTTTGCCGCAACCCCCAGCACATAGGATTGCTCCCTCAGCCCCGTTTCCCGGATCATTCTGTCCGCGCCGAGGATCGTTCCCAAAACGGAGGCAGCCATCCCGCAGGTGCAGTCCGTGTCATAACCGCAGTTCAGCGCGGTCATCACGGTCTTGGCAAAATCCGTCTCCCCGAAATACAGGGACAAAAGAACAAAGCCAATGTTCTGGAACAGATTCGTGCAGTCGGGGTGCCCGTAGTCGCGTAAAATGAAGGAGCGCACCTGCTTCCAGTCGCCGTAGGTTCCGCACCATCTCCGTACGTCGAGGATCAGGGATCTCAGGCGGGATGTCTCGGGGATGAAGCTCAGGCTGCCGATGACAAGGGAGTCGAGGTCTTCGGATAAAAAGGCGGAGGCGATCAGCGCCGCGAAATAGCGCTCCGCGTAAACGGAGTTGCCGCAATGGTCGAGCGACCCGTCTTTTTCCGCCATGTCCGCCGCGAGCGCCGGATTCCCGGGTGAAACGCATCCCCATATCTCGGCGCGTATCGGGCTGCCCATTCCCTCTTTATAGTACCCCATGTTGAGGTTTCCGCACGCCGGGGGCAGTATCTTTTTTGCGTAGTTTCTCTTAAAGGAAGCGTATTCGCCCGGCGCGTAAGGGCATAGGCTGAGGAAAGCGTCCGCCAAATCCCCGGCGGTAAAGGAGCTTCCCTTCTCTTCCAGCACGTCAAGCCAGAGCACCTGCAAGTCCAGATCATCATTGAACATTTCGCTTGAGGTCATTTTCGCGTCGTACGTCAGGTTCATCAGCTGCTTCATGCCTTCGTACGGAACGCCGACGTTCCCCCCCGCGCACTTCCCTAAAAAGCAGCCGTGTACCTTGTCAAAATAGCGTTCATGTGGTATCATGTTTACCGACTCTCCCTTTATTAGGTGCTGCTGAACAACTCCCTCTCAGCCCGAAACGCCGCGGGCGAGGGTCGTGAAGCGTGACAGCCGCGTTGTTCGGCAAGCCCTGTATTTGATTTGGCTATTGCCAGCGGAGGCGATCTTTATGCTTTTTCTTAACATCGACGAGTTTGAAAGCAAGGACAAAATATATGTAAACAAAAATGTCTACAGCCCTTTGATCAAAGCGCATTCCCATAAATTCTTTGAAATTATTTACATATATAACGGCACCGGGAAGCATGTCATCAACGGCGTAAGCCATGACGCGGCGAGGGGAAGCCTCTTCTTTCTAAACTACAACGTGGAGCATTATTTTGAATCGGCCAGCAGCAGCTTTTCGCTGCTCAACTGCGCGTTCCTGCCCTCCGCTATCGACGAGAGCCTCTCGTATACCGAAAACGCGTCCGATCTGCTCAAACTCCCGATGTTTGAAATCTATAAAAAAGAAAAGATAGACCTGTCGGTCAGCGTGAATATACACGGGCTTTACAAAGAGTTTGAGGACATTCTGTTTGCCATGAACGACGAGTACACCGAGAAGAATATCGGGTATCAAAGCATTTTGCGG
>JAISVO010000117.1 GCA_031271525.1 Oscillospiraceae bacterium
GCGCGGGCTGATTTGCCTGTCCGCCGGGAGCGACGCCGTCCGTCTGCTCCCGCCGCTGACGCTGAGCGACGCGGAAATTAACGAGGGATTGGTCATTTTGAAGGAGGTATTGGGATGACTTCAAAACATTTATTAAAAATGTCCGACCTGTCGCAAGCCGACATTCTGGAGATTTTGGCGCTCGCCGACCAGATGAAATTCAATCGGCGGCATGAGCTTACCCACCGTGTGCTGGAGGGGAAGACGCTGGGGATGATCTTCACCAAGGCGTCCACCCGTACCCGGGTTTCGTTTGAGACCGGGATGTTCCAGCTGGGCGGGCACGCCATCAACCTCACCAGCGCCGACGCGCAGTTCGGGCGGGGCGAACCGATTGAGGACACCGCGAACGTCTTGAGCCGGTATGTGGACGGTATTATGATCCGCACCTTCGCGCAGCAGGACGCCGACGATTTCGCGCGGTACGGGAGCGTACCGGTTATCAACGGCTTGACTGACCTTGAGCACCCCTGCCAGATCCTCGCCGACCTGATGACGATCCGGGAGCACCTCGGCGCCCTAGCCGGGCTGACCGTCTGTTGGGTGGGCGACGGCAACAACGTGTGCAACAGCTTGATCACCGGGGCGCTGACCTGCGGGATGAAGATGCGCGTCGCCTGTCCGGTTGGCTACGACCCGCACCCGGATATTTTGAACGCCGCGCAAAAGAACCCCGATTTTGTCCTGGCCCGCGACCCGAGGGAAGCGGCGGAGGGCGCGCACGCGGTCTTCACCGACGTGTTTGCCAGCATGGGGCAGGAGAAGGACGCGCAAAAACGTCTTGCTGACTTCGCGGGGTTTCAAGTTAATATGGAACTGCTTGCCTTAAGCGCCGAAAACGCGATTGTGCAGCACTGCCTCCCGGCGCACCGGGGCGAGGAGATTACGGCGGCGGCGTTTGCCGCCCACGCGAACGAGATCTACGATGAAGCGGAGAACCGACTGCACGCGCAAAAGGCCGTCATGGCGCTGCTGATGGGGTAGGGGGTCCTATGCGTTTCGGTATGCCGACCCTGATCGGGTTGAAAACCCTCGACGACTGCGCCGCGCTCTGCCGTGAGCTTGGGCTTAGCTTCGTTGAAATCAGCATGGATATGCCGGAGTTTCAGGCGGAAAAACTGAATGCAAACGAACTGCGCCGTATTGCCAAGCAATACGGCGTTTCGTTTACCATACACCTAGAAGGGCTTTTCGACCCCTGCGCGTTCAACCGGCGCGTCGCCTCCGCCTACACCGAAACGGCGCTTCATGTGATCGAACTGGCCAAGCGGATCGGTATGCCGGTGATCAACATGCACCTGAACAGCGGCGACTATATCACTCTTCCGGATCGGAAGGCGTCCTTGTACAGCGAGTATATGCCGGAGTACATCCAAAAGCTGACCGCCTTCCGAGACGCTTGCGCGTCCGCCGTCGGCGGTTCTGACGTGATTATTTGTGTGGAGAACACCAAAACCTTCCTGCAAGACTTCGCCGCCGAAGGGGTTGCGGCCCTGATGGAAAGCCCGGTGTTCGGGCTAACACTTGACACCGGGCACAACGCCTCTTCCGGATTCCGGCAGCAAAGGCTGATTGACCGGTACATCGACCGTTTGCGCCACGTCCATCTGCATGATCGCAGTGAGGAGCGGGGAGACCACCTTCCCCTTGGTGAGGGGGGATTGGATTTGAAATCGTACTTGCGTGTGGCGCGCGAACGTGATTGCCGGGTGATTCTCGAAATCAAGACGGCGGACGGCTTGCGGGCGTCGGTCAGCTGGCTGAGGGCTCAAGGGTACCTCGCGTGAATCAGTCGTTCGCCTCAGGCATCGCCGACAAGTCCATCGTGAACCGAACTTCGTTGCTCTTCAATGTTTGCCCGGCGACCGTCACCGTCTCGCCGGTGTAGACCACATCGCGCAGGATGTCGGCGGGGGGCCAACAGTCGCTGCTGACGCGCATCTCGAACCCGGTCACGCCCGGCGGCGCCCAGACAAAGAAGTTGACTGCCGCGGTTCTTCCCGCCTGAAGCCGGGAGGGCAGCGGCATGTCGACGCCGACATACCCCGGCGGTATCCGGGTGGAGTCGATGGCAACCGAAGCGCCGTTCAACGTCAGCCCGGAAAAGGCGACGTTGTTGATCCCCTCCGTCTCCCCGGCACGGAGGCGGATGTCCGAACCGTTGTTGTTTTTGAACTCAACCACGATTTGGTAGCAGACACCCCGTTCGTCGCTTCCCGCTTTGGCGACGCTGTTCAGGGTAATATCGCAACCGTCCAAGGTTACCGTATCGCCAACGCCGAAGTCCCCGGTCAGGTAAAAAACCTCGGTCGCCGGATAGGGGCGGTACGGATGCTTTGCGGCGTACCCGCGGATACCGAGCGCCGTTACCAGCGACGCGAGGGTGAGGAGGAGGACGCAGAACCCCGCGATTCGGGGCGTGTGGGCCTCCCGCTTCAATCCGGGAAGGTCGCGCAGGTCGGCATAGTCGTCCCCCCGCATGGCGGGACGTACGAATTGCTGCGTCCGTGTTTCGATCTCCCGGATGATATGCTCCGGCTGATCATAGAACATGGTGATCTCAAAAGCCGTTTCCCCCGGCGTATAGGCCGAGAGCAGACGGAGCGTTTTGGCGGCGCGGTCATACTCCAGTCCCGCGATCCGGCTGTAGAGGAACTCGCGGCGGACAGTGGGCGAGTGTTTTCCCCGGAAGAGCATATGCCGCCGCCGCTCAAGGATAAGCCGGTCGGCGCCCAGCGTCAGGACCGGGCTGTGGAACTTGTGAAGAGGGGAGGCAAGCCCCAAGGCTTGCCGTATGATCAACGCCGTTACGGAGGGCAACGCCGGGAAGATCAGCAGGATTCCCCCTGTGCGGAGCACCATTGTGGCGTTGCGGAATAGTCCGCCCCAGAACAGCAGGCTGAGTGCCGCGAGGACGCAGAACAACGCCGTTCCGATCCGGCAGAGTTTGTCGGGGAGGGCGTTTGCCGGATTGCGTTCCCGCGCGAGGCGCAGGAGCTTGCTCACCCGTTCGGGCGCGGGGACATACCGCACGCCGCCGTAGGACGGCAGCGGCAGCTCCACGTCACGGGCTGTCTGTTTTGCGCGACGGAATCCAAAATCCATAACCGCATATACCCCAACATGATAACCGTACCAACTCATAGAATGCCACAATAGTCAGTATATAACCAATTGGGGGTTATGTCAACCATTTTTCGGGTCTTTTCCACCGGTTGCGACAGAGTTCGGCAAAACACGGCACCGGGACGAATTGCCTTTAGTCTACAGAAGCCTCCGCGCCGCGCAACACCGTCTTGCAACGCGCCAAACCCGCATGATATAATACCCTATCAATCAAATTGGAGGCTATCGGGAATGATAGGACAGACAGAGCATGTACGGATCCTAGTGCAGGACCGCCCCGGGGTTCTCGACCGGATCGTGGGGCACATTCGCCGCGAAGGCTGGAATATCAAGAGTTTGCGCGTGGACGAAACCAAAGACGGAACCGTTTCGGAGATGGACATTTATATCGAGGGGACACACACAAAACTCGCGCAGATTGTGGATAAACTGATCCGCCTCGATTTCGTGCTGCGCGCCAGACTGTACCGCGAGGGCGGCGACATCGTACGGGAGAAGCCCGCGCCTGATACGCATACGCAGGCGCTGCCGGAGAGTGAGGAGACCGCGGCGGCGGCGAAGGAGACGGGGCGCTTACGCATTCTCACCGTCAATCCCGGTTCGACTTCCACCAAGTTCGCGGTCTATGACGATGAGGAATGCGTGATGACGCAGATCATCCGTCACAGCCGCTCGGAGCTGGACGCCTTCCCTTCGGTCATCGGCCAGAAGGGACTGCGTATGTCCCATCTGACCGACGCGCTGAAGAAACGGGGCGTCGGCCTTGAGTCGCTGGACGCCATCGCGGGGCGGGGCGGGCTGATGCACCCGATTGAGAGCGGCACCTACCTCATCAACGAAGCGATGATTCACGATCTGGTCACATCGCCGCCGCCGGTGCACGCCTCGGTGCTGGGCTGTATCATCGCGAAAGAGATGGCGGATACGCTCGGAATCCCCGCCTATGTCGTCGATCCGATCGTGGTGGATGAAATGGACCCCGACGCCCGCCTCAGCGGGATGCCCGGCATAGAGCGCTCCAGTACGTTCCACACATTGAACCAGAAGGCGATTGCCCGGCGGCTCGCGTCCGACCTCGGTAAGCCGTATGAGAATCTGCGGATCATTGTGGCGCATCTCGGCGGCGGGATCACGGTCGGCGCGCACCGCTACGGGCGGGTCATCGACGTCAACGACGCGATGAGCGGCGAAGGTCCCTTCACCCCCGAACGTACCGGGGCAATCCCCGCCCTGCCGCTGATCAACATGTGCTTTTCGGGCGAGTATACCAAACAGGAGCTGATCGACCGGGTGACAAAGTCGGGCGGTATGCAGGGCTACCTCGGAACCAACAACATGCGGCAAGCCCAGCGGATGATCGACGACGGCGACGAGTTCGCGGCTCTGGTGGTCGATTCGATGGCATACCAGCTGGCGAAGGAGATCGGAGCGATGGCGACCGTGCTGGAGGGGCGCGTAGACGCCATTGTCCTCACCGGCGGCCTTGCCCATTCCGGGCGTTTTACGGGGGCTGTGAAACAGCGGGTGGATATGCTTGCCCCGGTGCATGTGTACCCCGGCGAAGATGAAATGCTCGCCCTGATGCAGGGCGCTCTGCGTGTCCTGCGCGGAGCCGAGCAGGCCGCCGAGTACGAGGGATAACCGCAGTCCATATCAAGAAGTATCCTCCGGCTTTGTCTATACTGTTTGCGGGAGGTGAGAGACGATGAGCGACGGCAACCGCGAGGGTTTGGAGCTTGCTGCGCGGATGAAAGCGTATATTCGGACGCATTTGCAGGAACCGATTACTTCAAGCGAACTCGCCAAATCGGTCGGGTATTCACAGTATCATGCGGCGCGGCTATTCAAAAGCGAAACGGGTGAGTCCCCCTTTGAATTCATCCGGCGCGAACGGCTGATTCAGTCCGCCCGCGCTTTACGCAGCAATCCGTCAAAGGTCCTTGACATAGCCCTTGATTTTGTCTTTGACAGTCATGAGGGGTTCACACGGGCATTTACAAACGCGTTCGGCATCACGCCCAAAAAATATGCGAGGCATCCGACACCCGACGGCTGGCTGATCCCGATTCGTTATCTCAACCGCCACAATAGGAAAACGGAGGATGCGAAGATGGAAGCAAAGACAGCCGTTGTATTCATTCAAATCATGGAGAGGCCCGCGAGAAAGCTGATCCTGCGCAGAAGCAGGAAGGCGGAGCATTACTTCGAATACTGCGATGAGTTTGGCTGCGCGGAGGAAGGGTCGGGCACCTCCGCGCCGTGGGCGATCCTCAGCGGTATCAAGGAAGCGCTCTACGAGCCTGTCGGCGTATGGCTGCCGCAAAACATGCGCCCCGAAGGCACGGGCGTTTACGCGCACGGCGTTGAGGTTGCGACCGACTATGCGGGTGAGGTTCCTCGGGGTTTTGACGTCATCACTCTTGATCCATGCAAAATGATCGTGTTCCAAGGCGAACCGTATAACGACGAGTTTTATCAAGACGCCATCGGCAGTTGTATGGATCAAATTGAGAAATTCAACCCCGAAGTCTACGGCTACCAATACGCCGACGAACTCGCGCCAAGGATGCAGCTTGCGCCGATGGGCTGGCGCGGCTAC